>NZ_JBHVWZ010000008.1:0-119214 GCF_042881985.1 Streptomyces sp. NPDC058246 | reverse complement strand
GTCAACGCCGCGGGCGACTATGTCGATGTGCAGTAGCGACTCCGCGCAGCGGTAACTTCCATGCACTGGTGACTCCGTGCAGCAGTGACTCCGCGCAGCGGCAACTCCCGTACGTCCCGTACGTCCCGTACGGCTCAAGCGGTCACGTGGCGGTCGACCCATCTCCACACGAACTCCAGGGCGGCCGCCGCCACCGCCGAGATCCCCACCGCGATCCACGGCATGGTCGTGCCCACCAGCTTCAGTGCGAAGAAGTGCTGCAGCCCCGGCACCACGAGCACCAGCAGGAACGCCGCGCCCATCGCGGCGACGAGGCAGATCCGCCACCAGGTGTACGGCCGGGCGATGATCGCGAGCACCCACATCGAGATCAGGAAGAGCGTCAGCGTCGCGGCGCTGGTCTCGGCGTCCAGCGAGCCCGCACCCGTGTAGTGGTGACGGGCGATCAGATACGTCACGAAGGTGGCCACCCCGGCGATGACCCCGCCCGGGATCGAGTACCGCATCACCCGCCGCACGAAGTGGGGTTGCGCGCGCTCCTTGTTGGGAGCGAGCGCGAGGAAGAAGGCCGGGACGCCGATCGTCAGGGTGGAGAGCAGGGTCAAGTGCCGGGGCAGGAAGGGGTATTCGACCTGCCAGCACACCACCAGGATGGCCAGCAGTACCGAGTAGACGGTCTTCACCAGAAAGAGCGTCGCGACCCGGGTGATGTTCCCGATGACCCGGCGGCCCTCCGCGACCACCGAGGGCAGTGTCGAGAAGCTGTTGTTGAGCAGCACGATCTGGGCCACCGCCCGGGTCGCCTCCGAGCCCGAGCCCATGGAGACCCCGATGTCGGCGTCCTTCAGGGCCAGCACGTCGTTCACGCCGTCGCCGGTCATCGCCACCGTGTGCCCGCGTGACTGGAGCGCGCCGACCATGTCGCGCTTCTGCTGCGGGGTGACGCGCCCGAACACCGTCCCCTTGTCCAGCGACTTCGCCATCTCCTCCCGCTCGTCGGGGAGCCGGCGCGCGTCCACGACGTCGCCCCTGAGGCCGAGCTTCCCGGCCACCGCGCCCACCGACACCGCGTTGTCGCCGGAGATGACCTTGGCCTTGACGTCCTGCTCGGCGAAGTAGCGCAGGGTGTCCGCCGCGTCCGGACGCAGCCGCTGCTCCAGGACGACCAGGGCGGTGGGCCGGGCGCCCTTCTTGACCTCCGGGTCGTCGAGGTCCTTCGAGGCCCGGGCGAGCAGCAGCACCCGCAGCCCCGCCTCGTTCAGCCGCTCGGTCTCGGCGAGCGCCGGGCCACCGGCGGGCAGCAGCACGTCGGGCGCACCGAGCAGCCACGTACTCGATTCGCCGTTGCCCTCGCTGAAGGACGCGCCGCTGTACTTGCGGGCCGAGGAGAACGGCAGCGACTCGGTGCAGCGCCACTCCTCGCTGTCGGGGTAGGCGGCGATGATCGCCTGGAGGGAGGCGTTCGGCCGCGGGTCGGACTCGCCGAGCGCGCCGAGCACCTTGCGTACGTACGCCTCCTCGGCGCCCTGGAGCGGTCGCAGCTCGGTGACGTCCATGCCGCCCTCGGTGAGGGTGCCGGTCTTGTCGAGGCAGACGGTGTCGACGCGGGCGAGGCCCTCGATGGCGGGGAGTTCCTGCACGAGGCACTGTTTCCGGCCAAGGCGGATGACGCCTATCGCGAAGGCGACGGAGGTGAGCAGGACCAGGCCCTCGGGGACCATCGGCACGATTCCGCCGACGGTGCGCGCGATGGAGTCCTTGAAGCCGTTCTGCTTGACCACCAGCTGGCTGATGACCAGGCCGATCGCGGTCGGGATCATCATCCACGTCACGTATTTCAGGATGGTGGAGATACCCGTACGCAGCTCGGAGTGGACGAGTGTGAAGCGGGACGCCTCCTCGGCGAGCTGCGCGGCGTACGCCTCCCGGCCCACCTTCGTCGCCGTGAAGGCGCCGCCGCCCGCCACCACGAAGCTGCCCGACATCACCGCGTCGCCCGGGTGCTTGACCACGGGCTCGGCCTCACCGGTGAGCAGCGACTCGTCGATCTCCAGGCCGTCGGCCTCGGCGCAGGTGCCGTCGACGACGACCTTGTCGCCCGGGCCTATCTCGATCAGGTCCCCGAGCACGATCTCCGATGTACTGACCGCGGCGGCGACACCGTCCCTGCGGACGGTCGGTTTCGCCTCGCCGATCACCGCGAGCGAGTCCAGCGTCTTCTTGGCCCGCCACTCCTGGATGATGCCGATGCCGGTGTTGGCGATGATCACGTACCCGAACAGGCTGTCCTGGAACGGCGCCACGAACAGCATGATCAGCCAGAGCACACCGATGATCGCGTTGAACCGGGTGAAGACGTTGGCGCGGACGATCTCGCCCAGGGAGCGGCTGCTGCGCACCGGGACGTCGTTCACCTCGCCGCGGGCGACCCGTTCGGCCACCTCGGCGGCGGACAGCCCCTGTACCCGTCGGGAGGCGGGCAGGGGCACGGGGTGGACGGGATCGAGCTCGGCGCCGGCGTCGATGTGCGTCATGCATTCGACGGTACGTGCGGAAATACGGCTTCACCTGCCGAGTGCCCCAAAGATCCGACCAGGGGAGGACGGGGGACGGCGGGGCATGATGCCGTGGTTGTAGGGGCGCTCCTTATTCGGTGGCAGGAGATTCGGTGGCAGGAGCGGCGGCTCCCTTGGCCGCGGCGTCGCGCTTGATCGCCGCGTCGCGCCTGCGGACGTACCAGATGCCGATCAGTCCGAGACCCGCGCCGGCCAGACAGGTCCACACCCACCACAGGTGCCCGTGGTCGTCGAACCAGCCGTAGAACGGCAGCTGTGCCAGGAAGAGGACGAACCAGAGGATCGTGCCGCCCGTGATGGTGGCGACGACGGGCCCCTCCAGGGGCTCCGGCGCCTCGTGCTTGGGGGTCCACTTCGCCATGTGCACAGCTTACGAGGGTCGCCCCGCTGTCGGTCTCCAGGCCGGGTCCGACCTTGTATACCAAGGGTCTACGCGCGGAGATAGCGATTTCGGACTCATATGTTCATACTGAAACGGTCTGAGTCTGGCTCTTTCTGTTCGTACGAAACACCAACAGAAACACCGAAGAAACCTGCTGGTGATCGCGTGGCAGCCAGACTCGATCAAGTTCCCAGCAGCCGCGCGCCGTCCCGCCCGGCGCCCGTCACTGGGCCCCAAGGCCCCCGCACGTATGAGGTCACGCATGTCCACGTCGGCCACCACCACGGCCCCTGCCCCGGAGCAGCCCGAGCCCCGCCCCGCGGGGGGCGCTCTCGACCGCTACTTCAAGATCTCCGAGCGGGGCAGCACGCTGCCGCGCGAGATCCGGGGTGGTTTCGCCACCTTCTTCGCGATGGCCTACATCATCGTGCTGAACCCGATCATCCTGGGCAGCGCGAAGGACATGTACGGGCATCACCTGGACAACGGCCAGCTGGTCACCGCGACCGCCCTGACCGCGGCCTTCGCGACGCTCCTCATGGGCGTCATCGGCAATGTGCCGATCGCGCTGGCGGCGGGCCTGGGGGTCAACACGGTCGTCGCGCTCCAGCTCGCGCCCCGGATGTCCTGGCCCGACGCGATGGGCATGGTGGTCCTGGCCGGCTTCATCGTGATGCTGCTGGTCGCCACCGGTCTGCGTGAGCGAGTCATGAACGCCGTGCCGCTGGGGCTGCGCAAGGGCATCTCGATCGGTATCGGCCTGTTCATCATGCTGATCGGCCTGGTCGACTCCGGCTTCGTCTCGCGCATCCCGGACGCCGCGCAGACCACGGTCCCGCTCCAGCTCGGCGCCGACGGTCACCTCAACGGCTGGCCCGTCCTGGTCTTCATCCTCGGCGCGCTGCTCACGCTCGCGCTGATCGTGCGCAAGGTGCCCGGCGCGATCCTGATCTCGATCGTCGCGATGACGGTCCTCGCGCTGATCATCAACGCCGTCGCCAAGGTCCCGTCCTGGGGTCTGACCACCCCGAAGTGGCCCGGCAACCCGGTCGCCACCCCGGACTTCGGTCTCGTCGGCAAGGTCAGCCTCTTCGGCGGCTTCGACAAGGTCGGCCTGCTGACCGGCATCCTCTTCGTCTTCACCGTGCTGCTGTCGTGCTTCTTCGACGCGATGGGCACGATCATGGGCGTCAGCGACGAGGCCAAGCTGACCGACGCGCAGGGCAACATGCCCGGCATCAGCAAGGTCCTCTTCGTCGACGGCATCGCGGTCGCCGCGGGCGGCGTCTCCTCCTCCTCGGCCACCACCTGCTTCGTGGAGTCCACGGCGGGCGTCGGCGAGGGCGCGCGCACCGGCTTCGCCAACGTCGTCACGGGCGCGCTCTTCGCCGTCGCGCTCTTCCTGACGCCCGTCGCCACGATGGTGCCGTCCCAGGCCGCCACGCCCGCGCTGCTTGCGGTCGGCTTCCTGATCCTGGCCGGCTCGGTCAAGGAGATCGACTGGGCCGACTACACGATCGCGATCCCGGCCTTCATCACGATGGTGATGATGCCGTTCACCTACTCGATCACCAACGGCATCGGTATGGGCTTCATCACCTTCGTGGTGCTGCGCCTGGCCGCCGGGCGCGGTCGCGGCATCCCGATCGCGATGTACGTGGTGGCGGCGGTGTTCGGCTTCTACTACCTGATGCCGGCCCTGGGCCTGACGTAAGCGGGGGCGCGGGGTCTCAGGTGACCCCGTAGAACTTCTCCGTCTCCTCGACCGCGGTCTGGAACCGCTCGTCGAAGTCATCGCGAATGAGCGTCCGGACGACATAGTCCTGGACGCTCATTCCGCGTTTGGCGGCATGGTGCCGGAGCCGGTCGAGCAGCTCCCCGTCTATCCGCAGGCTGAGCACGCTGGTCCCCATGGAGTCGAGGGTCGCCGGACCCCGGCGGGTGAGGTGTCACTTTCCGGAGCGGACTCACTCGTATGAGTGATGGCAGGGTTGGGTGGCGCGGTTCACGGGCACAGCGGTGGTCTTTAGGGAGAGTAATGAGTTACGCTAAAGACATGCCTGACCTCACCCATGGCGACGACGAGGCCGCCGTGAACGCCTTGCGCTCCGCAGTGATGCGGTTGTCGCGTCGACTCAAGCACCAGCGGGTCGACGAGTCGCTGAGCCCCACCGAGATGTCGGTGCTCGGCACCCTCGCCCGCTGCGGCACGGCCACGCCCGGCGAGCTCGCCCGCAAGGAGCATGTGCAGCCGCCCTCGATGACGCGCATCGTCGCGCTCCTCGAGGCCAAGGGCCTGGTCAGGCTGGAGCCACATCCCGAGGACCGACGCCAGAAGGTCGTCACCCAGACCGACAAGGCCGAGGCGATGCTCGAAGAGAGCCGTCGCAAGCGGAACGCGTTCCTGGCCGGACTGGTCGAGGCCCTCGACGAGGACGAATGGGCGAAGGTCCGCGAGGCCGCGCCCGTCCTGGAAAAGCTCGCACAACTGTGATCCACCGGGCGGCCCTGCTCACCGGGGCCGCCTTCGACACGCCGACGTCACCTGACGCCGACGTAGACGACTGCCTAGGAGGCGAGCCCTTTTGAGTACGGGACCCGGAGCAGATTCCGCCCCCGCACCAGCCACCCACGACTCCCCGCCCACCCCTGAGCGCGCCTCCCGCTCCTCATCCATGTTCAGCTCGCTGAAGATCCGGAACTACCGCCTGTTCTTCCTCGGCCAGGTCGTCTCCAACACCGGCACCTGGATGCAGCGCATCGCCCAGGACTGGCTGGTGCTGAGCCTGACCGGCTCGTCCACCGCGGTCGGCATCACCACCGCGCTGCAGTTCCTGCCGATGCTGCTCTTCGGGCTGTACGGCGGCGTTCTCGTCGACCGCCTGCCCAAGCGCCCCGCGCTGCTGGTGACCCAGACGGCGATGGCCGTCACCGGCCTCGCGCTCGCCTTCCTCACCCTCTCCGGCCACGTCCAGGTCTGGCACGTCTACCTGGCCGCCTTCGCCGTCGGCCTCGCCACGGTCGTGGACAACCCGGCCCGCCAGTCCTTCGTCTCCGAGATGGTCGGCCCGGGCCAGCTGCAGAACGCGGTCAGCCTGAACTCGGCGAACTTCCAGTCCGCCCGTCTGGTCGGCCCCGCCGTGGCGGGCGTGCTGATCACCGGCGTCGGCACCGGCTGGGCCTTCCTCTTCAACGGCCTGTCCTTCGTGGCCCCGATCGCGGGCCTGCTCATGATGCGCGCCCGCGAACTGCACGTGGTCGAGCGCGCGCCACGCGGCAAGGGCCAGCTCCGCGAGGGCCTGAAGTACGTCGCGAGCCGTCCCGAGCTGATCTGGCCGATCGTCCTGGTCGGCTTCATCGGCACCTTCGGCTTCAACTTCCCGGTCTGGCTCTCGGCGTACGCGGACGACACCTTCCACGCGGGCGCAGGCGCGTACAGCCTCTTCAACACGCTGATGGCGATCGGCTCGCTGGCCGGCGCCCTGCTTGCGGCCCGCCGCGGCACGGCCCGGCTGCGCATCCTGATCGCGGCAGCCGTCGCCTTCGGAGCCCTGGAAGTGGTGGCGGCGGTGGCCCCCTCCCTCTGGCTCTTCTCGCTCCTCATGGTTCCGATCGGGATCTTCGGCCTGACGGTCAACGTCACCGCGAACACCGCGGTCCAGATGGCCACCGACCCCGCCATGCGCGGCCGCGTCATGGCCCTCTTCATGATGGTCTTCATGGGCGGCACACCGCTGGGCGCGCCCCTCGTCGGCTGGATCACCGACGCCTACGGCGCCCGCGTCGGCTTCGCCCTCGGCGGCCTGATCTCCATGGTGGCCGCGGTCACCATCGGCCTGGTCCTGTCCCGCGTCGGAGGCCTGCGCCTCTCGGTCGGCTGGCACCACGGCCACCCCCGGGTCCGCTTCGTACCGAGAGAACGGAGAGAGCAGCTCGCCGTGACGGCGTGACGGCGTGACGGCGTGACGGGCGTGACGGGCGTGACGGCGTGACGGGCGTGACGGACGGCGCTTCGCCCGGCCTTCTCGTCCCGCCAGGCTTCAGCTGCGCCGGCGGGGTGTGCGTATCTCCATGGCGGGCGGGGGTCGCCGGATGATCCGTTCCCTGGAAGGGTGACGCCATGAGACTCTTTGCGGCCGTGCTGCCACCGAAGGACGCGGTACGTGAACTCGGCTCGGCGGTGGACGAGTTGCACCGGCTGCCGGGCGCGGACGGACTGCGCTGGACGGGCCGCCCCGGCTGGCACTTCACCCTCGCCTTCTACGGCGAGGTGGCCGAGGAGACCGTCCCGGAGCTGTCGGAACGGCTGGCGCGCGCGGCCCGCCGCACCGCCCCCTTCCCGCTGGCCCTGCACGGCGGTGGCCACTTCGGCGACCGTGCGCTGTGGGTGGGCGCGGAGGGTGACGTACCGGCACTGCGGCTGCTCGCGGACCGGGCGGAGGCGGCGGCGCGCAAGACGGGCCTCCCGATGGAGGTGCACCGCCGCTATCGCCCGCATCTGACGGTCGCGCGCACCCGCGCTTCCCGATCCGCCGCCCCGGCCCCGGGTCCGGCTTCCGTGGACTTCGCGGCGTACCTCAGCGCCCTGGACGCGTTCGCCGGGCGGGAGTGGACGGTGGGGGAACTGTGTCTCGTACGCAGCAATCTGCCGCAGTCGGGGGTGCCGGGCGAGCAGCCCCGCTACGAGACGGTCGCGAGCTGGCCGCTGGGGGCGGCCGACGGGCCCGGCACGGCCGCCGGTTAACCTCGATGGCGTGAACCCGAAGACCCGTAACCGGATCATGGCCGGTGTGCTCGTGCTGATGTTCGTCGTGGTGGCGCTGGCGGCGGCGGTCAGATAACCGACCGCCACCGCCGCGCTCCGGGGTGCCCGGAAGGCACCTGGGTCACCAGGCGAAGGCCTCCGGCGACGGCCCCGGTCCCGGGAAGATCTCGTCGAGCCCTTCCAGGACCTCCTCCGACAGCTCCAGCTCGACGGCGCGCAGCGCGGACTCCAACTGCTCGGCGGTGCGCGGGCCGACGATGGGCCCGGTGACGCCGGGCCGGGTGAGCAGCCAGGCCAGCGCGGCCTCGCCGGGCTCCAGGCCGTGCTTGTCGAGCAGATCCTCGTACGCCTGGATCTGGGCGCGGACGGAGGCGTTGGCGAGGGAGTCGGCGGCCCGGCCGCTCGCCCGGCGCCCGCCCTGGACCTCCTTCTTGATGACCCCGCCGAGCAGACCGCCCTGCAGCGGGGACCAGGGGATGACCCCGAGCCCGTACTCCTGCGCGGCCGGGATGACCTCCATCTCTGCGCGCCGCTCGGCGAGGTTGTAGAGGCACTGCTCGCTGACGAGCCCGATCGTGCCGTGACGCCGGGCGGCGATCTCGTTGGCCTGGGCGATCTTGTAGCCGGGGAAGTTGGACGACCCGACGTAGAGGATCTTCCCCTGCTGCACCAGCACGTCGATCGCCTGCCAGATCTCCTCGAAGGGAGTGGCGCGGTCGATGTGATGGAACTGGTAGACGTCGATGTAGTCGGTCTGCAGCCGCTTGAGGCTGGCGTCGACCGCGCGCCGGATGTTGAGCGCGGAGAGCTTGTCGTGGTTGGGCCAGGCGTCGCCGTCGGCGGCCATGTTCCCGTACACCTTGGTGGCGAGCACGACCTTGTCGCGCCGCTCGCCGCCCTTGGCGAACCAGTTCCCGATGATCTCTTCCGTACGGCCCTTGTTCTCGCCCCAGCCGTACACGTTCGCGGTGTCGAAGTAGTTGATCCCCGAGTCCAGGGCCGCGTCCATGATGGCGTGGCTGTCGGCCTCGTCGGTCTGCGGACCGAAGTTCATGGTGCCGAGGACGAGCCGGCTGACCTTGAGTCCCGTGCGTCCGAGCTGCGTGTACTTCATGAGTCCCTAGCCAACGGCGTGGAGTGCGCTCTAGGCAAGCGCACCGTCGTCGGGTGGGTCGGCTTCCTGGGCAGGCGGACCGCCCCCTGCTCGTTGGGGGACCCAGATCCGGCCTTGAGCAACGACGGGAGGTACGGGCGAGGCCGCGATCGTCGCGGCATCGTGCCGTACGGCCGGCATTCAGTCCCGGGGGAATTCGTCTGTGGTGAGGGTGAGGCCGACTACCGTGCCGGTGAGGTCCACAGGGTCGCCGAATGCGCTCTTCGTCTCGGTGGCGTAGTCGCCGTCCTTGGGCTGAGTGAACAGGCGGCACCTGCCCTGGTAGGGGTCGACGATGAGGTAGACGGGGACCTCGGCGAGGGCGTACGTGAGTTTCTTGGGGCCGTAGTCATTGGCGGCGGTGTCCTTGGAGATGATCTCGGCCACGAACTCGACGTCCTGGTAGCGCCAGCGGCCTTTGTCGTCTTTCACCGATCGATCGGCCAGCGCCGCCACGTCGCAGGCGAAACCGTTCAGGTGCCCGGGGAAGTCGATCCGTACGTCGGACGCCAACCGCTTACGGGCGTACCTGCCGCGCAGTTGCTCCACGATGTCGAGGATGATCTCCCAATGGGTTTGCCGTTGCGGTGACATGAAGATGTTCCCCCCGACGATCTCGACCTTGGTTCCCTCGGGGATGGGCATCTTCTCGAGCCCCTCGAACATGACGTCCAGAGTCAGCTCGCCGCTTTCCTCGGCCATCTCGATCCTGTCTTCAAGGACGGTCATCGTGGCGCTCCTCCCCGGCCGCCCCTACGACAAGTGCAGCCGCGCGGTACAACGATACGCACGGTGACCAGGCCACGCCCGGATCCGGTCAGGCGGTTTCGGCCGTGTACGGCTCGCCCAGGTCCCATGCCTGGTACATCGCCTCCGCGAAGCCCTCCGCGATCTTGTGCTCGCCGCTCGCGTTCGGGTGGGTGCCGTCGTACGTGTCGAAGTGGATGTCGTACGAGGGCGGCGGGGAGGCCATCAGGAGGGGGGAGCGGGGTTCGTCGAGGTCGGCCACCGTCTTGGCGAGGAGCTCGTTGAAGGCGGCGAGTTCGGCGGCGAAGGGGGCGTCGGACTCGGCGCGGACGTTCGGGATCACCGGCAGCATCACCATGCGAACGCGCGGGTTGGCGGCGCGGGCCTCCTCGACGAAGGTGCGGGCGTTCGCCGCCGTCTGGGGCGCGTTGGTATAGAAACCGAGGTCGATCAGGCCGAGGGAGACCAGCAGGACGTCGGCGCGCTGCGCGCGGACCGCCTCGCGGATCAGCGGGGCCATGTGGATCCAGCCCTCGCCCCAGCCGGCCAGATGGGCGCGGGGGAAGTCCGGGTCGGCGTAGTCGTACGAGTCGGGGGACTCCGTCGCCTGGTCGTAGAGCGTCTCGCGCGGACCGACGATCTTGAACGGGCCTCCGTACGTCGCGCGCAGGTGCTGCCACATTCGGTAACGCCAAGTGTGTTCGCCCGCGCTACCGATCGTCATGGAGTCGCCGACGGGCATGAACCTGAGCATCCGCTCATCATGGACGATCGGCGGGGGTGCCACGGGCTCCGTACGGGTGTGAGGCTGGACACGCCGCGGCGGCGGCCCGGGGGGCGGGCACGCCGCCGAGGACGGGCCGGCGAGCGCCCCGCCACCGGACGGGCCGGCGGGCAGGGCCGGGCCCGCCTGAACCGTCGGCCGGGATGGCAAGCTTGGGGCCATGCGCCGATCGCTGCCGTGCCTTGCCGGAGCCGTCCTCGTCGTCGCCCTGGCGACCCCGGCCCTCGCCGCCGGCGGGGACGACGGGTTCACCATCAAGGACCCGAGGATCACCGAGTCCAGTGGACTCGCCGCCTCGCACGCCCACCCCGGCATCTACTGGACCCACAACGACAGCGACGACGGGGCCTACCTGTACGCCGTCGACAGCAGGACGGGCCGCACCGTCGCCACCGTCACCATGACCGGGGTCGGCGCGCCCCGGGACGTCGAGGCCATCTCCATCGGCCCGGACGACAACCTCTACGTCGGCGACATCGGCGACAACCTCGGCGGCAAGTGGGACCACGTGTGGATCTACAAGCTCCCCGAGCCGAAGGTCCTGAAGGACCAGACGATCCGCGCCACGCAGTACGTCGTGAAGTACGCGGACGGCCCGCGCAACGCCGAGGCCCTGATGGTCCATCCGAAGACCGGGCGGGTCTACATCGCCGACAAGAACGAGGACGGCGGCCACCTCTACGAGGGCCCCGCCCAGCTCTCCGCCTCCGGCACCAACATCTTCGAGCCCGTCGCCACCATCGACCTCTGGGTCACCGACGGCGCCTTCTCGCCCGACGGCGAACAGCTCGCCGTACGCGGCTACTTCGGCGGGATCGCGTACGACTGGAACGGCGGGAAGATCAAGCGGCGGGGCCGGCTCAACGTCCCCCTCCAGGGGCAGGGCGAGTCCGTCACCTACACCCCCGACGGATCGAAGCTCATGTACGGCAGCGAGGGCGCGAACAGCCCCGTACAGCCGGAGGACGCGCCCGGCTACAGCGGCTCCGGATCCAAGTCGCCCTCCCAGGGCGGCGGTTCGGCCGCCGACGGTGGCGGCTCCGGCAACGGCACGAGCGACGGTTTCAAGGTCGGCGCCATCGCGATCGCCGCCGTCTTCGCCGTCGTCCTCGGCTTCAAGCGACTGCTGCGGCGCAACTGACCCGCGAGAACCGAGAACGGGGGCGCCCGGCACTGTGACAGTGCCGGGCGCCCCCGTCGGCGTACCGGAACGCGCCTTACCCGAAAGAGTTACAGCTTCTCGATCACGTAGTCGACGCACTTCGTCAGCGCCTCGACGTCCGCCGGGTCGATGGCCGGGAACATGGCGACGCGGAGCTGGTTGCGGCCGAGCTTGCGGTAGGGGTCGGTGTCGACGATGCCGTTGGCGCGCAGGGTCTTGGCGACGGCGGCGGCGTCGATCTCGTCCGAGAAGTCGATCGTGCCGATGACCTGCGAGCGCTTGGCCGGGTCGGTCACGAACGGGGTCGCGTACTTGGATTCCTCGGCCCAGGTGTACAGGCGTGTGGAGGAGTCCTTGGTGCGGGCCGTGGACCACGCCAGGCCGCCCTGGCCGTTGATCCACTCCAGCTGCTCGTTGAGCAGGAAGAGGGTGGCGAGGGCCGGGGTGTTGTACGTCTGGTTCTTGCGGGAGTTGTCGATCGCCGTGGGGAGCGAGAAGAACTCCGGCACGTGGCGGCCGCTCGCGTGGACGCGCTCGGCGCGCTCGATCGCGGCCGGGGAGAAGACGCCGATCCACAGGCCGCCGTCGGAGGCGAAGGACTTCTGCGGGGCGAAGTAGTAGACGTCGGTCTCGGCGACGTCGACCGGCAGGCCGCCGGCGCCCGAGGTGGCGTCCACGAGTACGAGGGAGCCCTCGTCGGCGCCCTGCACGCGCTTGATCGGGGCCGCGACACCGGTCGAGGTCTCGTTGTGGGTGAAGGCGTAGACGTCGACGCCCGCCTCCGCGGCCGGCTCGGGGTGCGTGCCGGGGTCGGAGGAGATCACGGTGGGCTCGGCGAGCCACGGGGCGAGCCCCGCCGCCTTGGCGAACTTGGAGCTGAACTCGCCGAAGGTGAGGTGCTGCGACTTGTTCTCGATCAGACCGTGGGTCGCGATGTCCCAGAACGCGGTGGAGCCGCCGTTGCCGAGGACGACCTCGTACCCGTCGGGCAGCGAGAAGAGCTCGCTGATGCCTTCCCTGACCTTGCCGACCAGGTTCTTGACCGGGGCCTGGCGGTGGGAGGTGCCGAGCAGGGAACTGCCGGTCGCGGCCAGCGCGTCCAGCGCCTCCGTCCGCACCTTGGAGGGGCCCGCGCCGAATCGTCCGTCGGCGGGCTTGATGTCAGCGGGGATCTGGATATCAGCCACGGACGGAGCGTAGCTGTTTTGTGAAACGTGTCGGAAACGGAGTCCGTCCGGTGAGACGCCGTGTCCACGCCGGGGGCTTTCTCGCCCCCTCCGCCCCTACCCCTCCCCGGGGGCTGCGGAGTGACCCGTGTGAGGCGTGCTGCGGGCCGCGATATGAGGCGCGCGGCCGAGGGTCGCTGTCGGTGCAGGGCGGCATCCTGGAGGCATGACGGATCTCGGGGACCAGAGCACATCGGTGCCGTCGTCGGCGACGGACTCCGCGGAGGCGGCGCGGGCGCTGCGGGCCGGGCTGGCGAAGGCCGTGCGCGGCGAGGTCGCCTTCGACGCGACCGCACGGGCGCTGACCACCATGGACGCGTCCAACTACCGGCGCGTCCCGCTCGGCGTCGTGGCCCCGCGCGACGCCGAGGACGTGGCGGCGGCCCTCGCCGTGTGCCGCGCGCACGGCGTGCCGGTCGTGCCGCGCGGCGGCGGCACGTCGATCGCCGGCCAAGCCACGGGCACGGGCATCGTCCTGGACTTCACCCGCCACATGAACCGCATCGTCTCGCTCGACCCGCGGGCCCGTACGGCCGTCGTCCAGCCCGGTGTCGTCCTGGACCGCCTCCAGGACGCCGCCGCCCCGCACGGCCTGCGCTTCGGCCCCGACCCCTCGACCCACGGCCGCTGCACCCTCGGCGGGATGATCGGCAACAACTCGTGCGGGTCCCACTCGGTGGCCTGGGGCACCACGGCGGACAGCGTGCGGGAGCTGTCGGTCGTCACCGCCCGAGGGGCGTCCGCGCGGTTGGGGCAGCGGTGGGCTGGCGCTCCGGACGGCCTCCGGGCCCTGGTGGAGGGCGAGTTGGCGCGCCTGCGGACCGGCTTCCCGGAGCTGCCGCGCCGGATCTCCGGGTACGCGCTGGATGCCCTCCTTCCCGAGAAGGGCGCGGACGTCGCCCGCTCCTTCTGCGGCTCCGAGGGCACGCTCGGGGTGCTGACCGAGGCGGTCGTACGACTCGTGGAGGCGCCCCGCGCGCGGGCGCTGGCCGTGCTGGCGTACGCGGACGAGAGCGCGGCGGCGGAGGCGGCGGCAGGCCTGTCGCCATGGGGGTCCCCCCGCCCGAGCGAAGCCGAGAGTGGGGGAGGGCCGCTGACCGTGGAGGGGATGGCCGCGGACCTCGTGCCGGCCGACGCGGGGCTGCCGCGCGGCGGCGCCTGGCTGTTCGTGGAGACCGGCGGCGATGCGGAGGCGGAGGCACGCGCGCGTGCGGACGCGATCGTGCGGGCCGCGGACGTCCTGGACGCGATGGTGGTCACCGATCCGGCCAGGCAGCGTGCCCTGTGGCGGCTGCGCGAGGACGCGAGCGGTATGGCGACCCGGATGCCGGACGGCAGCGAGGCCTGGCCCGGCTGGGAGGACTGCGCGGTGCCACCGGCCCGGCTCGGCGCCTACCTCCGCGACTTCCGGGGCCTGCTCACGGCCCACGGCCTGCGCGGCACGCCGTACGGGCACTTCGGCGACGGCTGCATCCACGTCCGCATCGACTTCGACCTGATGACCGCGGCGGGCGTGGGCCGCTTCAGGCGCTTCTCCGAGGACCTCGCCGAACTGGTCGTGTCCCACGGCGGCTCGCTGTCCGGCGAGCACGGGGACGGCCAGGCACGGGCGGAGCTGCTGCCCAGGATGTACGGCGCCGAACTGGTCGGCCTCTTCGAGCGTGCCAAGGACCTCTGGGACCCGGACGACCTGCTCAACCCCGGCATGCTGGTACGCCCGCACCGGCTGGACGAGAACCTGCGGTTCGCGGTGCTGCCGCGAAAGCCGGTGGACGTGGCCTTCGGATATCCGGCGGACGGCGGCGACTTCTCGGCGGCGGTGCGCAGGTGCGTGGGGGTCGCCAAGTGCCGTACGACGGAGGCCGCTTCGGGCAGTGTCATGTGCCCGTCCTTCCGGGCGACCGGCGAGGAGGAGCACTCCACGCGCGGGCGGGCGCGGCTGCTGCACGAGATGCTCGCGGGCGAGGTGGTGACGGACGGCTGGCGGTCGACGGAGGTCCGTGACGCGCTGGACCTGTGTCTTTCTTGCAAGGGCTGCAAGTCCGACTGCCCGGTCGGCGTCGACATGGCCACGTACAAGGCGGAGTTCCTGCACCACCACTACGAGGGGCGCAGGCGGCCGGCGGCGCACTACGCGATGGGGTGGCTCCCGGTGTGGCTGGCCGCAGTCACCCGGACGCACTCGGCTCGACTGGTCAACTTCCTTTCCTCCGTACGGCCGTTGGCCGCCGTGGGCAAGCGGGTGGGCGGCATCGCGCCCGAGCGGGGGATTCCCCGGGTGGCCCGGGAGACGTTCAGCGGGTGGTGGTCGCGGGGGTTCCGGGACCGGGCGCGGGCGAAGGCGCGCAAGGCGGAGCGCGGGGCGCCCCCGGAAGGTGGTGGCTTCGGTGGGGACACCGTGGTCCTGTGGCCCGACACCTTCACCGAGCACCTCTCGCCCGCCGTCGGCAAAGCGGCCGTACGGGTCCTGGAGGCGGCGGGGCTGACGGTGCTGCTGCCGCCGCCCCGGATGAAGTACGGGCCGATCGGGGACGGGCGGTCGGGCCCCCTCGGCATCCGCACGGTCCTGCGCGGCCGCCGACGCCACCGCGTCTGCTGCGGGCTGACGTACGTCTCGACCGGTCAGCTCGACCGCGCCCGCGCCGTGCTGCGCCGCACGCTCGACCTGATGGAGCCGTACCTGGAGATGGACGGCATCCCGGTCGTCGTCCTGGAACCGAGCTGCGCCGCCGCCCTCCGCACGGACCTGCCGGAGCTGCTGCACGACGACCCCCGCGCGGCGCGTCTCGCGGCGGCGGTGCTGACGTTCGCGCAGGCTCTGGAACGGCACGCTCCCGACTGGACCCCGCCCCGCCTCGACCGTCCGGTCGTCGGCCAGACCCACTGCCATCAGCACGCCGTCCTCGGCGACGCGGCGGAGCGCCGGCTGCGCGAGGCGGCGGGCCTGACCGGCACCCTCGCGGGCGGCTGCTGCGGCCTGGCGGGAAACTTCGGCTTCGAGAAGGGCCACTACGAGGTGTCCGCGGCCTGCGCGGAGGAGCAACTGCTCCCGGCGGTCCGGGCCGCCACGGACGACACGGTGATCCTGGCGGACGGCTTCTCCTGCCGCACGCAGCTGGAGCAACTGGCGGGGCGCAGGGGGCGACACCTGGCGGAGGTGCTGGCGGCGGAGCTGACGGAGGGTCAGCCGTAAGTACGCTGGCGAGCGACCCGACACGAGGCCCCGAGGAGCAGCACGCATGAGTCTCCGTCTTCAGGCGATCACCCGCGAGGAACACCTGGCGTTCATCAGGACGCGGCCCTCGGTCAGCCATATGCAGGTGCCGTCGTGGGGTGACGTCAAGCCGGACTGGCGGGCGGAGAGCCTGGGGTGGTTCGACGAGCGGGGGCAGTTGGCCGGCGTCGGGCTGGTGCTGTTGCGTCCGCTGCCGAAGGTGAAGCGGTATCTCGCGTATCTGCCCGAGGGACCGGTCATCGACTGGCACGCGGCGGACCTCGCCGAGCGCTGGCTCGCCCCGATGCTCGCGTACCTCAAGTCGCGCGGCGCGTTCTCGGTGAAGACGGGGCCGCCGGTCGTCGCCCGCCGGTGGAGCGCGGACGCGGTCAAGGAGGCGATCGCCGATCCGACGGCACGGCGACTCGCGGACGTGGCGGCGACGACGTACGAGCCGGGGGCCGAGGAGGTGGCGGAGCGGCTGCGGCGGATGGGCTGGCGGCGCACCGAGCCCGGCGGCGAGGAGGGCTTCGCGGCCGGACAGCCGCGGTACGTCTTCCAGGTGCCGTTCGCCGGGCGGTCGGTGGAGGACATCCACCGGGGCCTCAACCAGCAGTGGCGGCGCAACATCAAGAAGGCCGAGAAGGCGGGCGTGAAGGTGGTGCGGGGCGGCCACGACGACCTGCCCGCCTTCTACGAGCTGTACGCGGAGACGGCCGAACGCGACCGTTTCATCCCGCGCCCGCTGCCCTACTTCCAGCGCATGTGGACCGCGCTGACCGCAGAGGATCCGGACCGTATGCGGCTCTACCTCGCCCACCATGACGGCGAGGTCCTCGCGGCGGCCACCATGCTGACCGTCGGCACCCACGTCTGGTACTCCTACGGCGCCTCCACCAGCCGCAAGCGCGAGGTCCAGCCCAACAACGCCATCCAGTGGCGCATGATGACCGACGCCCACGAACTAGGCGCCGCCGTCTACGACTTCCGCGGCATCACCGACACGCTGGAGGAGTCCAACCACCTCCTCGGCCTCCTCCGCTTCAAGGCGGGCGCGGGCGGCGAGGCCGTCGAATACCTCGGCGAGTGGGACTTCCCCCTCAACCGGCTGCTGCACAAGGCGCTGGGGCTGTACATGTCCCGCCGCTAGACATCCCCCAACTGGACGGTGCTCCAGAAGCCGGCCGAGGTCGCTTCAGGCCTCGAGGCGCACTGGAGTGCCTGAGGAGCTGGTGCCCAACACCGTTGCGTCATTCACCAGGGTGGTGCTCGCTTTGGTCCACGGCTCGGGCTACGAACGGGTCTCCAGCCCCGGATGCTCTGACCGGACCATCCGTCGACGTGTCAAAGAAGGTGGGCTGACCGTCTCCCGTCACCCCAGGACAGTTGCGCAACGGGTTCACACACCTGACGAAGTCCATTACCCTGGACCGACAGGTACACCATGATGAACGAACCCTGAGTCGATTCCCTGGAAGGCCCCGTGAACACGCCCAGCGCCGCCTCGTCCTCCCCGGCCCCGGCCGCCCCCGCGACGGCATCCGTGCCCACGGGCGGCGCGCCTACGACGGGTGTCCCCACGGCGGCTGTGCCCACGACGGACGGCCCGGGCCGGCGGGGCGGCTCCCTCGGCCCGCTGGGTCTGGTGCTCGCCGGAGGAGTCTCCGTGCAGTTCGGCGGCGCCCTGGCGGTGACCCTGATGCCACGGGTCGGCGCCCTCGGCGTCGTGACACTGCGGCTGCTGGTCGCCGCGATCGTGCTGCTCGCGGTCTGCCGCCCCCGGGTCCGCGGACACTCGCGCGCCGACTGGGGCACGGTCGTCGTCTTCGGCGTGACGATGGCCGCGATGAACGGGCTCTTCTACCAGGCGGTCGCCCGCATCCCGCTGGGCCCCGCCGTCACCCTCGAAGTGCTCGGCCCGCTGGTGCTCTCCGTCCTCGCCTCCCGCCGCGCCGTGAACCTGATCTGGGCCGGTCTCGCGCTCTGCGGCGTCTTCCTGCTCGGCGGCGGAGGCTTCAGCAGTCTCGACCCCGCCGGTGTCGCGTTCGCCCTGGGCGCCGGCACCATGTGGGCGGCATACATCATCTTCAGTGCGCGTACGGGCCGACGCTTCCCCCAGGCCGACGGGCTCGCCCTCGCCATGGCGGTCGCGGCGGTGGCCTTCCTGCCCCTGGGGATCGTCGAGTCCGGCTCGAAGCTCCTCGTCCCGACCACGGTCGCGCTGGGCGCCTCGGTGGCCGTCCTCTCCTCGGTCCTGCCCTACACCCTCGAACTCCTCGCCCTGCGCCGCCTGCCCGCGTCCACCTTCGCCGTCCTGATGAGCCTCGAACCGGCCCTCGCCGCCACCGCCGGTTTCCTCGTCCTGAACCAGGCACTCTCCGCCACCGAGGCCCTGGCCATCGCCCTGGTCATCGCGGCGAGCATAGGGGCGGTGCGGACGCAGGTGGGGCGGGGGAAGGCCAAGGGGCTGGAATCGGACGGGGAATTCGGGACCGGCGGCTGACCGGCTGCCCGGCCGCGCCGGCCGTTCACCTCATGCGCCGCAGGACCCCCATGTAGCCGTACGGCCGCTCGTGCTCGCCGAACCAGAGCTGCGGCGCGCGCTCGTACGCGGCCTGGGCGAGTTCGCGCCCCCAGCGGCGGCCGGCGTACATCGGGACGCCGATCCGGTAGCGGCGGTCCGGCAGGCCGGGCCGCAGCGGCTGGTCCCGCACGATGAGCGGCTTGAGCACGGGATCGGCGTCGTCGACATCGCCGTACGGACACAGTTCAAGGCTCATGATCTTCTGGCCGGCCTTGGCGCTGCCCTTGTGCGCCCAGTACAGCCCGACCCCGGCCAGCGACTGCCACGGCACCACCGTCTGCCGCTCTTGGCTGTGCCGCCACCACACCCCGTGCGCGTCGAAGGCCAGCAGTGTGCCGCGCCCCGCCCACAGCGCGCACGCCATCAGCACCCCGAGCCCGCCCCAGAGCAGCAGCCACACCCCGGCGAAGATCCACTGTCCGACGCCTGCCCCGCCCTTGCCCGCCGTGACGACGAGCGGGAGCGGTGCGAGGAGGAGCGCGATCAGCGTGCCCGGCAGGCCGGTCCGGAGCCGGCGCATTCCGAAGCGGTAGACGGTCGCGTCGGGGCCGGGGTGGAGTGGGGAAGGGGGGAGCATGGCGGGAAATCCTAGTGGGGTGACCTGTGCATGGCGAAGTCGCCGGTGACTCTCCGTCAGCTGGATCCGCGGCCCGACCGCCACCGCGACCGGCGCCCGCGCGCAGCACAGCCGGCAGCCGTGGCTGTATCCGTAGCTGTCTGCGTATCCGTATCGGTATCGGTATCTGTATCGGATCCGTATCCGTCCTGCATCCGCGCCAATTAATGCAAGCATGCTTGCTTGTTTCTCTGGCCGCTGTCATGCTCCGGGGCACACAACGTCGTGCCCCGAGGGGAGCGCATCGTGTCCGACCCGTCGTCCGTGATCGACGATCTGCACCGGGAGAGCGAGGAACTCGACCGGTTGGTGGGGGAGTTGGAGGCAGGGCGGTGGGCGCTCGCGACGCCCGCTCCCGGATGGACCGTCGCCCACCAGATCGCCCATCTCGCCTGGACCGACCGTTCCGCGCTGCTCGCCGTGACGGACGCCGAGGCCTTCGCGAAGGAGGTCGAGAAGGCGCTCGCCTCGCCCGACGGGTTCGTGGACGACGGAGCGGAGGAGGGAGCCGCGCTGCCGCCCGCCCGGCTGCTCGCCGGCTGGCGCGAGGGGCGGGCCGCGCTGGAGGAGGCCCTGCGCGCGGCACCCACCGGAACCCGGTTCCCCTGGTACGGGCCGCCCATGTCGGTCGCCTCTATGGCCACCGGCCGTCTTATGGAGACGTGGGCCCATGGACAGGACGTGGCCGACGCTCTGGGTGTGGTGCGCACCCCCACGGACCGGCTGAAGCATGTGGTCCGCATCGGGGTGCGGGCCCGTGACTTCGCCTTCGGGGTACGGGGGCTGGCCGTGCCCGGGGAGGAATTCCGCGTGGAACTCGTCAGCCCCTTGGGCGAGTTGTGGACGTACGGCCCTGCGGATGCCGCCCAGCGGGTCACCGGCCCGGCCCTCGACTTCTGCCTGCTGGTGACCCAACGGGCGAACCGCGCCGATCTCGCCGTACGGGCCGAAGGTCCCGACGCCGACCGCTGGCTGGACATCGCACAGGCCTTCGCGGGCCCGCCGGGCGCCGGACGCGCGCCGCAGGGGGGCGGGCGGTGACCCCCGTACGGCCGCTGCGCATCGGCAACGCCTCCGGCTTCTACGGCGACCGCTTCGACGCCCTGCGCGAGATGCTCACCGGCGGCCCGCTGGACGTCCTCACCGGTGACTATCTCGCCGAGCTGACGATGCTGATCCTGGGCCGCGACCGGCTGAAGGACCCGAAGCGCGGGTACGCCAAGACCTTCCTGGGCCAGCTGGAGGAGTGCCTCGGCCTCGCGCACGAGCGGGGCGTCCGTATCGTCGCGAACGCGGGCGGCCTCAACCCGGCCGGACTCGCCGACGCCGTAAGGGAGTTGGCCGACCGGCTCGGCATCCCGGCGCGCGTCGCGCACGTCGAGGGCGACGACCTGACGCACCGGTACGCGGGGAGTCTCGCCGCGCACGCCTACCTCGGCGGCGCCGGTATCGCCGCGTGCCTGCGCGAGGGCGCGGACGTCGTCGTCACCGGGCGGGTGACGGACGCGGCGCTCGTCACCGGGCCCGCCGTCGCCCACTTCGGCTGGGGAGCGCGCGACCACGACCGGCTCGCGGGCGCCGTGGTCGCCGGACACGTCCTGGAGTGCGGCACCCAGGCCACCGGCGGCAACTACGCCTTCTTCACCGACCACGACCCGGCGCGCCTGCGCCGCCCCGGCTTCCCGCTCGCCGAACTCCACGAGGACGGCAGCAGCGTCATCACCAAACACGACGGCACCGGCGGCCTCGTCGACGTCGGCACGGTCACCGCCCAGCTCCTGTACGAGACGCAGGGCGCCCGGTACGCGGGCCCCGACGTCACCGCGCGGCTGGACTCGGTCCGGCTGACCCAGGAGGGCCCCGACCGGGTACGGATCGAGGGGGTGCGCGGCGAGGCCCCGCCCCCCACGCTCAAGGTCGGCCTCAACCGGCTCGGCGGCTTCCGCAACGAGGTCGTGTTCGTCCTCACCGGGCTCGACATCGAGCAGAAGGCCGCCCTCGTACGGGACCAGATGGAGGCCGCCCTCGACAACGCCAAGTCCCGCCCGGCGGAGGTCCGCTGGGACCTCGCCCGCACCGACCACCCCGACGCCCCCACCGAGGAAACCGCGAGCGCCCTGCTCCGGCTCGTCGTACGGGACCCGGACCAGAAGACGGTCGGCCGCGCGCTGAGCGGCGCCGCCATCGAACTGGCCCTGGCGAGCTACCCCGGATTCCATGTGATGGCGCCCCCTGGGACGGGCTCGCCCTATGGGGTCTTCGAGGATGTGTACGTCCCCCATGGCGCCGTGGACCATGTGGCGATCCTCCACGACGGGCAACGGGTCCATGTGGCGCCGGCCGACGACACCCTCGTACTGGAGGTGTTGGAAGAACCGCGACTGCCCGAGCCTTTGCCGCCCGGGCCGACGCGCCGGGCTCCTCTCGGATGCGTCGCCGGGGCGCGCAGTGGTGACAAGGGGGGAAGCGCCAATGTCGGGGTGTGGGTGCGTTCGGACGACGCCTGGCGCTGGTTGGTTCATCGACTGACGGAGGACAGCTTTCGGAATCTGATACCTGAAAGCCGTCATCTGAAAGTTGTCAGACACATTCTTCCCAACCTCCGCGCCCTCAACTTCGTCGTCGAAGGCATCCTCGGCGAAGGCGTCGCCTCCCAGGCCCGTTTCGACCCCCAGGCCAAGGCCCTCGGCGAATGGCTCCGCTCCCGCCATCTGGACATACCGGAGACCCTCCTGTGACCGTCCTCTCCTCCGCCCTCGACACCGACAGCCCCGACTACACGGCCCACCGAGAAGCCATGCTCGGCAGACTCGCCGAGCTGGACGCCGAGCACGCCAAGGCGCTCGCGGGCGGCGGCGAGAAGTACGTGGCCCGGCACCGCGAGCGCGGCAAGCTGCTCGCCCGGGAGCGCATCGAGCTGCTGCTCGACCCGGACACACCGTTCCTCGAGCTGTCGCCGCTGGCGGCCTGGGGGAGCGCGTCCCCCGAGTACACGGTCGGCGCCTCGCTGGTCACCGGGATCGGGGTCGTCGAGGGCGTGGAGTGCCTGATCACGGCGAACGACCCGACCGTGCGCGGCGGCGCCAGCAACCCCTGGAGCCTGAAGAAGGCCCTACGGGCCAATGACATCGCGCTCGCCAACCGGCTGCCCTGCATCAGCCTCGTCGAGTCCGGTGGCGCCGATCTGCCGTCCCAGAAGGAGATCTTCATCCCCGGGGGTGCCATCTTCCGCGATCTCACCCGGCTCTCCGCCGCCGGAATCCCCACCGTGGCCGTCGTCTTCGGGAACTCCACCGCCGGCGGCGCGTACATCCCCGGCATGTCCGACCACGTGATCATGGTCAAGGAGCGGGCCAAGGTCTTCCTGGGCGGGCCGCCGCTGGTGAAGATGGCCACCGGCGAGGAGAGCGACGACGAGTCCCTGGGCGGCGCCGAGATGCACGCGCGCGTGTCGGGTCTCGCGGACTACTTCGCCGCCGACGAGCAGGACGCCCTCCGGCAGGCCCGGCGCGTGGTCGCCCGCCTCAACCACCGCAAGGCGCATGGCGATCCCGGCCCGGCGGCGCCCCCCAAGTACGACCAGGACGAGCTGCTCGGCATCGTCCCCGGCGACCTGAAGCACCCCTTCGACCCGCGCGAGGTCATCGCCCGCGTCGTCGACGGCTCCGACTTCGACGAGTTCAAGCCCCTCTACGGGACCAGCCTCACGACCGGCTGGGCCACGCTCCACGGCTACCCGGTCGGCATCCTCGCCAACGCCCAGGGCGTGCTCTTCAGCGCCGAGTCCCAGAAGGCCGCCCAGTTCATCCAGTTGGCCAACCAGCGGGACATCCCGCTCCTCTTCCTGCACAACACCACCGGCTACATGGTGGGCAAGGAGTACGAACAGGGCGGCATCATCAAGCACGGCGCGATGATGATCAACGCCGTCTCCAACTCGAAGGTCCCCCACCTGTCCGTCCTCATGGGCGCCTCCTACGGAGCCGGCCACTACGGCATGTGCGGGCGCGCCTACGACCCGCGCTTCCTGTTCGCCTGGCCCAGCGCCAAGTCCGCCGTCATGGGCCCCCAGCAGCTCGCGGGCGTCCTCTCGATCGTCGCCCGGCAGTCGGCGGCCGCGAAGGGCCGGCCGTACGACGAGGACGCCGACGCGGCGCTGCGCGCCATGGTGGAGCAGCAGATCGAGTCGGAGTCGCTGCCGATGTTCCTGTCCGGGCGGCTGTACGACGACGGGGTCATCGACCCGCGCGACACCCGCACCGTTCTCGGCCTGTGCCTGTCCGCGATCCACACGGCGCCCTACGAGGGCGCGCGCGGTGGCTTCGGCGTCTTCCGGATGTGAGGTCCCAGTGATTGCTTCCGTCCTTGTGGCGAACCGCGGCGAGATCGCCTGCCGGGTCTTCCGCACCTGCCGTGAGTGGGGAATCCGAACCGTCGCCGTGCACTCGGACGCCGACGAGAACGCCCTCCACGCGCGCGTGGCCGACACGGCGGTACGGCTCCCGGGCGCGACGCCCGCGGACACGTATCTGCGCGGCGACCTGATCGTGAAGGCGGCCCTGAGCGCCGGCGCGGACGCCGTGCACCCCGGGTACGGCTTCCTCTCCGAGAACGCCGACTTCGCCCGCGCCGTCCTCGACGCGGGTCTCGTGTGGATCGGGCCGCCGCCCGAGGCGATAGAGGCGATGGCCTCCAAGACACGCGCCAAGAAGCTGATGGGCCTCGACCCCCTGGAGACGGTCACCGCGGACGACCTCCCGGTACTCGTCAAGGCGGCCGCGGGCGGCGGCGGGCGCGGCATGCGCGTCGTACGCGAACTGGCCGAACTGGACGCGGAACTGACGGCAGCCCGCGCCGAGGCGCTCAGCGCCTTCGGCGACGGAGAGGTCTTCGTCGAGCCCTACGTGGAGGGCGGCCGGCACGTCGAGGTGCAGATCCTCGCCGACACCCACGGCACGGTATGGCCGCTCGGCACCCGCGACTGCTCCCTCCAGCGCCGCCACCAGAAGGTCATCGAGGAAGCGCCGGCCCCCGGGCTGGGCGACCTCACCCAGACGCTGTACGACCTGTCCGTGCGCGCCGCCCGGGCCGTCGACTACGTGGGCGCCGGAACGGTCGAGTTCCTGGTCGCGAACGGCACGGCCCACTTCCTGGAGATGAACACCCGCCTCCAGGTGGAACACCCCGTCACGGAGGCCGTGTTCGGCATCGACCTGGTGGCCCTGCAGATCCAGGTCGCCGAGGGCGCCGCCCTGGAAAAGGATCCCCCACGCGCGCGTGGCCACGCGATCGAGGCCCGCCTGTACGCCGAGGACCCGGCACGCGAGTGGGCCCCGCAGACCGGCATCCTGCACCGCCTGGCCGTCCCGGACGGCGTCCGCCTGGACACCGGCTACACCGACGGCGACCCCATAGGCATCCACTACGACCCGATGCTCGCCAAGGCCGTCGCCCACGCCCCCACGCGCGCGCAGGCCCTCCGCAGACTGTCCGGCGCCCTGGAACGGGCCACGGTCCACGGCCCGGTCACCAACAGGGACCTGCTCGTACGGTCGCTGCGGCACCCGGAGTTCGCCGAAGCCCGCATGGACACCGGGTTCTACGACCGCCACCTGGCCGAGCTCACCGAGCCCGCGCCCGACCCGTACGCCCCCTTGGCCGCCGCCCTGGCCGACGCGCACGGGCGCTCCCGGTTCGGCGGCTGGCGGAACCTTGCCTCGCGGCCGCAGACCAAGACCTACCTGATGCACGGCGACGAGCACGAGGTCCACTACCACCACACACGCCAAGGCCTGACCGCCGAGGCCGACGGGGTGCGCGTGGTGCACGCCGACGCCCGTCTCGTCGTCCTCGACGTGGGCGGCGTGCGCCGGAACTTCGAGGTCGCCCGCTACGGCGACCAGGTGTTCGTGAACGCCACCGCCCTCACCGCCCTGCCCCGCTTCCCCGACCCCGCCGCCCAGCGGGTCCCCGGCTCCCTGCTGGCTCCCATGCCCGGCACGGTCGTCCGGGTCGCCGAGGGACTGGCCGCAGGAGCCGCCGTACGGGCCGGAGAGCCGCTGCTGTGGCTGGAGGCGATGAAGATGGAGCACAAGATCTCCGCGCCGACGACAGGGACGCTCAGCGCCCTGCACGTCGTCCCCGGACAGCAGGTGGAGGTCGGCGCGCTGCTGGCCGTCGTCCAGGAAAGCGCCCCGTAAGGGCCCCGCGGCGCTGACACATGCGGCTCCGCCGCGTGGGCGCGACAGGCCACACAAGACCCGCACCCTCCAGACGGCCGAACCCCTCTCCCCCTGAGGAGCCCCGATGACCGCTCTCATCGAAACCGACGAACACAAGGCCCTCCGCTCCGCTGTGGCCGCCCTCGGCAAACGCTACGGCCGCGCATACCTCACCAAGGTCATCGCCGACGGCGCTCACCCCGACGAACTCTGGTCGGAGGCGGCCAAGCTCGGCTACCTCGGCGTCAACCTGCCGGAGGCGTACGGCGGCGGAGGCGGCGGCATGGCGGAACTCTCCATAGTGCTCGAGGAGTTGGGCGCGGCCGGCTGCCCGCTGCTGATGATGGTCGTCTCACCGGCGATCTGCGGCACAGTGATCGCCCGCTTCGGCACGGACGCGCAGAAACAGCAGTGGCTCCCCGCCCTGGCGGACGGCACCCGCACCATGGCCTTCGGCATCACCGAACCCGACGCCGGCTCCAACTCGCACCGCATCACCACCACCGCCCGCCGCGACGGCGACACCTGGGTCCTCACCGGCCGCAAGGTGTTCATCTCCGGCGTCGACATCGCCGACGCGACGCTCGTCGTGGGACGTATGGAGGACGCGCGGACCGGCCGTCTCAAGCCCTGCCTGTTCATCGTCCCGCGCGACGCCGAAGGCTTCGGGCGACGGCAGATCGACATGGAACTCCAGGGCGCGGAGAAGCAGTTCGAACTGACCCTGGACGACGTGCGGCTGCCCGCCGACGCACTCGTCGGCGACGAGGACGCGGGCCTGCTCCAGCTCTTCGCCGGCCTCAACCCCGAGCGCGTCATGACGGCCGCGTTCGCGATCGGCATGGGCCGCTACGCGCTGTCCAAGGCCGTCGAGTACGCCCGCGAGCGCACCGTATGGAAGGCCCCCATCGGCGCCCACCAGGCCATCGCCCACCCCCTCGCGCAAGCCCACATCGAGCTCGAACTCGCCCGCCTGATGATGCAGAAAGCGGCGTTCCTGTACGACTCCGGGGACGACATAGCCGCCGGAGAAGCAGCCAACATGGCCAAGTACGCGGCCGGCGAAGCCTGTGTGAAGGCCGTCGACCAGGCCGTACACACCCTCGGCGGCAACGGCCTCACCCGCGAATTCGGCCTCGCCTCACTGATTACGGCCTCACGCGTGTCTCGTATCGCACCCGTCAGCAGGGAGATGATTCTCAACTACGTCTCCCACCAGACCCTGGGCCTGCCCAAGTCGTACTAGCGAGCCGCTCGACGAGCCCCTCCAGGAGGAACCGTGTTCCGCAGCCAGTACGCAGACGTCCCGGCCGTCGAGGAGCCCATCCACGACGCCGTCCTGGGCCGCGCCGCCGAGCGCGGCGAGACCCCCGCGCTCGTCGACGGCGTGGACGGGACCACGCTCACGTACGCACAACTGGACCGCTTCCACCGGCTGCTGGCCGCCGCGTTCGCCGACGCGGGCGTCCGCAAGGGCGACGTACTCGCCCTGCACAGCCCGAACACCATCGCCTTCCCGACGGCCTTCTACGCCGCCACGCGCGCCGGGGCGTCGGTCACGACCGTGCACCCGCTCGCCACCCCCGAGGAGTTCGCCAAGCAACTGCGCGACAGCGCGGCCGCCTGGATCGTCACCGTCTCACCCCTCCTGGACACCGCCCGGGCGGCGGCCGAACTCGCGGGCGGCGTACGGGAGATCTTCGTCTGCGACCAGGCACCGGGCCACCGCTCGCTGATCGACCTGCTCGCCACCACCGCGCCCGAACCGCGCATCGACATCGACCCCGTGGCGGACGTCGCGGCCCTGCCGTACTCCTCCGGGACGACCGGCATCCCCAAGGGCGTGATGCTCACCCACCGGTCCATAGCCACCAACCTCGCGCAGCTCGTGCCGTCCATGCCCCTGGGCCCCGGCGACCGCATCCTCGCCGTGCTGCCGTTCTTCCACATCTACGGGCTGACGGCCCTGATGAACGCCCCGCTGCGGCAGGGCGCCACCGTCGTCGTACTGCCCCGCTTCGACCTGGACACCTTCCTCGCGGCCATCGAGAAGCACCGCATCAACGTGCTCTTCGTCGCCCCGCCGATCGTCCTCGCCCTCGCCAAGCACCCCGCGGTCACCCGGTACGACCTGTCCTCCCTGAAACACATCATTTCCTCCGCCGCCCCCCTGGACGCCAAGCTCGCCCAGGCCTGCTCACGGCGGCTCGGCCTGCCACCCATCGGCCAGGGCTACGGCATGACGGAACTGTCCCCCTGCACCCACCTGGTGCCCCTGAACACCCCGGACGCGCCCCCAGGAACCGTCGGCAAACTCATCGCGGGCACCGAGATGCGCATCGTCTCCCTCGCCGACCCCGACAAGGACCTCGGCGTCGGCGAGGCCGGCGAGATCGCCATCCGCGGCCCCCAGGTCATGAAGGGCTACCTCGGCCGGCCCGACGCCACCGCCGCGATGATCGACCCCGACGGCTGGCTGCACACCGGAGACGTCGGCCACGTCGACGCCGACGGCTGGCTCTTCGTAGTCGACCGCGTCAAGGAACTCATCAAGTACAAGGGCTTCCAGGTCGCCCCCGCCGAACTCGAAGCGCTGCTCCTCACCCACCCCGCCATCGCCGACGCCGCCGTCATCGGGGTCTACAACGAGGACAACAACGAAGTCCCCCACGCGTACGTCGTCCGCCAGCCGTCCGCGGCCGACCTCTCCGCGGGAGAGGTCATGATGTACGTCGCCGAACGCGTCGCCCCCTACAAGAGGGTCCGCGCCGTCACCTTCATCGAGGGCGTGCCGCGGGCGGCCTCCGGGAAGATCCTGCGCCGGGAACTGCGGGGCCTGTCGTGACCGTCGTCCACAGAGCGCACGAACGCGCCGTCACCACGCTCACCCTCGACTCACCGGCCAACCGCAACGCCCTCTCGGGCGCGCTCGTGGGCGAACTCACCGACGCGCTCACCCACTGCGGCAAGGACGGCGACGTACGCGCGATCGTCCTCACCCACACCGGGAACACCTTCTGCGCGGGCGCCGACCTGCGCGACCCCCCGCACCCGGACGCCCTCGTCGCGCTGCTCCGGCAGATCGTCGAACTGCCCAGACCCGTGGTCGCCCGGGTCACCGGACACGTACGAGCGGGCGGCCTCGGCCTGCTCGGCGCCTGCGACATCGCGGCCGCCTCCCAGCAGGCCACCTTCGCCTTCACGGAGGTACGCATCGGCGTCGCACCCGCCGTCATCTCCCTCACCCTGCTCCCCCGCACCGACCCCCGCGCCCTCGCCCGCCACTACCTCACCGGCGAACGCTTCGACGCGGCGGAGGCGGTCCGCACCGGGCTCCTGACGGCCACCGGCGACGACGTCGACGCCGTACTGGCCCCCGTCCTCGACGGACTGCGGAGGGCCTCTCCCCAGGGCCTCGCCGAGACCAAGGCCCTGCTCACGGCTAAGGTGCTGGAAACCTTCGACCGGGACGCGGCCGACCTGACCGCGCTCTCGGCCCGGCTGTTCTCCTCCGCGCAGGCCCGCGAGGGAATGACGGCCTTCCTCGAACGACGGGATCCCCCATGGGTGGTGTGAGCACGACGGAGCACGCCGCGCGTCTTCCGCATGTCCCCAAGCAGGACCGCAGCCGGGCCACCCGGCAACGGCTGCTGGCAGCGGCCGTGGCCTGCCTCGCCGAACACGGCTGGGCGGGCTCCACGGTCTCCGTCGTCGCCGAACGCGCCGGCGTCTCCCGGGGCGCCGCCCAGCACCACTTCCCGACCCGCGAGGACCTCTTCACCGCCGCCGTCGAGTACGTCGCCGAGGAACGCTCCACCGCCCTGCGCGCCCTCTTCCCCGACGGCGCCGCCGACCGCCGCGCCGTCGTCGTCGCCCTCGTCGACCTCTACACCGGCCCCCTCTTCCGAGCCGCCCTGCACCTCTGGGTCGCCGCCTCCGACGAGGACCAGCTCCGCACCCGTGTGACCGAGCTCGAAGCCCGCGTCGGCCGCGAGACCCATCGCATCGCCGTCGAGCTGCTGGGCGCCGACGAATCCCGTCCGGGGGTACGCGAGACGGTCCAGGGCCTGCTGGACATGGCCCGGGGCCTGGGCCTCGCGAACCTGCTCACGGACGACGCGGGACGACGCGAGCGGGTGGTGGCGCAGTGGGGGGTGCTGATGGAGGAGGCGCTGGGATGAGCCGGCTCTGAGGTCTCGCGCGCTGAGGCCTCACGGGCTGAGCCGCGCCGCCGGCACTGTCGGCCTCAGGATCTGGACCGTGCCGCCGGCACTGTCGGCCTCAGGATCTGGACCGTGCCGCCGGCACCGTCGGCCTCAAGGACTGGACCGTGCCGCCGACACCGTCCGCCTCACGGGCTGAGCCGCTCCACCCGCCAGCCGCCGTCGGGCTCGGCCACGTACCGCAGCCGGTCGTGCAGGCGGTTCTCGCGGCCCTGCCAGAACTCCACCATCTGCGGGGCGATACGGAAACCGCCCCAGTTCGGTGGCACCGGGACCTGCTCGCCCTCCGGGTAGCGCGCACTCAACTCCGCGTACGACGAGTCCAGTTCGGTACGGGAGAAGATGACCGAGGACTGCGCGCTGGCCCAGGCGCCGAGCTGGGAGCCGTGCGGGCGGGTGCGGAAGTACGCGGCGGTCTCGTCGCGCCCGGTACGCCGCGCCGTGCCGGTGACGATGACCTGCCGGGCCATCGGATGCCAGGGGAAGAGCAGCGCGATGTACGGGTTCTCGGCCAGCTCGCGGGCCTTGCGGGAGTCGTAGTTGGTGTAGAAGACGAAGCCCTGGTCGTCGTACTGCTTCAAGAGCACCGTGCGCGAGCTCGGCCGGCCCTCGGCGTCCGCCGTCGAGACGACCATCGCGTTCGGCTCGTGCACGAAGCCCTGCATCGCGGCCTGCGCGGCCTGCTTGAACCAGCGCGAGAACTGCTCCATGGGATGCACGGCGAGATCGTGCTCGTCGAGCCCCTCGGCACGATAGTGCGCACGCATCGCGGCAGGGTCGGCGCCGAGGTCCTCGGCGTCGGCCTCGGCGGCCGCGGCGGCGCGCTGGATGAGGGGTTCGGCGGCGGATTCGTCCGGGAAACGATCGTTCACGCAGTCATCTTGCCGTATTCGCGCCCACTCCTGGAGGGCGTGTACTTCATCACTGCCTGGCACTGAGTGCCGCGCACTCTCCCCAAAGGTGACACTCAGGGATATCGTGCTGCTGCCGTTCCGGTTGGATGACCGCCAGCCGCACGGGGCATCACCGGGGTGACCGTTTCGGACCGCGAGCCGTCCGCGTACCTGGCCGTGGAACCGAACCGGACGAGATCACACCCCGTCCGACCATGGTCGACACCACCTCAGCGCCGCCTGTCCACCGCCTGAACCCCCACCAACCGCCGGAACCACGCCCACGAACCGCCCGATCCACCTCACCAGCTAGCTGACCCCCCACGAGCCACCTGACCCACCCCACGAACCGCCCGATCCCCCACCCCACGAACTGCCTGACCCACCCCACGAACCACCTGATCCACCCCCACCACCCATCTGTCTGTCGCACACATCACGAGGAGCCGCCTGATGTCCGACTTCGTACCCGGACTCGAGGGAGTCATCGCGTTCGAGACGGAGATCGCCGAACCGGATAAGGAGGGCGGCGCACTCCGGTACCGAGGCGTCGACATCGAGGATCTGGTCGGCCACGTCTCCTTCGGCAACGTCTGGGGGCTCCTCGTCGACGGCGCCTTCAACCCCGGCCTGCCGCCCGCCGAACCGTTCCCGATCCCCGTCCACTCCGGCGACATCCGCGTCGACGTCCAGTCCGCGCTCGCCATGCTCGCCCCCGTCTGGGGCCTCAAACCCCTCCTCGACATCGACGAGCAGCAGGCCCGCGAGGACCTCGCCCGCGCTGCCGTCATGGCCCTCTCCTACGTCGCCCAGTCCGCCCGCGGCCAGGGCCGGCCCATGGTCCCGCAGAGCGAGATCGACAAGGCACAGTCCGTCGTGGAACGGTTCATGATCCGCTGGCGCGGAGAGCCGGACCCCAAGCACGTCGCCGCCGTGGACGCCTACTGGACGTCGGCGGCCGAGCACGGCATGAACGCCTCCACCTTCACCGCGCGCGTGATCGCGTCGACCGGCGCGGACGTCGCCGCGGCCCTCTCCGGGGCCGTCGGCGCCATGTCCGGCCCCCTGCACGGCGGCGCCCCCTCACGCGTCCTCGGCATGATCGAGGAGATCGAGCGCACCGGAGACGCCGAGGCCTACGTCAAGCAGGCCCTCGACAAGGGCGAACGCCTCATGGGCTTCGGCCACCGGGTGTACCGCGCCGAGGACCCGCGCGCGCGGGTGCTGCGCCGCACGGCCCGCGACCTCGGCGCCCCCCGCTTCGAGATCGCCGAAGCCCTGGAGAAGGCCGCCCTCGCCGAACTCCACGCCCGCCGCCCGGACCGCGTCCTGGCGACGAACGTCGAGTTCTGGGCGGCCATCGTCCTCGACTTCGCCGAGGTCCCGGCGCACATGTTCACCTCGATGTTCACCTGCGCCCGTACGGCGGGCTGGTCGGCGCACATCCTGGAACAGAAGCGCACGGGCCGCCTCGTACGCCCCTCCGCGCGCTACGTGGGCCCCGGCTCACGCGGCCCCCAGGAGATCGTGGGCTACGAGGACATCGCGCACTGAGAACCGGTCCCATGCCGTACGCCGGTCATCACGCGGGCGTGAGCAGCTCCGCGTGATGACGGGCGGCGACCAGCGGGTGAGCGCGCAACTTGCCCTTCAGCTCGTTCCTTCCGTACTCGGCGAAGAGCGGATTGGCCGGATCCGTCGTCACCCCGGGCGCGGCGGACGCGTGCGGGAAGGGCAGCGGCTCGACCCGCGCGTCGAGCCGCGGGTTGTAGAAGAAGGGCACGGAGAACCGCTCGGTGGCCCCTGCCGGACTGACCACCCGATGGTTGGTGGCGATCAGATACCCGTTGGTGGCCACCTCCAGCAGCTCGCCCAGATTCACCACGAACGCCCCCGGCAGCGGCGGCACATCATGGAACAGCCCGTCCTCCCGCTGCACCTGGAGCCCGCCCACCTGGTCCTGGAGCAGCAGCGTCAGGAACCCGTAGTCCTTGTGCGCCCCCACTCCCTGATCGGCGCCGTCGCCCGCGCTCCCCGGATACCGCACCAGCTTCAGATGCGGATGGGCCCGCTCCCCGAAGACCGGCTCGTAGAAGTCGCCGGGCGCCCCGATGGCCACGAGCAGCTCACGCAGCAGCCGCGCCGCCACCGAGCTGAGCCGGTCGATCCAGGCCAGCGCGGCGGCCCGCAGCTCCGGCAGGGCGTCCGGCCACTGGTTCGGCCCCTCCAGCCACCAGTACGCGGGCTCACCCGGCCCAGGTACGCGCGCGGCCCGCTCCGCCCCGATGTCCAGCTGATCCCGCCAGTCCCGGCTGCCACCGGTGAGCTCGTCGCCGGTACGCGTGTATCCACGGAAATGCGGCGAGTTCACGTTGTCGATCGCGAGCCGGTCGGCCTCCGGAAGCGCGAAGAACCGGTGCATGGCCTGAAGCAGAGCACCGGTCTCGGCGTCCGTCACCCCGTGCCCGACGAGCTGGAAGAACCCCACGTCGTGCGCGGCGCTGTGCAACTGCGCGTGCAGCAGCGCACGGGCCTGGGGACCACGGTCGGCCGCGGAAAGATCAATGATCGGAAGCTGCTGGTACTGCTGGTACTGGTGCTGCTGGAACTGGGATGACGTGTTCGTCGACATGAGGCGCGTCCGCGGGGGTGTACGGGAGCCCGGGCAGCCGCCAAGGGTGGGGCGGGGCCACGGGTGCCAAGTGGAAGTGAGAAGCGGTGCGAGAAGTGCACGGGGGCTGGGTCAGGCAGAGCGCCGACAGCCCATGCTCGTGACGCGCACGAAATCCACGTGGCGGCGTCGAACGAGCATCGGAAGCATGGCGCAAGAGTACTGCGGGGCGACCGATCCCCCTGTGCCCCACCTCACACGGCCCCCGGGGACGGCAGCGACCCTGACGGCACGGCCCCCGGAACGGCAGCGACCCTGGCGGCACGGCCCCCGGAAAGGCAGCGACCCAGGAGCGACGCGGTCCCGGAGACGCAGACGACCCGCGAGCTCGGGTCCCTCGGCCTTGCGGCGGAGGAGCCGGCCGGACGTACCGGCGAGCTCGCGGGTCGGGTGACTGCTGGAGATTGGGCCGGCTGCACGCACGTTTCACGCACTGGTCCGGCACCGCACTGGATGTGGTGACGGGCCGCTAGCCCGCAGCCACCTCGCAAGTCCGGGTTTCATACATGTACCCGATCACCTCCCTTCGGCGTGTGGCCCACCCTAGGAACCGATCGACCGCGTCTCAAGGGGTTTTTCGAAACGGTGGCCACACCAGCTCTCGCCGGGTGGAGTACCCGTACCCGTCGCCCCGCTGAACGAGCCGTAGGTTCCAGTGAGAGACGTTGATCCGGCCCTGCGCCACCCGTGAGCTGGGTGGGCTGGGGGAGGTGGGCGGTCGGGGAGGGGGTCGGGTGGGGCGGGCGGGGCGGAAATCCGGCGTACAACGATTTCGTCCAATCTTTGGGGAACCCGGTGTGGGCTGGGTCACGTTCGAGTTGAATGATTGCGAGTGAGCGAACTTTCGCGCCGTACGTGCGGACGCAGCCTGCAGGGGGTCCAGGTGAGTGCTTCCCGGCGTAGTGGGACCACCGATGAGCTGGGGCCGGACGAGCCCGAGCGGGATGGTTCCGATCTGCTTGCCGCGTTGTTGGACGGGATGGACGCGGCCTTGTGTGCCTTTGACGCCGATGGGGTCGTGACCCATTGGAATCGGGAGGCCGAACGGATTCTTGGGTGGACCGCGGCCGAGGCCGTGGGGCGGCACGGGTTCGCCGGTTGGGCCGTGCGGACCGCGGACGCCGAGGAGGTCGAGGGGCGGCTGCTGTCCGTCATGCAGGCTCCCGGGCGGCAGGTGCACGAGTTCGCCCTCCTGACCAAGGACGGCGGGCGGGTGCTCGTACGGACGCAGTCCGCCGCCGTACGCGGCCCCGACGGGAAGCCCGCCGGGGTGTACTGCGCGTTCAGCGAGGTGCACGCCCAGATCGATCTCGAGCGGTCCATCGCGCTGAGCGAGGCGTTGTTCGAGGACGCGAGCTGGGGTGTGGTGCTCGTGGACGCCGATCTGCGGCCCGCCGTAGTAAATGCCCACGCGGCTCGGGCCTTGGGGACCGGGCGTACGTCGGTGCTCGGGCGCCCGCTCGGAGATCTGCTCTCCCAGGGCGTGGAGGAGCTGGAGAGCGCGCTCACGCATGTGCTGGCGGAGGGTGCGCCGCCCGCGCCGGCCGAGATGTGGGTGAGCGTGCGGACGGCCGAGGGCGAGAAGCGGCGGTGCTGGCGGAGTGGCTTCCTGCGGCTGGCCTCGCCGCTCGCGGAGGAGCCCGTCCCGCTGGGCGTCGGATGGCTCTTCCAGGACGTGACCGAGGCCAAGCAGACCGAGCAGGAGGCGGCGCTGCTGCGCTTCCGGGCCAACCAGTTGCACCGGGCGGCGCGGGCCGCGGCCGAGTGCGAGGACGCGGGGGAGGTGGCAACCGTCCACCTCGACTTCGCGCTCGCCGGCTTCGCCGATCACGCGCTGATCGACCGGGTGGTGGGGGGTTCCATGAGGGACGGCGAAGGTCCCGTACGGCTGGTACGGGCCGCCGCCACGCCCTCCGGTGCCCCCGGGCCGAGCATCCTCACCGGGAAGGCGGGGCTGCCCGTGCGGTACGGGGACGGGCATCCCGCGTTGCAGTGCGTGGAGCGCGCCGGGTCGGTACGGGCCAGCGCGGGCGCCGTCGACGCCGAGCGGGCGCGGGAGTGGGCCGTGACGCGGCAGTGGCCGCAGGACTCGATGCACGCGCTGTGCGCGGTGTTGCGCAGCCGGGGGCGGACGCTGGGTGTCGTGACGTTTCTGCGGGGGGCGGGGCGCAGTCAGTTCGAGCGGGCGGACGCGATGTACGCGGAGGATGTGGCCGTACGGATTGCCATGGCGCTGGATCTGGAGGGTCTGCTGGGGCTCGGGTGACGCGGTACCCGGGGCTGGCTGGTGCCAGGGCCGGCCGGTGCCGTGGCCGGGGTGGGTGGGTTCCGAGGCCGGGGGAGTGCCGAGACCGGGGGGTGCCGAGACCGGGGGGCTCACCGGCCCTGCGCAAGGTGCTGCAGTGCCCACCCGTGCCGCCCCCCCCAGCGGCACGACTGCCCACAGCCAACCCGTGCCCACAGCCAACCCCGGTGGGAAGAACCCGGGTCAGCGGCGGTAGAAGATCCGGTCGCCGTACTCCGTCATCACGCGGCCGTTCCACTCGTGGCCGCCGTCCACGTTGCCCGAGCGGAGGAGGGGCGGCTCGATGCCGCGGTCGGCGAGCGCGCCCGCGGCCGTGGCCATGACGGCCTGGAGGAGGGCCGCGGTGACGACCGTGGAGGCGGGGGCGAAGGGCGCCGCGATCGAGTCGAGGGTGAGTTCCGCGTCGCCGATCGCGATCTTCGAGTCGAGGACGATGTCGCAGTGGTCCTTCAGGTACGTACCCGAGACGTGCCGTGACTGCGTCTCTGAGGCGTAGGCGACCGAGGTGACGCCGATGACCTTCACGCCCAGCGCGCGGGCGTTCATGGCCATCTCGACGGGCAGCGCGTTGCGGCCGGAGAGCGAGATGATCACGAGGACGTCGCCGGACCGTAGCGGGCTGGAGTCCAGGACCGCGCTCGCGAGGCCGTCGACCCGTTCCAGAGCGGAGCCCAGCGTCGCCGGCATGACGTCGACGCCCACGACGCCGGGGACGGCGAGCAGGTTCATCAGGGCGAGGCCGCCCGCGCGGTAGACGACGTCCTGCGCGGCGAGCGAGGAGTGCCCGGCGCCGAAGGCGAAGAGGCGTCCGTCGGCGGCGACGGTGTCGGCGATCAGGGCGCCGGCCGCCTCGATGTCCGCGGCGTCCTCGTCCCGCACGCGCTGCAGCAGGCCGATCGCCGCGTCGAAGAACTGCCCGGCCAGCGTGCTGTCGCTCATCGGCGAAGCCCCTTAGAAGTCTCGTCGGCGTCGGGTCGGTGTCGTGTCGCGGATCACGTTGCGGTCTGGACCAGCGCGCTGTCAATACGGCCCGCAGGGGCGACACTGGGCACGAGCCGGGCGCGACGCCGGAGACGAGACCGGTCGGTCCCGCACAGTGGACGACACCGGCCCCGCACCGGGGACGTCACCGCTCCCGCACACGGGACGACACCGGCCAGCACCCGCACCGGGGACGACACCGGCCCCACAACGGGCTGGACAGGGGTCACGCACCGGGCACGATCTGCCTGGGTTGCCTTCGCCTCGGCAGGCCCTCCGGGCCCGTGCGGCCGCAGAGGCACTCGTAACCGTGTGGTTTCGACGGCGAGGCACGGTTGTCAGTGGTATGCGTCAGAATTGAGTTCAGGGCCAGCGCACAAGCCGGTGGACCATCGAGTCTCCGGCAGAGCTAATCGAGGGGCACGTATGTCCGGACTGATCGACACCACGGAGATGTATCTCCGCACCATCCTCGAGCTGGAGGAGGAAGGCGTGGTCCCCATGCGCGCCCGGATCGCGGAGCGGCTCGACCAGAGCGGGCCGACGGTCAGCCAGACGGTGGCGCGGATGGAGCGCGACGGCTTGGTGGCGGTCGCCAGCGACCGGCACCTGGAGCTCACCGAGGAGGGACGGCGGCTGGCCACGCGGGTCATGCGCAAGCACCGTCTCGCGGAGTGCCTGCTCGTCGACGTGATCGGTCTGGAGTGGGAGCAGGTGCACGCCGAGGCGTGTCGCTGGGAACACGTGATGAGCGAGGCCGTGGAGCGGCGCGTGCTGGAGCTGCTGCGTCACCCGACGGAATCGCCGTACGGGAATCCGATCCCTGGCCTCGAGGAGCTCGGTGAGAAGGACGGCGCCGACCCGTTCCTGGACGAGGGCATGGTGTCGCTGGCCGAGCTGGACCCGGGTCTCGACGGCAAGACCGTGGTCGTACGGCGTATCGGCGAGCCGATCCAGACGGACGCCCAGCTGATGTACACGCTGCGGCGGGCGGGCGTGCAGCCCGGCTCCGTGGTGAGCGTGACGGAGTCGGCGGGCGGGGTACTCGTGGGCAGCGGTGGCGAGGCCGCGGAGCTGGAGGCGGACGTCGCCTCCCATGTGTTCGTCGCCAAGCGCTAGACGGTTCGTCGCCGACCGCTGGACGGTCTTCGTCGCCGAGCGCTGGACGCCGGCATCGCGGGAGCGCGGGAGCGCGGTGACCGTCACCGAGCGTCGGCACGGCCTTCGGGCTACTGAACCGTCTCGGGCCCACTGACCGTCCGGGCCCGCCGAGCGTCCGGACCTACGACCGTCCGGACCTACCGACTTTCTGTTCGAAGGTGCGGATCGGGGGTACTGACTTTCCGGCACCCGCGAGGGGCAGCTCCCGGGAGCCGACCGAGGGGGCCGGCATTCGCCGGGCCTCCTCGTCGGCCCCGGGTGCCCGCCGCACACCGCGCGCCCGGGATGTCAACTCCCGCGACCGCAGGGGTAGTTGTGATGACTCCGCGATCTCACTGCAACCAAGATTCAGTGTGCGGAATCGCAGCGCCGGGACCGTTTGCGTGCGAGGCTGTCGCGTGAGGCATATGACCTGAGGGTTCTTGACCGTGTCCGAGAGTGAGTGGCGCGGTCGGGGAGGGGGCGGGGAGGATGTGCCGCAGATGTGGAGAGGGCCCCGGCGCCAGATGGCGCCGGGGCCTGTCCTCCCCTGTGCTGACCCGGAGCCCCGAGCTCTCAGGGTCATTCTCCTCGGACCGTTTTCCCCGAGCGGTCCGCCCCCCGCTGAAGATCTCCCCTCGGCGACGGCGGTCAATCCTTGAAGGTGGTCACTCGAACGAGGGGTGTTGCAGCCAGGAAGGCCATTTTCGAAACCTCATTCGATAACGTGGCGGTGCAGGAGCGGTACATGTAGAGAGCAGCACACCAGCAGGAGCAGCGGTACGACAGCGGTAGGAAGCAGCGGTACGAGTGGACCGGCCGGTTCGAGCGGGAGCGAGCCGGTCCGAGCGAGCTAGGGGGGTGCCATTACCGATGGTGCGGCGCATCGACGTGACGGGAGCGAGGGGGGTACGCCTCGCTGCCTGGGAGTTCGCCGATCCTCCCAAGACGGAGCTGAGGGTGGACCAGGCCGGGCATCCGGGGCCGGCCGGGCAAGCCGGGGAGGCTGGTCCGCAGGCCCCCGGCGTGCTGTTACTGCACGGCCTCATGGGCCGCGCATCGCACTGGGCGTCCACCGCCCGCTGGCTCTCCGAGCGGCACCGCGCCGTCGCCCTCGACCAGCGCGGCCACGGCCAGAGCGACAAGCCGCCGGAGGCGGAGTACACACGCGAGGCTTACGTCGAGGACGCCGAGGCCGCCCTCGAACAGCTGGGCCTCGCCCCTGCCGTCCTCGTGGGCCACGCCATGGGCGCGCTGACCGCCTGGCAGCTCGCCGCCAAGCGCCCCGACCTCGTCCGCGCCCTCATCATCTGCGACATGCGGGCGTCGGCGTTAGGGGCCGCGTCGCAGCGCGAGTGGGAGGACTGGTTCAAGGCCTGGCCCGTCCCCTTCGCCACGCTCGCCGACGTACGCAAGTGGTTCGGCGAGGACGACCCCTGGGTGGAGCGCCCGAACCCGTCCCGCGGCGAGTTCTATGCCGAGGTGATGCACGAGTCCCCGGACGGGTGGCGTCCGGTCTTCCGACCCGAGCAGATGCTCAAGTCCCGGCAGACGTGGGTGTACGACGCGCACTGGGAGGAGCTCGCGCAGGTGCGGTGCCCCGCCCTGGTCGTACGGGGGCTGGACGGCGAGCTCGGGCGGGCCGAGTCGCAGGAGATGGTCCGGGTCCTGCCGTACGGGCAGTACGCGGAGGTCGCCGATGCGGGGCACCTTGTGCACTATGACCAGCCGGAGGCGTGGCGCGCGGCGATCGAACCGTTTCTGGACGGAGTCCTCACGGGGAGCTGAGCGCCACCTGCGCCCACCTCTCCCCAAGTTCTCGGCTTCGCTCGAACAGGGGGAGAGTGCGACCGCCCGCAGGCCGAGCGGCGGTCACCCCTTGCTGACCGCCGCCAGTATCTCCGGCAAGCGCCTCGCCGTCCGCGGGGCCGCCAGCCGTAGCCCGAGCACCGTGATCAGGGCCCCGTACCCGGTTCCCAGCGGCAGCAGCAGCCAGGTCCACTCGTCGCCGTTGGCCACCACGTTGAGCCAGATGGTGAGGGCGATGACGGGGGAGGCCAGGAGCGCGGCCGAGACCATGCCGCCGAAGATGGCGATCCAGGCGAGGCCGGCCTGTCCGGGGGCCACGTTCTTGTAGCCCTCCTGCGGGATCGAGTACGGGAAGCGGGCCGACGACCACGCTCCGGTCGCCAGCATCGCGCCGAGCAGCGCGAAGGAGAGGCCGAGCACCTCGGGCAGCTTGGGCCAGTCGCCGAGCAGCGCGGTCGTCAGGACGGTCACGAGGGTCGCGTACGGCAGGGTGATCAGCAGCAGCGCCAGCGCACGCCCGCGCAGTTCGACGTACGCGTCGCGCGTCGTCGAGATCGTCATCGCGACCATCCAGAACGCGGACGTGTCCTGCCCGAACTGGTTGTACATCTGGATCCCGAGCATCCCCGCCGCGAAGCAGGCGAAGTAGATCGAGCCGGTGCCCTGGAGTGCGTTGAAGACCGGCACGATCAGGCCGATCGCCAGGGACGTCACCCAGGCCGCCTTGGTCTTCGGGTCCCGCCAGATGTAGCGGAGACTGCGCTCCATGACCGTTCCGGTGCGGCCCGGCGGCAGCAGACGGCCGAGCCCCGATGCGCCCGAGCCCCGCTCCCGCGCGGTCGGCTCGGCAGCCTGCAACGTCGACCCGTCCGGCGAGGTCATCAGCCGCGTCAGGTGACGCGACCACAGCGCGAGCAGCCCCACCAGCGCGGCCACGCTCAGCAGCAGTTGGGCGACCCCGACGCCGTACGACCCCGAACTCACCGAATCCACCGCGCCGATCGCCGACGCGGGCGGTACCCAGCGCAGCACCTCGGCCGCCGGATCGAGTTGCGACAGGCCGCCCGCCGCACCGAGCCGCTGGGCCCCGAAGTTGACCAGCTGGGCGCCGACCGCGATCACGAGGCCGCTGAGCACCGCGAGATCGCGGCCCTTGCGGCTGGACAGCAGCCGGATGTTGGCCGCGGCGACCGCCCGCGCGAGGGCCACACAGACGAGCAGGGCCAGGACCACCGCGACGACGGCGGTCACGTACCCCGCCGCGCCGTGCGCCACGGAGATCACGGAACCGACGAGCAGGCACAGCGTGAACAGCGGTCCGATGCCGACCAGCGAGGCCGCGAGCAGTGCCCGTACGAGCGGGCGCGGGTGCAGCGGCAGCATCACCAGGCGGGTCGGGTCGAGCGTCTCGTCGCCGCTGGGGAAGAACAGCGGCATCACGGCCCAGCCGAGCGCCAGGATCGCGATGAGGAGCACGGTGACGGCGGTGGCGTGCGCGTTGCCGCGCAGCGCGATCAGGCCGAGCAACTGGAGAGCGGCGACGAGGAGGACGAGGACGACGGAGGTGACGTACGCGGCCCGCCGCCCGGCCGACTGCCGCAGTCCGTTGCGCAGCAGCGACAGCTTCAGCCGTACGAGGACGGGGGTCACGGAGGTGACCGGGGCGACGGGGGTGATCGGCGCGGCTGAGGCACCGGCTGAAGCGTCGGCTGAGGCACCGGCGTTGGTGGTCATCGGGCAGCCCCGCCGCCCAGCCAGTCGAGGTCCGCTCCGGCGGCGCGGCCGCCCGCGCCGACCAGTTCCAGGAAGGCTTGCTGGAGCGAGGGGGCGCTCCCGCGGACGTCCGCGAGCGGGCCGTGCGCGCGGATGCGCCCCGCGGCCATGACGGCGACCCAGTCGCACAGCGACTCGACGAGCTCCATCACATGGGAGGAGAAGACGACCGTGGCGCCCGATCCCGTGTACCGCTCCAGGACGCCACGGATGATCTGCGCGGAGACCGGGTCGACGCCCTCGAACGGCTCGTCGAGGAAGAGGACTTCGGGGTTGTGGAGGAGGGCGCAGGCCAGGCCGATCTTCTTGCGCATACCGGTCGAGTAGTCGACGACGAGTTTGTGCTGGGCGCCCGCGAGGTCGAGGACGTCGAGGAGCTGGGTGGCGCGCTTGTCGACCTCGGCGCCGGGCAGACCGCGCAACCGGCCGGTGTACGCCAGCAGCTCGCGCCCGGAGAGCCGCTCGAAGAGCCGCAGCCCCTCGGGCAGGACGCCGATGCGCGCCTTCACCTCCACCGGGTCGCGCCACACGTCGTGGCCGACGACCTCGACGGTGCCCTGGTCGGGCCTGAGCAGCCCGGTCACCATCGACAGGGTGGTGGTCTTCCCGGCCCCGTTCGGCCCGACCAGCCCGATGAACTGGCCGGCGGGCACATCCAGATCGACGCCGGCGACGGCGACCTGCTCCCCGAATCGTTTCCAGAGCCCGCGCACGCGTACGGCGGGAACATCCGTCCTTGTTTGCTCGGCCATGTGAGCACCCTAAGGGCTGCCTTCAGGGGCGCGGGGAACCGCGCGCGCCTGGCGAGCGACCACGGATGTCCGCCACGGATGTCCGCAGCCGCCGGGCGACCGGGCCGGGCAGACCAGGCTGGCCGGACAGACAGACCAGGCGGACCAGGCAGATCGGGCAGGTCGGGCAGGTCGGGCAGCGCGCTGTCACCGGTCGCGCCCGCACGCATAGGCGAGCGGCGAGATCAGTTCCTCCGCATCCGGCAGCCACCGGTTCGCGGGCGTCGGCCGGCAGGCCCACTGCACGGCGCCGCGCGAGCCGAACCGGGTGGGCGGGGCGGCGACGTACGACCCCTCCCCGAGCGTGACCAGGTCGAGTGAGGCGGCCGGCCAACCCAGCTTCCGTACCAGCTCGGGAACCTTCGCGGCGGCACCGGGGAGCACGAAGAAGTGCATCCGCCGGTCCGGGGTGCAGGAGACGGGGCCGAGGGTCAGCTCCATGCGACGCATCCGGGCGAGCGCGAGGCAGCCGGCCGTCTCGGGCACCTCGATCGCGTCGAACGTGCGCCCCGTGGGCAGCAGGATCGACGCCGCCGGCTGCTTCGCCCACAGCCGGCGCGCGACGGTCGCGCTGCCCGTCGCCTGGGTCGCCCAGTCCTCGCGCGCCGGATGCGCGCCGGGTACGGCGCACGCGAGGTCCCCGCAGGAGCAGCGCTGCACTCCGTCGACGGCTTCCAGCCAGGTGCCGGGGAACACGTCCCAGTGGCGCTCCTCGGCGTAGCGCACGGCGGTTTCCTGCAGCGATTCGCCGCGCTGCTGGGGGATCTGTGCGGTCTCGGTGCCTGCGATGGTCTCTTCCACGCTGAACTCAACTCCCGGGTCCACCTCGGGTTACGGGGGACACGCGCGCGGGGGAGGAGCATCGATTCCTCGTGTGGGGCGCATGGATGCACGTGTGGGGGCGCGCGTGGGCAACGACAGCGGGGGATGGGTAACCAGGGGAGGGGTCGGGCAGCCGCCCTTACCCCGGCAATCCTCACATGTCTCGCATCTTCGGTATGTCGGCGGGGCATTGATCTTCATGGCCGACTTCTTTCGATGCATTTCGATCCGGTCGGCCGCTGAGGACACGTCAACTCGGTGCGTGGGCAGGCACCGCAGCCACAGGGGGTACGCCATGGCCGCAAGGCCTCTCGTCGCCAGGCAGCCGAACGAACGGTTGCAGGCGCTCATTCAGGAAGCGGGCTGCTCCAACGCCGGGCTGGCCCGCCGGGTCAACATGTGCGGCGCGGAGCACGGTCTCGATCTGCGGTACGACAAGACGTCCGTGGCGCGCTGGCTGCGTGGACAGCAGCCACGTGGGCGGGCTCCGGCCGTCATCGCGGAGGCGCTCGGCCGCAAGCTGGGCCGTACGGTCACGATCGACGAGATCGGCATGGCCAACGGCAAGAACCTCGCCTCCGGCGTCGGTCTCCAGTTCTCGCCGACCGTACTGGGGGCCATCGAGCAGGTCTGCGAGCTGTGGCGCAGCGACGTGGGGCGGCGGGACTTCCTCTCCGGCTCGTCCGTCGCCGCCTCCGCGCTCGTCGAACCGAGCCGCGACTGGCTGATCTCCGCGCCGGACTCGCAGGTGGCGCGTGCGGCGGGCCCGCGGGTCGGCCTTTCGGACGTGGCGGCGGTCCGCGCGATGACCCAGGCGCTCACCGATCTTGACCACCAGTACGGCAGCGGGCATGTGCGCCCGGTCGTCGTGCACTACCTCAACAGCGTCGTCTCCGGGCTGCTCGCGGGCTCCTACCGGGAGGCGGTCGGGCGCGAACTGTTCTCCGCCGTCTCGCGGTTGACGGAACTCGCCGGCTACATGGCCATCGACACCGGCCAGCCGGGCCTCGCCCAGCGGTACTACATCCAGGCGCTGCGGCTCGCCCAGGCGGCGGGCGACCGCGGCTACGGCGGTTATGTGCTCGCCGCGTCCATGAGCCACCTCGCCGCCCAGCTCGGCAACCCGCGCGAGATCGCGCAGCTGGCGCGCGCGGCGCAGGAGGGGGCGCGCGGGCGGGTGACACCGCGCGCGGAGTCGATGTTCTACGCCGCGGAGGCGCGCGGGCACGCGCTGCTGGGCGACGCGCGCGCCGCCCAGCTGGCGTCCGGGCGCGCCGTCACCGCCCTGGAGGGCGCCGACGCGGCCTCCGGGGACGACCCGACCTGGATCGCGCACTTCGACGAGGCGTATCTCGCCGACGAGTTGGCGCACTGCCACCGGGACCTGGGCCAGGCGGAGGCGGCCGCGCGGTGCGCGGAGGAGTCCCTCGCCGGGCACCCCGAGTCGCGGGCGCGCCGCCGGGCGATCGGTTTCGTGCTGCTCGCCACGGCGCAGGTCCAGCAGCGCGAGGTGGAACAGGCCTGCCACACCGGCCTGCGCGCGGTGGAGCTGCTGGGCACCCTGCGTTCCAACCGGGGCGCCGAGTACCTCGAGGACTTCCAGCAGCGACTGGAGCCGTACCAGGACGAGCCGGTGGTACGGGAGTTCGGCGCACGGCTGGAGTTGCAGGCGGCCGCGTGAGCGTGAGGGAGGGGCGCGAGTCTGAGGGCGGGGCGTGTACGTAGGCAGTGCACGCCCCGCGTGAGCTCGGGGCGCGGGCGCCTGGCGTGTACGTGTGGTGGTGCCCGGCGTGTACGTGTGCCGAGACCGCCCGGCGTGTACGTGGTGGGGGCGCCCGGCGTGAAGGTGTCGTGGTGGCGCCCGCTGATATGCGGCGTGCGGGCGTGGAGGTGAGCGCACCGCGCGCGTGGGCGCGTGTGCACGCTCGTGAAGGCACCGCGGTGCCTGGGCGCTCCTGACCCGCGGCGTGCGTGGGCGTCCGTGGGCGTGCTGCGTGCGCGGGCGCACGTGAACTTACGGCGGGCGCCGGTGTGAACGATGGGGAAACAGCGGCGCGGGGCGCGAGGTGAGACATATACAGCGCAGTGGGGGGCGGTTTCGTTACCCATGTCACAGGGGGCGAGGGTTGCGCCCTGTGCTGCGTGGCATCGGGTTGTGGGGACCCGGTAGCGTGAGCCGACGATCCCGAAGGTCCCCCATTCGTAGGAGTCCCGGTGACGCAGAGTGGACAGGGCGAGGAGCCCTCGGCGCGGCCCGCGCGCGAAGGCATCGTGCTGCCCTCCGACGGCGGCGAGCCCCTGCTGCCGGGGATGACGGGCGACCGTACGACCCCGGCGGGCGGTCAGGCCTGGGGCCGGCCGTGGGGTCCCGACCAGTCGGCCGCACCCGCGCCCGCCCCGCAGCCCGGCGAGGGCTGGGGAGCGCCGGTGAACGGAGCACAGACGTGGGGGGCCGACGAGCCGCCCCAGTCCTCCGCCCCCGCCCCGGACTGGGGCACCTCGGGCGCATCCCAGGGCTGGACGCCCCAGCAGCAGGCGGACGCGAACGGCTACCACCAGCAGCCCGACGGGAACGCCTACCCGCAGCAGGGCTTCGCGCAGCAGGGCTTCGCGCAGCAGCCGGCGCCCGGAGCCGGACCGTTGCCGCCCGAGGGCGCGCAGATACCGTCGTACGGCGCGCAGAACGGTTTCGCGCCGGGAGCGCAGGGCGCGCACACCGGCGAGAACAACGGATACGCGGCCCAGAGCCAGCAGGGCGCGCACGCGCAGCCTCCGCACGCGGCGCACGCCACGCCTCCGCACGCCGGGAGCGCACTCCCGCAGGCCGCGGGGGATCCCTACGGCTCCTCCGGGCCGTCGGCCCCCTCGCACGCTCTGCCGTCCGCCGCGCGGCCGGCGCCTTTGCCGCCCGCCGCCGATGACGGTGCGACCCAGTACATCCCGTACATTCCGCCCGCCCCGGGTGGCGACGAAGGGGCCACGCAGTACATCCCACCGGTCGCCGCCGCGCCGGACGAGGGCGCCACTCAGTACATTCCGCCGGTGGCCCCGGGTGCGCTGCCGCCCGAGGTGTCGGCGGACGCGACGCAGTTTCTGGGGCAGCCGCCGCAGGGCGGCGCCGGACCGCTGCCTGCCGCCGCGACCCCGGACGCCGAGGCCACGCAGTACATCGCCCCCGTGCCCGCGCCGCCGGCCGGGGCGCCGTACGGGATACGTCCGGGCGGGCCGGAGGACCGGCAGCCCCCGGCGGAGTTCGACAGCCTGTTCCGCAATGAGCCGGAGGGGCCCGCTTCCACGCAGCAGATGCCGCGCATCGATCCGTCGGCGCCCCCGCACGGCGCGCAAGCCCCGTACGGTTCGCAGGCCCCGTACGGCGCACAAGCCCCGTACGGTTCGCAGGCTCCGTACGGTGCGCCGGGGGCGCACGCTCCTGGCGCGCCGGGAGGCCGGGCCGCCGCACGGCGCGCCGGTGCGTCCGACGGAGACGGCGGTGGTGGTGGACGCGGTGGCCGCGGAGGCTCGCGTGTCCCTGTGATCGCGGCCGTGGGCATCGGCATCGTCGTGCTCGGCATCGGCGCCGGCGCCCTGCTCAGCGACGGTGGCGGCTCCAACAACAAGAAGGACAGCAGCAAGACCGTGTCGGCGACGGCGCCTGCCACGGCCGACTCGGCGTCTCCGGCCGCCGACCCGGTCAAGGCCCAGGCCGTCGAGCTCGACAAGCTCCTGGCGGACAGCAGCAACAGCCGCGACTCGGTGATCAATGCCGTGGCGGACGTGAAGGCGTGCAACAACCTGGACCAGGCGGCCAGTGATCTGCGCGACGCGGCCAAGCAGCGCGGCGAGCTGGTCACCCGGCTCTCCGCCCTCTCCGTCGACAAGCTCCCCAACCACGCCGAGCTGTCCACCGCGCTCACCAACGGCTGGAAGGCCTCCGCGTCGGCCGACAACCACTACGCGGCATGGGCCGACCAGGCCGCCGGCAAGAAGGGCTGCAAGAAGGGCCACGCCCGCACCACCAGCCAGACCCAGGCCGGCAACCGTGCCAGCGGCACGGCATCCGCGGAAAAGGAGAAAGCAGCCAAACTGTGGAACTCCATCGCCGCGAAGTACGGCCTGACCCAGCGCACTCGCACCCAGCTGTAACCGGCGGGCTGGCGCCGCGGCGGCGCCCTACCGCACCCCGGCCCGGGCTGTGACCTCCTGCCCCGGCCGGACCTATGGCCTCCGCTCTGAGGCCCGAGCCGCGGCCTTACTGCCCGCGGCCGGGCCGGCTCCGACCGGTCGCCCCGAGAGGCGGGCGGGCCTCCGAAGGGGCCTCAGTCGGCGTTCTCCAGGGTCTTGGACACATTGACGAACCCCCGTCGTGTCGCCACCAGTTGGCCCTGGCGTACGACGTGGAAGGTGACGTCGGCGTTGACGAGGCGGGGGAAGTCGACGGCTGCGATCAGGTCCTCGAAGCGCCAGCTGAGGGTGGGGGTGAGGCCGCCCGTGGTCACCTTGAGGCCGTTGTCGAGGGCGCGCCGGATCGCCGGTGCGGAGATCTCGCCGTCGCCGAGCGACTCGATGACCGTCCTCAGCACGGTGTACGCGATCCAGGTGGTCTGCACTCCGGCGTCCGCGGGATCGATGCGGTTGTCGCCGAAGGCCTGCTCCTTGATCACCTTGCGCATCTCGTCCCAGCGCGCGTCACTCGAGTTCGGGTACCAGCCGGTGACGTACGCGCCCTCGTACGGGCCCGACTTGCCGCCGGTGGTGTCGACCTGCGACTGGTCGACGCTGCCGAGCACGGTGCCGGTGTGCACCTTGGGGTAGTCGTCGCTGTCGCGCCGGAAGGAGTCCATGAAGGTGTCGGTGCGGTCGCCGAGCGCGGGCACCACACAGCCCTCCTTGAGCGGATCGCTGGTCGCGCGCGTCAGTGCCTGCCGGGTCTGTCCCGAGTATTCGGTGGCGTCCTCGGCGGCCCGCTGGTCCGCGGCGGGCGTATGCCCCTGCGACTTCAGGCCGGAGTTGAGCAGTACCGGCAGCTCGTCGCCGGCGATGGTGTCGGCGCGTACGAGCGCGACCGGGCCGCAGTTCTTGCCGAGCTGCTCGCCGAGGCCGGCCATCAGCGCGGGCTCTCCGCCGTTGACGGGGTACGAGAGGGGGCTGCTGAACTCGTCGTCGGTGACGCCGTAGCCGCCGATGTACGGGATGCCCGCGCTCTCCAGCGGGGCGAGGAACGAACGGCCGTGCTGGCTGTAGGAGCCGACGACGGCAACGGCGTGCTCGTCGACCGCGCGCTGGGCGCACTTCGCGGCCGCCACGAAGTCGTTGTGGTCGTTGCAGGTGAGGACCTTGAGCCGGTGGCCGTTGATCCCGCCGTGGGAATTGACCCAGCGGGCGTATGCCTTCGCCATGGCGGGCATGCCGGGCTTGTTGGTGGCGCTGGTCTTCTCGGGTGCCCAGGTCATGACGGTCACGGAGCCGTCCCCGGAGCCCCCCGTGGCACCAGGGACGACCCCGCATGCGACGGCGATCGACGTACACGCGACCAGCGCGCCCGCGGACAGCAGCGTGGCCTTGACGGGCCGGGGGAGGACGGGTGAGCTCGTGCGTGTGCGTCGCCTGCCGGTCATGGACACGCACGATTCCCTCACTCCGCGAACCCGGGTGTGACCGTTGGTCAACGTGAGGTGACTCAGAGGTGAATTACGGGGGCCGATGATCTGATTTTCGGCGGGAACGTACGATCGGTGACCGTGCAAGGTTCGGAGAACTCTTCCCGTCGCGGCCGTCGCTCATCCACCATGGGCGGCATGCCACTCAACGACATGCCGTGGTGGCGCTGGCGCAGCAATGTGCGCTCCGCGCTGCACATGCTCTCCGACCCCGCCTTCCAACGTGACGTCTGGCTCGCCGGTGTCGAGGGCTACGGAGACGTCACCGACGCCGTGTACCGCCTGGTCGAGGACACCTGGCTGGACAATTGGTCCGCCGAGAAGTATGTCGGCACGATCTTCCGGGACTCCCAGGAGGCGGCCCTCGTCGACACGGCCGTGCTGCGCGTCCTGCGGATCATGCACCAGGTCGGGCCCGACGCGCCCGTCTCCGCCTACCTGGACCACCAGGCGTGGCCGGAGGCCGTGCGCGCCGCGCGCGACGCGCACGTACGCCTGGCGGTGAGCGACGGGGAGGACCCGGACGCCGTGCCGCGCACGCTCGAGGTGCTGCGGATCCTGACCCGGTCGGCGTAGGCGGGCGGGGCGCGGGGCCCTCGGACGGCGTCCGCGTGGTGGGACGGCAGTCGGTCCCCGGCGCCCGGGTATGGGACCCTGTCCTGCATGAATGAGCAGTCCGTCCGCGAGGCCGCACCGGCCTCCGAGCAGTACGTCCTGACCCTCTCCTGCCCGGACAAGCAGGGCATCGTGCACGCCGTGTCGAGCTACCTCTTCATGACCGGTTGCAACATCGAGGACAGTCAGCAGTTCGGCGACCGCGACACGGGTCTGTTCTTCATGCGGGTCCACTTCTCGGCGGAGGCGCCGGTGACGGTGGAGAAACTGCGGGCGAGCTTCGCCGCGATCGGTGACTCCTTCCACATGGACTGGCAGATCCACCGGGCCGAGGACAAGATGCGCATCGTCCTCATGGTCAGCAAGTTCGGCCACTGCCTGAACGACCTGCTCTTCCGCGCGCGGATCGGCGCACTGCCGGTCGAGATCGCGGCCGTGGTCTCCAATCACACCGATTTTGCCGAACTCGTGGGTTCGTACGACATCCCCTTCCACCACATTCCGGTGACGAAGGAGACGAAGGCGGACGCCGAGGCGCAGGTGCTGGAGCTCGTCCGCGCGGAGAACGTCGAACTCGTCGTCCTCGCCCGCTATATGCAGGTGTTGTCGGACGACCTGTGCAAGGCGCTCAGCGGCCGCATCATCAACATCCACCACTCCTTCCTGCCGAGCTTCAAGGGCGCGAAGCCGTACCACCAGGCGCACGCCCGGGGCGTGAAGCTGATCGGCGCCACCGCGCACTATGTGACGGCCGATCTCGACGAGGGGCCGATCATCGAGCAGGAGGTCGAGCGGGTCGGTCACGAAGTGTCTCCCGACCAGCTGGTCGCCATCGGGCGGGACGTGGAGTGCCAGGCGCTGGCGCGTGCGGTGAAGTGGCATGCGGAGCGCAGGATCCTGCTGAACGGCCGACGCACGGTGGTGTTCGCGTAGGCGGGTTCCGCCCCCTCCGCCGACAGATCGCGCGGTTCGCCGCGCTCCTACATCCGGCTCAACGACGCCGCGGCGAACAGCACGTCCCTGATCGCTTCCCGATCCCCGTCCTGGCCGGCGGCCGCCTCTTCCGGCGACACATGCCCGGCCGCCAGCCGGCAGAACTCCACGCCGTCCAGCGCGACATGGGCCACCTCCCGCTCGGCGGAGCCCACCGCACCGGGCGAGTCGAGCGGGATCAGCCAGTCCCCGCCACCGGATCCCTCGATCTCGAGACGCAGGCTGCGCCCCGGCTCGCCCGCCGCCACCAGGTGACGCGGCGGCGCGGCGGAGAGCCCCGCCCGGCGACGGGCGGCCAGCGAACTCGGCAGCATCCGCGCCGCCAGGTCGATCATCCGGTGGAGGTGACGCGGCGCCGGCGGCTCGTACGGGTAGTCCACCGCGTCCGCGATGTCCCCCGCGTGCACCCAGCACTCGAAGGCCCGGTCCAGCATCGCGTCGCGCAGCGGCAGCTCGAAGCCCCCGTACGACACGGGCAGACGCCCGGAGCCTTCCTCCTGTCCGGCTCCGCCCGCGCGGGAGGTACCCCCGTCCGCGAACGCCACCGTACGGACGATGTTGTGGCTCTGTTCCCGCCAGGGCACGCGCACGGACCGGGTGGGCGGGAAGTGCGAGGCGCGCCAGTACGCCTCGGTGCGCTCCCCGGGGTGGGTCGGATACTTGGCTGCCGGGCCGGTCGGGCCCAGCGGGTCCTCCAGGCCAAGGGCGACGGCGACCAGGCCGTCGACGCTCAGCAGATGGGCGATGACCCCGGCGACCGTCGTACGGCGGTTCACCGGACCGTCGCCCTCGAACCAGCGCAGCCGCACGGGCGCGTGCCACTCGGCGCCGCCTATGTCCTGCAACAGCGCGTCGAGGCGCGCGGCCTCCGCGTCGTACGGAGCGGCCCACTCCGGCACCGGGATGCGCGGCGGGCGCCGGTCGAGGCAGACCTCCAGGACCCGGGTGCGCAGCGTCGGGTCGAGGTCGAGTGTCTCGGCCGGGTGCAGCAGCCCGACCGCCTCGCGCAGCCGCAGCGCCTCGTCCGCGCAGGAGCCGCAGTCCCCGAGGTGTTCCTCGACGGCCGCCGTCTCCTCCGCCGAGCAGGCGGCCAGCGCCCACGCGCCGAGCAGCGACTTCAGCACCCGGTGCTCCAGGACGAGCGGCACCGGTCCGGGAGCGGCGGCCGGCTCGGGCGGCGGCAACGGCAGCCCGGTGTCCTCGACGGAGGAACGCGGCAGCGGTATGCGCGGGGGTTTGCCCGGCTCTGCGCCGCTACCGTGAGCGGGGCCAGGGCCACCAGGGGCGTCAGATCCGCCAGATCCGCCGGCTCCCCCAGATCCGGCAGCTCCCTCAGCCCCGTCAGGTCCGTGCGGCTCTGAGGTCCCGCCGCCTGCCGCTGCCGTATCGGCGCCGTCCGGTTCTACGCCATCCCCGGAGCCGGCGGAGCCGGCGAAGCCGCCGGGGCCCGTACGTCCTTCGTACGCACCGCCCACATCGCCGGCATCGTCCGTCTCATACCCCTCGTACCCCTCGAAACCTTCTCCCTCGCCGCTCTGGCCGCACGCCTCGGACCGGTCCGCTCCTCCGCTCACCGCGCACCCCCGTATTCGGGCGGGGCGCCGGCGGGCCCGGCGTCGTGGGCGGTGGAGAGGAGCTGGAGGCCGAGACGGAGCCGGCGGCGGGCCTCGTCCTCGGTGACGCCGAGGTCGGTGGCGGCCTGGCGGTAGTCGCGGCGCTGGAAGTACGCGAGCTCCAGGGCGGCGCGCAGGGGGGCGGGCATGGAGGTGACGATGTAGTCCGCGCGGGCGGCGACGGACGCGCTGCGCACCTTCCGCTCCAGCTCATCGGTGGTGCCCGGGCCGCCGCGCCGGGCCAGCGCGGCGGTCTCGGTCGCGCGCAGCCGTTGCACGGCGAGACGGTGGGTCAGTGTGGCGACCCAGGAACGCAGCGGGCCCTGCTTGGGGTCGTACGCCTCGGGGTTCTCCCAGACGTGGGCGAAGACCTCGCGCGTGATGCCGTCGGCGGCCCGCTCGTCGCCCAGTACGCGGTGGGCGAGGCCGTGGACGAGCGAGGCGAATCGGTCGTAGAGCTCACCGAGCGCGGCCGCCTCCCCGCGTGCGAGCCGCTGCTGCATCTTGCGGTCCCAGCGGGGCGGTGCGTCCTTTGTCGCCATACGGCCCCCTCACCCTGCGTTCCTGCTGTCCAGCCTGTGTGCACCGCTGTCTCGAATGTAGTCGGCACGTCTGACAGCGCACGCCCCTTTACGTCAATGTGCGCCCCCGGAAAGGCCGTAGATGGTAGAAGCCAATCGCCTTCCCCATCGAATCCGATCGAATCAGACCGTACGCGCCCGATCGCGTCCGAAACAGCTCGCTCGCTCACCAATTTCGACCGTAGACCGACGTTTCTTCCTTCGCGGACCGGTGTTTCATGGAACCAGGGTGGGGCAGCCGCGCTGAAAGGAAGCGTAGGAACTGCTTCCGTTTTTGCTGGGCGAGGCGAGCGAGAGGCGTTGCGGTGACGATCAAGGTGACTGACGGGGAAGAGGGTGGGTGGGCTGTGCTGCGCGTGTCGGGCGAGCTGGATCTCGTGACGTCACCGGTGCTGCGACAGCGGGTCCACGACGTTGTGGCGGACGGCCGGCACGGTCTCGTCCTCGACCTGTCCGAGGTCTTCTTCTGCGACTCCAGCGGCGTCGGTGTGCTCATCGCCACCCGGCGGCTCATCCGCTCGTGCCAGGGCAGCCTGCGCCTGATCCTGCCCGCTCACGGCGCCGTGGACGGCTCGCACGTCAATCGCGTCCTCGCGGCGCTCGGCGTCCGCCGCCTCTTCGACGTGTACCCGGACGTCTCCACGGCCGTCACCGAGGAGTCGAGCCCCCTGTCGGCGTGACGCTCCCCGCCCTGCCCTGCGCTCGCCGCCTGCTTGCGCGCCCTCCGCTTGCCCGCCCGCCCGCGTGCACGCCCCATCCCATGGCGCCCGCGCCTTTGCCCGCGCTCCCCTCGCCTCCACCGCGCCCGCGCCCTGCCCACGCGCCCTCCCCTCACGCGGCGCCCACGCTGCACCCGCGCGCCCCCGCCCGCACGGCGCCAGTCACCCGGCCCGCGCGAGGCCCGCGTCAGCTCAGCGCGAGGCCCGAGTCAGCTCCGCATGAGGCCCGAGTCGGCCCCGCGGCAGGCCGTGTCACGTCCGCGGCTCTCCGCCACACAGTTGTCCCAGAATTCCCGCAGTCTTGGTACAATCGTCGTTTTCCCGCTCCCGCGGTGGCCCGGGCGTCGTACGCTCCGTCCCAGATGAACCCCAGTCCGGCTGAGAGTCCGGCTGAGATGTAAGGCGGTCCGAACACACCATGGTCAGCACCGAGTACGAGCGCAGGATTGCCGCCCGGTTCGCCGGCTTCGACCAGGACGGCAACGGCTACATCGACCGGGAGGATTTCAACGCCGCGACCAAGGCGGTCCTCGCCGAGTTCGACACGGCGGCCCGTTCTGACAAGGGCCAGGCCCTGTACGTCGGAGCCGAGGCGTTCTGGCAGGGCATGGCCGGCATAGCGGACCGGGACGGCGATCAGCGGATCACCCGCGAGGAGTTCGTCAGTGGCGCGGTGAAGCGGCTGCGCGACAACCCCGAGCGGTTCGCCGAGATCGCCCGCCCCTTCCTGCACGCCGCCCTCGCCGTCGCGGACACCGACGGAGACGGCCTGGCGACGGTCGGGGAGAGCGTGCGCGTCCTCAAGGCCCTCGGCGTGAGCGACGACATCGCCGCTGTCGCGGCCGCGGCCCTCGACGCGGACTCCGACGGCAGGATCGGCGAGACGGAGGTCGTGACCGCGTTCGCCCGCTACTTCACGGTGCCGGAGTAGTAACCGCCCGACCGTCCGGGCCGCCCCCGACCGACCGCCGTCCCCGGCCGTCCCCCCGACCGACCGTCCGCTCCACCCAGCCGTCCGCCCCACCCGACACCCGCCTACCGCTACCGCGAAAAACGCTCGCGCAGCCTGTACTTGAGCACCTTCCGCAAGGCCTCGTTCCGCGGAAGGGCGTCCACCACCTCCAGCTGCTCCGGCAGCTTGTGCACGGACAGCCCTTCCGCGCGCAGGTAGGCCGTCACGGCTGCGAGGGTCAACTCCTCGGCCCCCGGAGGCTGTTCCACCACGGCGCAGACCCGTTCCCCGCGCTCGGCGTCGGGCAGCCCGATCACGGCGACGTCCCCCACGGCCGGGTGCTGATGCAGCAGGTCCTCGATCTCCTTGGCCGAGATGTTCTCGCCCTTCCGGATGATGATGTCCTTCAGGCGGCCGGTCAGCACCAGATGGCCGCTGCCGGTCAGGTGCCCGACATCACCGGTGATCAGGAAGCCCTCCGCGTCGAAGGCGTCCGCCGACTGCGCGGGATTCAGGTACCCCTGGCAGACGGCCTCCCCGCGCAGCCGCACCTCCCCGTCGACGCCGTACGGCAGCGACGTCCCCACCTCGTCCACGATCCGTATCTCCATGCCCTCCGGTGGCCGCCCCTCCGTCGTCGCCAGGTTCTCGGCCGTGTCGTCCGGCGCGCCCATCGTGATCATCGGGACCTCGGTCATCCCGTACCCGTGGGTGAGCTGCACGCCCATCTCCCGTACGACGGAGTGGTAGACCTCGGGCGGCTTCGGCGCTCCGCCGCCCGCGAGCAGCCGCAGGGTGGGAATGACCTTCTCACCGGGCTGCTTGCGCTGCTCGGCGAGGAACATCGAGTAGAAGGCGGTCGATCCGCCCGCGACCGTCACGCCGTGCTTGCGGTAGCCGTCCAGGGCGGCGGGCAGCGCGAAATGCTCGAACATCACGGCAGGGAAGCCGTACAGGAGCAGCATCACCGTGTAGTCGGGCCCGGCGATGTGCGCGTACGGGAAGGCCATCGAGCCCACGTCGTCGGCGGACAGGTGCAGGGCGTGGGCCAGGCACGAGCCGCCCGCGATCAGCGAACGGTCCGTGTGCAGGACGCCCTTGGGGTCGGAGGTGGTGCCGGAGGTCCAGTAGATCCAGCGGACCGAGGTGCCGTCGGCGGGCGGGGCGGGGAGTACGGAGGGATCGCCGTCCGGCAGTGTCTCGTACGCCTCGAAGACACCCTTCGCGCCGAGCCGCCGCGCCATCTGCGTGTGGTCGAAGCCGCGCCACGTGCCCGGTACGGCGAAGTACTCGGCCTTGGACTCCCGTACCGCGAAGCCGACTTCGCGGTCGCGGTAGAAGGGGATGACGGGTGACTGCACGGCGCCGAGGCGGGCCAGCGCGAAGGACAGCAGGGCGGTCTCGATGCGGGTGGGCAGCTGCCAGGCGACCACGGTGCCGGGGCGTACGCCCATGTCGTACAGGCCCGCCGCCACCCGTTCGGCGCGTCCTCGCAGCTCGCCGAAGGTCAGGGAGCGGTCGTCCTGGAGGAGGACGGGCCGGTCGGGGGTGAGGCCGGCGCGGCGGGTGACCAGTTCCCAGAGGGTGCGCGAGGTGCCCAGTGCGTGTGCGGTGTCGTTCACTTCGACCCCCAGTAACCGGCGCTGTAACTGACGGACAGTCAGGTCGTGGCAGAGCGTAGGGCGCACCGCCTTGTCGGTCCAGAGGTGCGGGGCTAGCCTGGTTTCTGACGGGCCATCAGATATGAGGCATCGGATATGTAGCCAGCGGAGGCCATTCATGACGGAACTGCCGCGGATCGTCAGCGTCGACGACCATGTGATCGAGCCCGCGCACCTCTTCGAGACCTGGCTCCCGCGGAAGTACCGCGAGCGCGGACCGCAGCCCCTGACGGCAGGAATCGGTGAACTCGCCTACATCGGCGGCAAGTACCGGATCACGATGGACCCGGACGGTCCGCCCACCGACTGGTGGATCTACGAGGACCTCAAGTCCCCGTACAAACGCAACATCGCCGCCGTCGGCTTCGACCGCGACGAGATGACGCTGGAGGGCATCACGCGCGCGGAGATGCGGCGCGGCTGCTGGGACCCCGTCGAGCGCCTCAAGGACATGGATCTCAACCACGTCGAGGCCAGCCTCTGCTTCCCCACCTTCCCGCGCTTTTGCGGGCAGACCTTCGCCGAGGCGCACGACAAGGAGGTGGCGCTGGCCTGTGTGCGCGCGTACAACGACTGGATGGTCGAGGAGTGGTGCGGCGACAGCGGCGGCCGGCTGATCCCGCTGTGCCTGATCCCGCTGTGGGACATCGACCTGGCGGTCGCCGAGATCCGGCGCAACGCGGCCCGCGGCGTGAAGGCCGTGACCTTCTCCGAGATCCCCACCTACCTGGGGCTGCCCTCCATCCACTCCGGCTACTGGGACCCCTTCTTCGCCGTCTGCCAGGAGACCGGCACGGTCGTCAACATGCACATCGGGAGCAGCTCGCAGATGCCCGCCGCCTCCCCGGACGCCCCACCCGCCGTGCAGGCCTCGCTGTCCTTCAACAACGCGATGGCGTCGATGATGGACTTCCTGTTCAGCGGGGTCCTCGTGAAGTTCCCCCGCCTCAAACTCGCCTACTCCGAGGGACAGATGGGCTGGATCCCGTACGCCCTGGAGCGCGCCGACGACGTCTGGCAGGAGCACCGCGCCTGGGGCGGGGTCCGCGATCTCATCCCCGAGCCCCCGTCGACGTACTACTACCGGCAGATCTTCTGCTGCTTCTTCCGCGACAGGCACGGCGTCGCGTCGCTGGACGTGGTGGGGCGGGACAACGCGACTTTCGAGACCGACTACCCGCACGTCGACTCGACCTTCCCGCACACCAAGGAGGTCGCCCTCGACCACGTGAAGGGCCTCGACGACGAGACGGTCTACAAGCTGATGCGCGGCAACGCGATCCGCATGCTGGACCTGGACCTGGACCGCTAGTGGACCTGGCGTACACCCCCGAGGAGGAGGACTTCCGGGCGCGGCTGCGCGAGTGGCTCGCCAAGGTGCTCCCGTCGCTGCCTCCGAAGCCGTCCCCGGACGACTGGCCGGGCAGACGGGCGTACGACCTCGGCTGGCAGCGGATGCTGTACGACGCCGGGTACGCGGGGCTGCACTGGCCCGTCGACGCGGGCGGCCGGGGCGCCACCCCGACGCAGCACCTCATCTACCTGGAGGAGACCGAAAAGGCGGGCGCCCCCTACGTAGGGGCCAACTTCGTCGGACTGCTGCACGCCGGGCCGACCATCGCCTCCGAAGGCAGCGCCGAACAGCGGGCACGCTGGCTGCCGCCCGTGCTGCGCGGAGAGGAGGTCTGGTGCCAGGGCTTCAGCGAACCGGACGCCGGCTCGGACCTCGCGGCGCTCCGCACGCGCGCGTGGCGGGACGGCGACGACTACGTAGTGAGTGGGTCCAAAATCTGGACTTCCCACGCGGAGGTCGCCGACTGGTGCGAGCTGCTGGTCCGCACGGACGCCACCGCCCCCAAGCACCGCGGTATCTCGTGGCTCGCGATGCCCATGGACGCGCCGGGGATCACCGTACGGCCGCTGCGCACGCTCGCGGGCTCCACCGAGTTCGCCGAGGTCTTCCTCGACGAGGTGCGGATACCGGTGGCGAACCGCGTCGGCGCCGAGAACGACGGCTGGCGGGTGACGATGGTGACCCTGTCGTACGAGCGCGGTACCGCCTTCGTGGGAGAGGTGGTCGCCTGCCGCCGCGTCCTGGGCGAACTCGCCCGCGAAGCACGCGAGAACGGCCGCTGGGACGATGCCGCACTGCGCCGCCGTCTCGGCAGGCTCCACGCCGAGCTCCGCGCCCTGTGGCGGCTCACCCAGTGGAACGTGAGTGAGTCGCAGCGGACCGGGGGAGTGCCGGGCGTCGGCGGCTCGGTCTTCAAGCTGCGCTACTCGCACACGCGTCAGGAGCTGTACGACGCCGCCGCCGAGGTCCTCGGGCCCGAGGCGCTCGACCTCGGCCGGGAGTGGACCCTCGACCGTCTCTCGTCGCTCTCGTACACCATCGCGGCCGGCACTTCGCAGATCCAGCAGAACATCGTGGCCGAGCGGATCCTGGGCCTTCCGAAGGGACGGTGAGGTCTCCGAAGTGGACTTTCAACTCACGGATGACCAGCGAGCGCTGCAAGCTGGGGTGCGGGAGCTGCTGACCGCGCGCTTCGGCCGCGACCGGCTGCGGGCCGCCGTGCACGACGGGCCGCCGGACCTCGACCGGGCGCTGTGGCGCGAACTCGGCGAGGCCGGGTTCTTCGCGCTGCGCCTGCCGGAGCCGGACGGCGGCGTCGGACTCGGACTGCCGGAGACCGTGTTGGTCTTCGAGGAGGCGGGCCGGGTGCTGCTGCCCGGCCCGCTGATCGCCACCCACCTCGCGGCCGGCGCGGTGGAGGGGGCGGCCACTGGCGAGGCCGTGGTGACCGCCGTCGACGGTGCCGGGGGGCTGGTGGAGTGGCTGGACCACGCCGATGTCGTACGGGGAGACGCGGCCGGCGCCGAGCCGCTGAGGTCGGTCGATCCGCTGACGCCGGTGCACCGGGTGCCCGCGCCCTCCGCCCAGGCGGCCGGGGACGTGCTGCTGACCTCCCTGCTCACCGCCGCCGAGCAGCTCGGCACCGCCGCGCGCACCTGCGAGCTGGCGGTGCAACACGCCCGGACCCGTGAGCAGTTCGGGCAGCCGATCGGGGCCTTCCAGGCGGTCAAGCACCTCTGCGCGCGGATGCTGGTGCGGGTGGAGGTGGCGCGGGCCGCCGTCTACGCGGCCGCCGTCACCGCGGACCCGACCGACGTCGCCGCGGCCCGGCTGCTGGCCGACGAGGCCGCCGTGCGGGGCGCCCGGGACTGCCTCCAGGTGCACGGCGGCATGGGCTTCACCTGGGAGTCCGACGTTCACCTGTATCTCAAGAGGGCGTGGCTGCGGACGCAGCGTCCCGGTGGCGTCACGGAGAGTGAGGAATTGTTGGCGGGCGATCTTCTGGCCGGAACGGGCTGAAGGGGCCCTGTGCAGGCACGGCGCGGGAAGGGCTGCAGTGAATGTCGCGGATCGTGGCATACCGGAATCACGGAGCGTTGATATCGGGTTGTGTCCTAGGCGTGACTTGTCACGGCCTGGAGTCGACGCCGGGCTCCGGTACCTTGTGTGGGATGCGAGTGGTTCTGAGGCTGAGCCATCCCGGTGTTGCCCCTGAGGCGGCTCCGGACCCGGCGATGCACGCCGCTCGCGAGGCAGGGCGGACCCCCGCGCCTGCCTGTTCGACTCCCCGTGGCGAGCGTCGCACAGTATGCCGCACGCGTACTCCTTCGCGCTGGAATATGCCCGAAGCGCTTGTTGGGGTGACTGTACGTCAACCATGCTGTCTCGCAAGGGAATCACGTTCCGTGATCCTTGTTCTGGCCATGCAGAAAATGGCTACGATCGTGGCCCTTGTGAGGCGCGAGGCGATGTGTCCGCCGGTTCGGATGGTGTGAGCGGTGCAGGTGCTTCAAGTGCAGCTGGAGATCCGGCCCGACCCCGCAGAGGTGGGGCGAGCCCGGAGGTGGGCCCGCTCGCGGCTCGCCGGGTCCGGGATAGAGGCCGATGAACCACTCGCCGAGACACTGATCCTGCTCGTCTCCGAACTCGTCACCAACGCCGTGGTGCACACCGGCTGTCCGGCCGTGCTGCGGCTGTCCCTGCCGGGCGGGGGCGAGGCCGCCACCGTCCGCCTGGAGGTGGCCGACTCCAGCGCCCGGCCCCCGATCCCCCGGCATGCCGAAGGCGACGACACCAACGGCCGAGGCCTGGAGCTGGTCGACGGCCTCGCGGACCGGTGGGGCTGGAACCCCGAGGGCGCCGGCAAGCGCATCTGGTGCGAGGTGGACCGCTGTGCCTCGGGTGCCGCGACAAGGCTCGCGTATCCGGCCTACGAGGACTTCGCGTACGAGGCGGTCTAGAGCGCGGATGCGGGGATGCGCTGGGGCGCTGAGGCGGCGCTCAGTGGCTGAGGCGGTCGCCTGGCTCCGGGGCACGGGTGCATGAGTTCGTGCATACCCGCACGAACTCCGTTCCCCGGGTCTCGGCTGTGGCCGAGTGCGCCCTGACGTGCTTCCGTACGCGCCGTCACAAAGGGGATGTGAAGTGATGATTCCCCGAACGGGTGTTGACGTGACGTGTCCGTTTGATCACGCTTGTGTTCAGCGATTCGCCGCGAGGGGACGGCGAGGGTTTCGGTGACGGGAGCCCTCGGCGAGTGCGGGTCGCGATTCGGCGTCGGCTCCTCCATGGCCAGGAGGAGCAGGGCGGGCACGCCGGAGCCGGATGGCGGCGCGCGGTGCCGTGCTCGGGGCGAGCAGTGGCGCGCCGCCAGCCGACCCCCTCCTGGGCGGCCTGTGGCTACGGCCGTTGGCCTGGGTGGAGGGCGACTACAGCAGGGCGACCGGTGCCACCGGTGTCCCTGTGCCGCCCACGAAGGGCTCGGGCATCGCCGAGAGGAGGAAGCGGTAGCAACTTTCTTCTCCACAGGCTGTGGACAACTTTTCGAGATTCCAGTTCTGGCCCTGAAGCATCCCCATCTCGACCAGATCGAGCGCGTGCACAGGCAGCCACAGGTCCTCGATCTCCGGCGGAAAGATCTCGAAGGTGAGGGTGTCGTTCGCGACCGCGGCGACATCGCGCGCGTGGAACCACTCCGGAGTGCGCACCGACAGTCCGGGCGACGGATACCCGTATCCGTTCCTGTCGCCCGCGAGATACACCTGCATCTGCCCCGTCCGTACGAGGACGATGTCGCCCGCCCGCACCCGCGTGCCCGCCAACTCCTCCGCGGCGTCGAGGTCTTCGGGTGTCACCGCGTACCCGCCGTCGAGCCTGTCCTGGCCGCGGGCCCGCGCCACGTCGAGCAGCACGCCGCGCGAGACGATGTGCCGGGGCTTGTCGATACCGCTGAACTCGGCGCCGCCGTGCGGGGTGATCGTGTCGGCCGGGCGGCCGTTGTAGAGCTTCCCGGAGTGCGAGACATGGGTGAGCGCGTCCCAATGGGTACCCGCCTGAAGCCCCATGGTCACCGCGTCGTCGCTGCACGCGACCGTGCCGGGTCCGAAGATCTCCTGGTTGATCTGCACCATGGCGTGCAGCGGATTGACCCGCCCGGGGATCATGCCGGTCTGTACGCCGTCCTGCTGGAGGGGGAGGGCGAGCGGGACGCGACGGCCGCTGCGGACGCAGGCGGCTGCCTCCCGTACCACCTCGTCGGTGATGAGATTCAGTGTCCCGATCTCGTCGTCGGCTCCCCAACGCCCCCAGTTGTTCACGCGCTTGGCGATCTCATGGAACTCGGCCGGCAGTGACATGAGTCCTCCCCGGGGGCTTGTCTCCAGGTATCTGACGGGTCGTAGAATCCGAGTTGAATCTAACGGACCGTCAGAAACTGCGGGAAGGGGCCGGGCGTGGGGAACTTCTTGGCAGGCAAGGTCATCGCCGTCACGGGCGCGGGACGGGGGATCGGCCGGGCCGTCGCCCTCGCCGCGGCCGCCGAGGGCGCGCGCGTCGTCGTCAACGACTACGGCGTCTCCATCGAGGGCGCCGAGCCGACCAGCTCGATCGCCGACGCCGTCGTCAAGGAGATCGAGGCGGCGGGCGGGGACGCGGTCGCGGTGGCCGACGACATCTCGACCATGGCGGGCGGCCGCCGTGTCGTCGACGCGGCGCTGACGTCGTACGGGCGGATCGACGGCGTCGTGTGCGTGGCCGGCATCCTGCGCGAGCGGATGCTCTTCAACATGTCCGAGGAGGAGTGGGACCCGGTGGTCGCCACCCACCTCAAGGGCACGTTCACCCTCTTCCGGGCCGCCTCGGCGGTGATGCGCAAGCAGGGCTCGGGCACCCTGATCGGCTTCACCAGCGGAAACCACCAGGGGTCGGTGTCGCAGGCCAACTACAGTGCAGCCAAGGGCGGGATCATCTCGCTCGTCCGCAGCGCGGCGCTCGGCCTGCACAAGTACGGGGTGACGGCGAACGCGGTCGCGCCGGTCGCCCGCACCCGTATGTCCGCCAACGTCCCCATGGAGCTCACGGAGATCGGCGAGCCGGAGGACGTGGCCGCGCTGGTGGTCTACCTCCTGTCGGACCGGGCCCGCGACGAACGGATCACCGGCCAGGTCTACACGATCGCCGGCCCCAAGATCGCCGTCTGGGCCCAGCCGAGGGAACTGCGAGCGGGCTACGCGGAGGGCTCCTGGACACCGGAGAAGATCGCGGACTTCCTGCCGGGGACCGTGGGCGTGGACCCGATGCCGCTACTGGAACGGGTGGAGGCGATGGCCAGGGCGGCGGCGGAGAAGAACCGCCCGAACGCGTAGGGGGCTAGTGGCTGCGGCCTGCTAGCTGCGGGCTGCAAACCGTGAGCCGTGAGCTGCGTGCCGTGAGCTGTGGGCTGCGTGCCGCGGAGTGGCAGCCCGTCCTCCCGGGCTGCGGGCAGTCGTGCCGCTGGGGGCGGCACGGTGGTGGGCGTGGCGGCACCTCGCAACGCCGAGCCGCGCAACCACCCCGAGTGCAGCCCCATCCCCTGGAACCGGGGCGACAGTCGTCGAACAGGCCAACGTGAGGCGGTGACCGTGGAGTTCGGATTCGGTCCGGAGGACGAGGCGTTCCGGGGTGAGGCGCGGGCCTGGCTGGCGGCGCGTCTCGCGGGTGACCCGGTGGCCGGACGGGACTGGGAGCGCGAACTGGGCAACGCCGGCTGGATCGGCCTCGGCTGGGACGAGGCCGGATACGGCAACCGGACGGCCCCCCTGACCCAACAGGTCGTGTGGGCCGAGGAGTACGCCCGCGCCAAGGCCCCCACCCGCTCGGGCCACATCGGTGAGAACCTCCTGGCCCCCACCCTCATCGCCCACGGCACGGCCGACCAGAAGACCCGCTTCCTGCCTCCCGTCGCCCGCGGCGAGGAGCTCTGGTGCCAGGGTTACAGCGAGCCCGGCGCGGGCTCGGACCTGGCAGGCGTGCGCACCACAGCCGTACGGGACACCGGCTCGTACCGCGTCACGGGACAGAAGATCTGGACCTCCCTCGCCCGCGAGGCCGACTGGTGCTTCGTCCTGGTCCGTACGCAACCGGAGTCCACCCGCCACCACGGCCTCTCCTTCCTCCTCGTCCCGATGGACCAGCCGGGCCGCATAGAGGTCCGCCCGATCCGCCAGCTGACCGGCACGAGCGAGTTCAACGAGGTCTTCTTCGACGGGGCGCTGGCCCGCGCCGAACATGTGGTCGGCGGCGAGGGCAACGGCTGGCGCGTCGCGATGAGCCTCCTCGGCTACGAGCGTGGCGTCTCGACACTGGCCCAACAGATCGGCTTCGCCGCGGAGTTGCGGCGGGTGGTGGAGACGGCCGTCGCGACGGGCGCGGCCGCCGATCCCGTCGTACGTGACCGGCTCGTACGTCAGTGGGCCGAGCTGCGCACGATGCGTTGGAACGCCCTGCGCACGCTCGGGAGTTCCGGCGGCGCCGGGGACGCGGGAGATACGGGGGACGCCGGGGCACCCAGCGTGGCGAAGCTGCTGTGGGGCGGCTGGCACCGGCGGCTCGGCGAACTGGCGGTGCAGGTGCGGGGCGCCGGAGCGACGGTGGGCCCGGCGGCCTGGTCGGCGGCGGCACCGTACGAACTGGACGCGTTCCAGCACCTGTTCCTGTTCAGCCGGGCCGACACGATCTACGGCGGCTCGGACGAGATTCAGCGCACGATCATCGCCGAGCGCGTGCTCGGCCTGCCGAGAGAACCGAAGGGCTGAGGGAGCCGCGATGCGAGGCGTGATCTTCGACGGGAAGCAGACCCAGGTCGTGGACGATCTGGAGATACGCGATCCAGGACCCGGTGAGGTACGAGTCGCGATCTCGGCGGCCGGGCTCTGCCACAGCGACCTCTCTGTGGTGGACGGAACCATACCTTTCCCCGTTCCTGTGGTGCTCGGCCATGAGGGCGCGGGAGTGGTGGAGGCGGTCGGTGTGGGTGTCACCCATGTCCAGCCCGGCGACCATGTGTCGCTGTCCACGCTCGCCAACTGCGGGGCCTGCGCCGAGTGCGACCGCGGGCGGCCGACGATGTGCCGCAAGGCGATCGGGATGCCCCAGCGGCCGTTCACGCGAGGCGGTCGGCCGCTGTACCAGTTCGCGTCGAACTCGGCTTTCGCGGAACGGACGGTGGTGAAGGCGGTCCAGGCGGTACGGATACCGGAGGACATCCCGCTGACGTCCGCAGCGCTGATCGGATGCGGGGTCCTGACGGGCGTCGGGGCCGTGCTGAACCGCGCCCGCGTGGACCGCGGCGACAGCGTCCTCGTCATCGGCACCGGTGGCATCGGCCTCAACGTCCTCCAGGGCGCGCGGCTCGCGGGCGCCCTGAAGATCGTCGCGGTCGACTCGAACCCGGCGAAGGAGTCCGTGGCCCGCCAGTTCGGCGCGACGCACTTCCTGACCTCGACGGAGGGCGTGCCGGACATCCTTCCCTCGGGCGCGGACCACGCCTTCGAGTGCGTGGGACGCGTCGAACTCATCCGCCAGGCCATCGACTCGCTCGATCGCCACGGCCAGGCGGTCCTGCTCGGCGTGCCCCCGGCGACGGCCGAGGCGTCCTTCCTGGTCTCGTCCATGTACCTGGACAAGTCCATCCTGGGCTGCCGCTACGGCTCCTCACGCCCCCAGCACGACATCGCCCTGTACGCGGAGCTGTACCGGGAGGGGCGGCTGCTGCTGGACGAGCTGGTGACGGCGACGTACCCGGTGGAGGACTTCGACAAGGCGGCACAGGACGCGCATGAGGGGAGGGTGGCGAGGGCGGTCCTGACGTTCTGAATTCCAGCCCGTCCGGCGTTCGGGGACGAGGCCGTTCCGGTCGATGCGGGGGGCTCGGGGGCTGGGGGCGGCAGCCCCGAGGTAGGGGAAGGGCAGGGGCGGAGGTAGGGGAAGAGCAGGGGCACAGGGGGCGAAAGACCCTCTGTCCAGCCGCCGCTCCCGAGCGCCGCGCCGCTGCGTGTCGGCCGCGTCGGCGCCGCACCCGAAGTTATCCACAGGCCGGGGAAATCCCTGGGCCCCTGTCAGTCCCGTCCCCTACCGTCATCGCATGACCTACCGCGATGTCGCCTCCAAACAGGCCCTGACCTGGGCTGTCGTGGCCATCGGCGCCCGCATGCCGGTAGCCATGGCCCCGCTGGCCCTGGTGTTCCTGACCCGCGAACGCCCCGGTGGCTACACCCTGGGCGCAGCCCTGGCCGCGGCGTACGTGATCGGCGAGATCGCGGGCGCCCCCCTCCTCGGCACCCGCATGCGCCCGAACCGCGCCCGCCCCCACCTGGCCGCGGGCCTGGCAGGTGGCGCGACCGGCTTCGCGGGCCTGGCCGCGTTCCCGGACGCGCACCCGGCGGTCCTCGCCGCGTTCGCCGCCCTCGCCGGCGCCGCCCCCGCCGCGGCCCCCGGCGGCCTGCGCGCCCTGCTCACCAGCATGGTCCCCCAACACGCCGTGGCCCAGGCCCTGTCCGCCGAGTCGATGCTGACGTTCGGCATATGGTCCCTGACCCCGGCGGCGGTCACCGGCCTCGCGCTGGGTGTCGCCCCAGAGCTCCCACTGCTGCTCGCGGCCGCGTTGATGGCGTCGTCGGTCGCGGGCCTGTGGCTGCTGCCCGCGGGCTGGCCGGCCGACGAGGCGGACCGCGACGGCGAGTCGATGGCACGGATCCTGTCCAGAGCCTGGCCGGCGTACGTCACGGGCGCGGCCGGCCTCTCCCTCCTCGCCCTCGCCGAACTCGTCCTGCCCGCCCTCCTCGAACAGCGCGCCATGGGGATCGGCTGGGCGGGCCCGCTGCTCACGGGACTGTCGCTGGGCTCTGCGGCGGGCGCGTTCCTGTACGGCCTGCGCACCTGGCCGGGGCAACTGCGCACCCGGAGTGTGCTGCTGCTCTGCGCGATGTCCGGGTGCGTGGCGTTGGTCGCGCTGATACCGGTGCTCGCCTGGATGGCGGCCGCGCTCGTCCTCGCGGGTGTGCTGCAGGCGGGCGCCATGCTCACCCGTAACCTCACGCTGCGCGAGACCCTCCCGCCCAGCGCGCTGGCCGCGGGCTACTCGGTGATGTACGCGGCGGTGGGCGCGGGATACGCCGCGACGGGCTCCCTCGCGGGCGCGCTGCTCCGCTTCGTGGCGCCCTCGACCGCGATCCTGGCGGGCGTCGGACTCACCCTGCTGCTCACGACCGTGGGCGCGCTGGGGGAGAGCCGCCGGGCGGCGAGCGGGGCGGACACCGGTGGGCGCTCAGCCTCCGGCGGAAACAAGGGAGTTGTCGGAACCTCCGCCGGAGCCCCCGCCGGTGCTGGTGCTGGTGCCGGTGCCGGTCCCGGACCGGAACGTGCGCCGATATGTCGTGGGAGTGACCCCGAGAGCCGCCTGTAGATGCTGCCGCATCGACTGGGCCGTGCCGAAGCCGGCGTCCCGCGCCACCTGGTCGATCGACAGGTCGCTGGACTCCAGCAGCTGCCGGGCCCGTTCGACGCGCTGCTGGGTGAGCCACTGCCCGGGGCTGACCCCGACCTCCTCGCGGAAACGGCGCGTGAAGGTGCGTACGGACATGGATTCCTGCTCGGCCATGTCGCGCAGCTGGATCGGCTCGTGGAGGCGGCCGAGCGCCCAGGCGCGGGCGGCGGTCGTGGTGGCCGCCTGCGCCTCCGGCACCGGGCGCTGGATGTACTGCGCCTGGCCGCCGTCGCGGTGCGGCGGTACGACAGTGCGGCGGGCCACCTCGTTGGCGACGGCGGCGCCGTGGTCGCGGCGTACGAGATGGAGGCACAGGTCGATCCCGGCCGCGACACCCGCGGAGGTGAGAACGTCCCCGTCGTCGACGAAGAGCACGTCCGCGTCGACCCGGATCTTCGGGAAGAGCCGCTGGAAGTGGTCCGCGTGCATCCAGTGCGTGGTGGCCGGGCGGCCGTCGAGGTAACCCGCGGCGGCGAGGACGTATCCGCCGGTGCAGATGGAGACGAGGCGGGTGCCGGGGCGGATGTGGGCGAGCGCGGCCGCCAGTTCGGGGGTGAGCACACCTTCCTCGTGGACGGGGCCGAGCTCGTACGAGGCGGGGATGACGACGGTGTCGGCGGTGGCCAGCGCCTCCGCGCCGTTCGCGATCAGAACGGCGAAGTCGGCGTCCGTCGCGACGGGGCCGGGCGCCCGGACCGAGCAGGTGACGATCTCGTACAGGGGGCGGCCGTCCGCGTCGCGCGCCTTGCCGAAGATGCGCTGCGGGATGCCCAGCTCGAAGGGCAGCAGCCCGTCGAGGGCGAGGACGACGACGCGGTGCCGGGAGGATTCCGGGCGTGCGTGTCCGGTGCGGCTGGGTTCCTGTTGCTCGGCCATGGCCCGATCCTAACGAATGCTGTCTCTCGGGCCACTCGTTCGCCGGGATGCGATCCCCGAAGCTTTATGCCGTGACCCAGACAACCGACGCCGTCGCCCCCGCACAGGAGCCCACTCTCCCGGGACGAGCCCGCATCCATCGCGCGTGGTTCGTCGCCGCCGTCACCTTCGTGACGATCATCGGCGCGGCGGCGTTCCGTTCGCTGCCGGGACTGCTGATCGATCCACTGCACCAGGAGTTCCACTGGTCGCGCGGCACGATCGGCGCGGCGGTCTCGATCAACCTCGCGCTGTACGGGCTGACGGCACCCTTCGCGGCCGCGCTGATGGACCGCTTCGGCATCCGGCGTGTGGTGGCGGTCGCCCTGACGGTGATCGCGCTCGGCTCCGGGCTGACCGTGTGGATGACGGCGGCCTGGCAACTGCTGCTCTGCTGGGGCCTGTTGGTGGGCCTCGGCTCGGGTTCGATGGCGCTTGCCTTCGCGGCGACGGTGACGAACCGCTGGTTCACGGAACGGAAGGGCCTGGTGACCGGGATCCTGACGGCGGCCTCGGCCTCCGGCCAGCTGATCTTCCTCCCGCTCCTCTCCTGGATCGTCACGGAGCACAGCTGGCGCCCGGCGGCGGTGACGGTGTCCCTCGCGGCCCTCGCGGTCGTCCCCTTCGTATGGCTGCTGCTGCGCGACCACCCGGCGGACGTGGGCCAGAAGCCGTACGGGGCAACGGAGTTCGTACCCAAGCCCGCGCCGGTGCAGGGGGCCGCCCGACGCGCGGTGACCGTGCTGCTCTCGGCGGTCCGTACGGGCCCCTTCTGGCTGCTGGCCGGGACGTTCGCGATCTGCGGCGCCTCGACGAACGGCCTGGTCCAGACCCACTTCGTGCCCGCGGCCCACGACCACGGCATGCCGATCACGGCGGCGGCCTCGCTCCTCGCGGTCATCGGCGTCTTCGACGTGGTCGGCACGATCGCCTCCGGCTGGTTCACCGACCGCTTCGAACCGCGCCGACTGCTCGCGGTCTACTACGCCCTGCGCGGCATCTCGCTGCTCTTCCTCCCGATGCTCCTGGCGCCGACCGTGCACCCCCCGATGCTCTTCTTCATCGTCTTCTACGGCCTCGACTGGGTCGCCACCGTCCCGCCCACCCTGGCCCTCTGCCGTGAGCAGTACGGCGAGGACAGCGCCATCGTCTTCGGCTGGGTCCTCGCCTCCCACCAGGTCGGCGCCGCCCTCGTCGCCTTCCTCGGCGGCGTCGTACGGGACACCTTCGGCTCGTACGACGTCGTCTGGTACGCCTCGGGTGCACTGTGCGCGGCGGCGGCGCTGATGGCGCTGGTGATCCGGCGCCGACCGGTTCGGATGGCGCCGGCTCTGGCGTGACTTGGGCGGGTTCTGCCTGGGACTTGGGCGAGTCCTGCCACGGGTGATCCGGCCTGGGGCGAGTCCTGCCAGGGGTGATCCGGCCTGGGGTGATCCCGCCTGGGGTGATCCGGTCGGCCAAGGCCGTCGGGCAGGCCCTAGAGGAACCGTCCCTTGTGGAAGAGCAGCGGAGTCATGGCGTCGGTGCCGTCGCCGGTGCCGAGCGCGTCGACCCGCCCCACCACGATCAGGTGGTCCCCGCCCGTGTGCACCGCGTGGATCGTGCAGTCGATCCAGGCCGCGGCGCCCGCGAGGCGGGGCGAGCCGGAGACGGGCGCCGCGTCGTACACGACCCCGGCGAACTTGTCCGCGCCGCTCACCGCGAAGCCGCGGCACAGCTCACCCTGGTGCGCTCCGAGGACGTTCACGCAGAAGACGCCCGCGCGGGCGATCCGCGGCCAGGTCGTCGACGTACGACCGACCATGAAGCAGACCAGCGGAGGGTCGAGGGAGAGGGAGGAGAAGGACTGGCAGGCGAAGCCGGCCGGGCCCGCCTCCTGCTCGGCGCCGTCACTGTCACCGTTGCCGTTGCCGTTGCCGTTGCCGTTGCCGTTGCCGTCGCCCTCGCCACTGGTGGCCGGTGCGGTGACCACGGTCACGCCGGTGGCGAAGTTCCCCAGCACGCGCCGGAACTCGGCCTGATCGACCGGCGCCCGTTCGTCGTCGCCGACCGCGCGCAGCTCCGGGCGCGGCAACGCCTCGACGGGCCCCGCGACGGTGGGGGCCCCGGCCGACCTCAGATAGCGGACGGCCGCGGCGGCCATCCCTGCGTGTCCCATCACATCAACCATTGAACCTGACGGAGTGTCAGATAGGAAGAGGGGGAGACCCGGTAGAGCCGGGAGAGCCGGGAGACCCGGTAGAGCCGGTAGGCCTGTCCCCTCTTCCGTGGGCCCCGTGCACCCCCGGCGTACCTTTCGTCCCATGGGCGGGCCGAGTCAGCGGCCCCTGTACTCCGGGGTCCGCCGTTCCAGGAAGCTCGCGACCCCTTCGGTCGCGTCCGCCGTCGTCATATTGATCTCCTGGGCGGCCGCCTCGGCGGCGAAGGCGGCCGCGCGGTCGGTGTCGAGGGAAGCGTTGAGCAGCTGTTTGGTGAGCGCGAGGGCGCGTGTCGGGCCGGTGGCGAGGCGCTGTGACCACTCGCGGGCGGTCTTCTCCAGCTCGTCCCGCGGTACGACCCTGTTGACGAGCCCGATGCGCTCCGCGTCCGCGGCCGTCAGCGCGTCGCCGAAGAACATCAACTCCTTGGCGCGCTGCGGGCCGACGAGACGGGGCAGCAGATAGGCCCCGCCGCCGTCGGGGACGAGTCCGCGGCGCACGAACACCTCGATGAACCTGGCCGACTCCGCCGCGAGCACGAGGTCGCACGCGAACGCGAGGTGCGCGCCGATCCCGGCGGCCGTGCCGTTGACCGCCGCGATCACCGGTTTCTCGCAGTCGAGGACGGCGGCGATCAGGCGCTGGGCGCCGAGGCGGATGGTGCGGGCCACATCGCCCGGCACCCGCTCCCCGGCCGGCGGACCCCCGCGCAGATCCGCGCCCGCGCAGAAACCGCGGCCCGTCGCCGTGATCACGACGGCCCGCACGTCCGGGTCGGCGGACGCCTGCGCGAGCAGTGCGATCACGCGTTCCCGCTGGTCCCAGGTGAGTGCGTTCATCGCCTCGGGCCGGTTGAGAGTGATCCACGCGACGGCATTGTCAGTGGCGTGAAGTATCAATGAGTCGAGGGACTTTTCGGCAGATGCGGGGGATTCAGGAGCTTCACGGGATTCACGGGAATCAGGGGACTGACGGGACTGACCGGACTGACCGGACTCACGGGACTCACGGGACTCACGGGGGGAGTCGGACATGGGTGTACTCCATTTCGTACGAGGGGTGGTGAGCCTCGTGCGCAAGAGGCGCGGCAGTGTGGACGACCGCTCAGCGGCACAAGCGCTCAGGAGCGTGCGGGACCGCCGTTCGACGGCATACGCGCGAAGGGGCGGGCGGGACCGCCTTTCGGCTGCATGCGCGCGAAGGGGCGGGCGGGACCGCCTTTCGGCTGCATGCGCGCTCGGGGGCGGGCGGGGCCGACGTTCAGAGGCATGCGCGCTCAAGAGCAGGCGTGACCGCCACTCACTGGCACACCACCAGCGCGTCGAGCGCGACGGCCCCCTGCCCCCTGGGCAGGACCATCAGCGGATTGATGTCCAACTCGGCGACGTCGTGCCCGAGTTCAAGGGCCATGCGCTGCACCCGGACGACGACTTCGACGAGTGCGTCGACGTCCACGGGCGGGGCCCCGCGCACTCCGTCGAGGAGTGCCCGTCCCCGCAGCTCGGCCAGCATGGCCCGCGCCTGGTCCTCGCCGAACGGCGGCACGCGTACAGCGGCATCCCGCAGCACCTCGACGAGGACGCCGCCGAGCCCGACGGTCACGGTCGGTCCGAAGAGCTGGTCGTGCGTTACGCCGACGACCATCTCGACCCCCCGCTCGACCATCTGGCACACGAGGACTCCGTCGAGCGTGATCCCTTCGTAGCGCGCGATGTCGGTCAGTTCGCGATAGGCGTCGCGCACCTGGCTGGCGGAGGTCAACCCGATCTTCACCAGGCCGAGTTCGGTCTTGTGGGCGATCTGTGCGCCGGAGGCCTTCATGACCACCGGGTAGCCGACCTGGCTCGCCGCCCGCACGGACGCCGCCGCGCTGGTCACCAACTGCTCCCGCGGCACGCGGATCCCGTACGCGCGCAGCAGCTGCTTCGCCGCGTGCTCGCTCAGCTGGTGCCCGGGCCGCATCAGCGCCTGAGCCTTGCGGAAGGAGGGCGAGGGGGTGCGCGGCGCCTCGTCGAAGGGAGAGCGGTAGGCGGCCGCGAACCGGTGGTGGTCCAGGTAGGCGCGGACGGCGGTGATGCAGTTGGCGAACGTACGGAAGGTGGCGACCCGCGAGGACCCGAGGAGCGTCTCGCGGTACGCGGCCTCCGTGCCGACCGGCGACCCCCACACCACGCACACCAGCTTGTCCGTCTGCTCCGCCGCGTCCACCAGATCCTGCGCGAGCTTGTCGCTCATCGGCGGGAAGGGCCCGGTGATGGGGCAGATCAGCACCCCGACGGAGGGGTCGGCGAGGATCGCGTCGATGATCTTCCGGCCGCGCCAGTCGCCGACCGGATGGCCGCCGTTGTCCACGGGATTGGCCACGTTCAGGTACGGCGGGATCCAGTCGTGCAGCTCGGCCTGCTTGGCGGCGGACAGGGTGGGCAAGGCCAGTCCCGCCTCGCTCGCCAGGTCCGCGAAGTGCGCCCCCGTGCCGCCCGAGATCGAATAGACGACGACCCCGTCCGCCCGCGGGACGCGCGCCCGCGCCAACAGCGCTGCCGTGTCCTGGAGTTCGTCGAGTCCGTCGACCCGGATCACGCCGTACTGCCGCATCGCCGCGTCCACCACCGTGTCGGCGCCGGTCAGCTTGCCGGTGTGTGAGGCGGCGGTGCGGGCGCCGGTCTCGGTGCGACCGACCTTGACCGCGACGACGGGCACCCCGCGGCGGGCGGCGCGGTCGGCGGCGAGCAGAAAGGAGCGGCCGTCCTTCAGCCCCTCGACATAGCAGGCGATGGCGCCGACCTCGGGCTGTTCGGAGAAGTAGGAGAGGAAGTCGGCGGTCTCCAGGTCGGCCTCGTTGCCGGTGGGCGCCCAGTGGGAGAGCCGTACGCCCAGCTCCTGCATCGCGAACACCGGCCGGCCCTGGTGCCCGGACTGCGTGATGAGCGCGATCGCGGGACCGTCGAGGTCGTCGCGGAACTTCTCGAAGGCGTTGAGGTTGGTGTTGGGCCCGAGCAGCCGCAGGCCGGAGCGGCGGACGGCGGCGGCGAGCCGGGTCTGGGCGGCGGCGCCCTCGGCTCCGGTCTCGGCGAACCCGGAGGCGAAGGCGACGGCGAACTTCACCTTGGCATCAGCCAGTTCCTCGATCACGGGAAGGGGGTCGCCGACCAGCAGCACGGCCAGATCGACCTGCTCGGGCAGGTCCGCGACGGAGGGGGAGCAGGGTATGCCGAAGACCGACTGACGCGTGGGGTGCACCGGGTGCAGCCGGGCGCCGACCCGCTCGGCCCAGGCGACCAACTGCCGGGTGATGCCGGTGTTCGGCCGCCCCTCGGCGTCCGAGGCGCCGACGACGGCCACGGACTCGGGACGGAAGAAGCGGCCCAGGTCGGGTACGGCGGCGTACAGCGGACGGCCGCTGACGTCCAGGTCGTCGACGTCGGCCGGCCGGCCGTGCACGACCGGTGAGGGTTGCTCGCCGCAGGCGATGACCCGGGCCCGGCGGGAGTCGGTGGTGAGGGTGCCGTGGGTTGATCCAAGCATCGGTCCGCCCGCTCCTGTGTGACAGCGTGTGACAGGCAACTTGTAACTGACGCTGTGTCAGATTACTTAACTGACGCCATGTCAGGAACCGTTGTGCAGGCAAAGACCTGTGGCGGGCACCTTGGTGGTACCCGCCATGGCCGAGTCAGGAACGCGTCGGGGAGCCGGCAGGGGCGGCTCCGGGCGTATCCGACCCCGCCCGACCCGCGTGCATAACACGCGTTGCGTGCAAGGAGGTTGAGGGTCGTGCGGCGGATGGGCGTGCCGGGCCGGTCCGCCACCGGACCGGTCGGCAGCGGGCGGCTTGGTTGCCGGTCGGGCGCGCCGGGCTCGTCGGTTGCCGGTTGGTTGCGGCTGGGTGTGCCGGGCGGTTGGTCGCCGGGTGGGTGGTGGGTCGGTCAGCGGGTGGCGGGCGACGGGTTCCGTGTCGCGGCCGTGGTGCGGGCCACCGCCTTCGCGATCTTCTCCGCGTCGAGGGCCAGTTCGCGGAACATGCCGCTGATGGGGTTGGTGAAGCCGGTGAAGTACAGGCCGGGGGCGTTGCGGGGGGTGCGGGCGCCGTGCACGACCGGGCGTCCGCGCTCGTCGAGTACGCCGAGGTGCCCCACGACGCCCTCCAGCGCGCGGACGTATCCCGTCGCGGCGATCACGACGTCCGGGGCGATCCGCTTCCCGTCGGCGAGGGCGACCTTGCCGTCCTCGAAACCGTCCACCGCGGCCACGATCTCCACCCGCCCCTTACGGACGGCGTTGATGAGGCCGACGTCCTGGACGGGGATGGAGCCCTCGTTGACACGGGAGTAGAGGCCGGTGTCGGGGCGCGGCAGACCCTGGGCCGACAGGTCCGGCACGCTCAGCTTGGCCATCGGCCCGGCGAGCCGGTCGACGAGGCGCACCGGCAGCCGCCGTACGAGAATCCCGGTGAACTGCGCGGCCCAGCCGGCGGTCGAGCGGCGCACGATGTGCGGCGCGGTGCGGACGGAGAGCCGCACGCGGGAGGCGCCGCCCTCGATCAGGTCCACGGCGATCTCGGCGCCCGTGTTGCCGACGCCGACGACGAGGATGTCGCGGCCCGCGTAGGGGGCGGGGCTGCGGTAGTCGCCGGCGTGCAGCAGCTCGCCGGTGTAGGCGTCGCGGCCGGGCCAGTCGGGGAGGTGCGGGGTGTGGTTGTAGCCGGTGGCGACGACCACCGCGCTGCCGGTCAGCTCGCGGCCGCCGGTGGCGTGCAGCAGCCAGCCGTCGCCGCCCGGCGCGGGCTCGACGCGCGAGACCTCGACGCCGGTGACGATCTCCAGCTGGTGGTGCTCGGCGTACTTCTCCAGATAGCGCACCACGTTGTCGCGCGACACCCACCGCCCGAAGGAGCGCGGCATCGCGAGTCCCGGCAGGGCCGACAGCCGCCGGGTCGTGTGCAGATGCAGCCGGTCGTAGTGACGCCGCCAGGACGCGCCGACCTTGTCGGACTTCTCCAGCACGACGGCCCGTACGCCCTGGGCGCGCAGCGCGTACGCCGCCGCGAGTCCGCCGGGGCCGCCGCCGATCACGTACACGGGGCGGTCTTCGTGGGACGGCACCGTGCGGGGCGTCGAGGAAGCAGTCGAGTCGGCCATGTGCGCGAGCGTAATCACGTGGTCACTTGATAGGTCTCGGTCAAGCCCGGAATCGGTTGCGAACTGATCACGGCTGTAGGAGGAGTGGGTGGGGCCGGTGACGTAGGTCACCTGGTTGTGGCGGGGTTGTGGACCGGGCCGATCGCGTACGCCTCCGCGGCGGAGCGGGGTGAGCGGCGGACGCCGGTTCGTGGTGCTGTGGAATCGGCGGCGGGCGCCGGTTCGTGGTGCTGCGGAGTCCGCGGCGCCTGCCGGTTTCGTGGCGCCTGCCGGCTTCGCGGTGCCTGCCGGTTTCGTTTCGCGGTGTTGTGGAGTCGGTGGTGTGCGCCTCTTGCGCAGGTGCTCCGCGTGCGCTGAACTGACGTACCGTCAGATTCCGGTGGCGACAGGGGAGTCCATGGACACGATCTGGCTCAGTGGGGCGGAGTGGCTGGCCGTGCTGCGTATCGGGCTCGGGCTGTGGTGGCTGGAGAGCTGGCGGCACAAGGACAAGAAGGCCTGGTTCGAGCGGGGGACCGGGATCGCGTGGGCGGCGGACATCGCGGCCAAGCACCGGTGGAACGCGGTGCGCTCCGGCTTCGACGTGGTGGTCGCCCCGCGTCCACGGGCGATGGCGTACATCGTCGCGTACGCCGAGCTGGCGCTCGGGCTGGGGCTGATCCTCGGCTTCCTCACACCGGTCGCCCTGGTCGGCGGCCTGCTGCTCAACGTCCTCTACTTCACACTGATGATCCACGACTGGGCCGAGCAGGGGCAGAACGGGATGATGGCGCTGATCTCGCTCGTCGCCTTCTTCGGGATGGCGTGGCAGACATGGTCGCTGGACGATGCGACGGGGTTGTTCTCGTGAGCGGGGAGCGGACTCACGGCCATCTCGGAACTCCTCCGCCGAGCGGGCCGTCGCGGGACCCGGTGAGCGCGTGGTCCGGGGCCCCGGTGGATGCGCGTTCCCGGGCCCCGGTGGACGCCACGTCGCAGGCCCCCGGATTCGACGTCCCCGAGGTGGACGCCTTCACGCGCCCCTACTGGGATGCGGCGGCCCAGGGGCGGCTACTGCTCCGGCACTGCGCCGCCTGCGACCGTAGTCACCACTACCCCCGGGAGTTCTGCCCGCACTGCTGGAGTGAGCACGTGGAGTGGCGCCCCGCGAGCGGGCGCGCCACGCTCTACACCTGGTCGGTGGTCCACCGGAACGATCTCCCTCCGTTCGGGGCGCGGGTGCCGTACGTCGCCGCCGTCGTCGACCTCGCCGAGGGACCCCGGATGATGACCGAGGTGGTGGAGTGCGCGGAGGGTGCGCTGCGGATCGGGATGGGGCTGGAGGTCGCCTTCCGTGCGGGAACGCCCGTATTCCGGCCCACTGCCGCTGGTGCCGCTGGTGCCGCTGGTGCCGCTGGTGCCGCTGGTGCCGCTGGTGCCGCTGGTGCCGCTGGTGCGACTGGTGCCACTGGGGCCTCAGATGTGCCCGAGGTTGGAGGGGTTCCTGGGGTTCCTGCCCCTAGTACCCCCGGGTGTCCCTAGTGCCCCCGGACTCCAGTACCCCCGGACCCCAGTACCCCCGGACCCCAATACCCCCAGCCGCTCCGGGCTCGCCTCCCCGGCCCAGGGTCCACCTCTTGGCCCGGTTCTCCCGCGTCCGCGGGAACGGCCGGGGTGCCCCGGGCGTGACGGCTGCGCGCTCAGGCGTTTGAATGGCTGGATGTCCGATGTCCATGAGCAATTCGCCGTCCGCCCCTTCCCCGAACTGCGCGGCCACGGGCTGTGGCTGCGCCCCTGGAACGCGGAGTCCGACGCCGACGTCTCGGCGTATCTGCGTGGACTGTCCGATCCGGAGTTCCAGCGCTGGAACACGCCGCTCAGGTTCGTCCGGGACATCGACGGCGCCCGCGACTCGCTCCGCTCGCGCACCGCGAGCGCGACGGAGGGCACCGGGGTCTCCTTCTGCGTCGCGGACCCGGACACCGGCGCGCCGCTCGGCCACATCGGCGTCAACGAGATCGACCACGTCATGAGCTGCGCCCGGGTCGGCTACTGGGTCCTCCCCGATGCCCGGGGCCGCCAGATCGCCACCCGCGCCCTGGACCTCGCCACCCGCTACTCCTTCACCGAGCTCGCGCTGCACCGCCTGGACCTGGGTCACGCCGTCGGCCACGACATCTCCTGCCGGGTCGCCGAGCGGTGCGGATTCCGGTACGAGGGGACACTGCGGGGCGCGATGTTCGAGGCGGGGCGGCACGACGCGTTCCGGGACGTACACCTGCACGGACGTCTGGCGACGGATCCGGAAACGCCGGATCCCAACCGCGCGTAGGCGTCGCGGATGAGCCGCGGCAACCACCTCACGGCCACAGCAGCTCCTTGAGCCAGCCGGAGGCCGTGCGGTCCGTGGGTTCCCTGCGGTCCGTGGGGTCTGTGGGTTCCGTGGGTTCCGTGCGGCGGTAGGTGAGGCGTACGTGGCGGCGGCGGGTGTCTCCCTGGAAGAACTCGACCTCGTCCGGCAGGAGTCGGTAGAGGGTCCACGTGGGGGCGGGGGCGTCCGGTTCGCGCTGGGCGCGGGACCAGGCGGCGTCCGACGCCTGCTCCAACTCCTCGTACGACGGCAGGACTTCGCTCTGGTGGCCCACCAGTGCGGCGGCCAGCGCGCCGGTGGAACGGGCGTGCAGGTCCGCCTGGCCCTCCTCGGGCGGCGCGACCGTGACGGGACCCCGGAGGCGGACCTGGCGCCCCTGCGCGGGCCAGTAGAAGTTCAGCGCGGCGTGCGGGTGGGCGGCCAGCTGCCGGCCCTTGCGGCTTGTCGCGTGCGACGCGAACGACCACCCGGCCGCGTCCGCCCCGTGCAGCATCACCGTCCGGACGTCCGGTCGCCCGTCCTCGTCCACCGTCGCCAGCGACACGGTGTGCGGCTCGGTCTGCCCCGCCGCCACCGCCTCCGCGAACCAGCGTGTGAACAGGGTCAACGGCTCCTCCGGCGCCGCTGCCGGCTCGAAGCCGGGCAGCTCCGTGTCCCATACCCGCAGTGATCTGAGCAGCTCATGAAGATCCGGTTCCATGCCTCCGAGTATCACTCCAGGGACTGACACAGCCGGGCCATCAGCACCCCGTGCGGCAGCTCCGCGTCCCCCAAGGCGCGAAGCGCCGGGCGCCGGGCGGCCTGTCGTGTCCGCGCGTGCTCACCGGCCACCCCTCACCCCCGGCCCAGCACCACCGTCCCCGCGGAGCAGAACCAGCCCCCCGTACCGGAGGCCACGGCGAGTTCCGGCAGCCCCCCGTCGGACCGACGCACCTGCCGCCCATCGCCCGCCTCCCCGCGCAGCTGGCGTACCGCCTCGACCAGCAGGAACAGGCCCCGCATACCGGGGTGTTGGGCCGACAGCCCGCCCCCGTCGGTGTTGACCGGCAGCTCCCCGTCCACCGTCAGCCGGCCCTTCCCGGCGTCCACGAACGCGCCCCCCTCGCCCTTCCCGCAGAACCCGAGATCCTCCAGCGTCACGAGCGTCATGTACGTGAAGGCGTCGTAGATCTCGGCGAAGTCGATCTCGTCCGGGCGGACCCCGGCGCGTTCGAAGGCGAGGCGGCCGCTCACCGCCGCCGGAGACACCGTGAAGTCCTCCCACTCGGACATCGTGGTGTGCGAGACGTGCTCGCCGGTGCCGAGGATCCACACCGGGCTCGTACGGCAGTCGCGTACGTACTCCTCGGCCGCCAGCAGCACCGCCGCGCCGCCGTCGGAGCGGATGCAGCAGTGCAGCTTGGTGAAGGGGTCCGCGATCATCGGTCCGGACAGGACGTCGTCGACCGTGATCGGGTCCCGGAACATCGCCTCCGGGTTGCGCGCCGCGTTCGCGCGCGCCTGCACGGCCACCGAGGCGAGCTGCTCCAGCGTCGTGCCGTACTCGTGCATGTGGCGGCGCGCGGCCATCGCGTACTTGGCGATGAGGGTGTGGCCGTACGGGACCTCGAACTGGAGCGGGCCACGGGCGCCGAAGGAGAGGTTGCCGGTGCGGCGTCCCGCCTTGATGTCCGCGCGGGCCGTCGACCCGTACACGAGGAGTACGGCGTTCGCGTGGCCCGCCGCGATCGCGTCCGCCGCGTGCGCCGCCATGACCTCCCAGGTGGCGCCGCCGACGGAGGTGGAGTCGACCCAGGTGGGACGCAGGCCCAGGTACTCGGCCACCTCGATCGGGGCGAGCGTGCCGAGGCCGGCGGACGCGAAACCGTCGATCACCGACCGGTCCAGGCCCGCGTCGGCCAGCGCGCGGCGGGCGGCCTGGGCGTGCAGGGCGTACGGCGTCGCCTCCTCGACGCGACCGCAGTCGGAGAGGGCTGTGCCCACGACGGCGACCTTCCGTCGCCCCGGGCGCCGTCCTGGAGGGCGCTGTCCTGGAATCATGAATCTGACGGTACATCAGATAGCTTCAAGAGGGAGTGGTCGCGTCGGTCGCCTCGTCACGCCCCTGTGCATCTGGCTTCCCCCGTCCTAATATGACGGCCCGTCAGATCTGGGAGGAGTCCGCCCATGGACGCCCGCTTCACCGCTGAACAGGACGAGATCCGGCGCACGGTGCGGGAGTTGCTGGTCAAACGCTGCGGCCCGGAGGACGTGCGGGCCGCCGTGCGGACCTCCGCCGGGTACGACACGGGCCTGTGGGAGGCGCTCGCCAGGCAGCTCGGTCTGCCCGGCCTCGCCCTTCCCGAGGCCTACGGCGGTGTCGGCGGCTGCTCTGTCACCGAACTCGCCCTCGCCGCCGAGGAGGTGGGGCACGCTCTCGCTCCTTCCCCACTGTTGGCGACGGCCGTGCTCGCCGCTCCCCTGATCCTGGCCCTCGGCACCGAGGCCCAGCGCGCCGAGCTGCTCCCGCGCCTCGCCTCCGGTGAGTTGACGGCCGCCCTCGTCGTCCCGGGTACGGGTCTGGCGACGGCGCTCGCTCTGGTCGGCGACAATCGCGGCGACTGGGCTGGTGGCGGCCGCGCCGGGGGCGTCCAGGCGCGGCGCGTCGACGGCGCCTGGCGGCTGTACGGGCAGGCGGCACAGGTGCTCGACGGACACAGCGCGGGGCTGCTCGTGGTGGCCGCGCACACCGGCGGGTTCGCCCGGTCGCGGACCTTGCTGTTCCTCGTACGGGAAGGGGCCGACGGGCTCGTACGGGTGCGGCAGACGGCCCTGGACGAGACGCGGTCGCAGGCGCGGATCGAACTGCGTGATGTGGAAGCGGAGTTGCTCGGCGACGGCGACGGCGACGGCGACGACGGGGGCGAAGGCGAAGGGGAGGGCTCCGGGGGCCGCCGCGGGGGCCGTTCCGGGGACCGCCGTGGGGACCGTGCCGGGGACGGCTCCGTTGTGCCGGCCGCGCTCGCCCGTGTCGGGGACACGGCCGCCGCCGTGCTCGCGGCAGAGGCCGTGGGCGCCGCCGATCGCGCCCTGGAGCGAACCGTCGAATATGTGCGGCAGCGGGAGCAGTTCGGGCGGCCGGTCGGGTCCTTCCAGGCGGTGAAGCATCGGCTGGCGGATGTGTACGTGGCGGTACGGGCGGCGCGGTCGGCGGCGTACTACGCGGCGTGGGCGGCCGGGGTGGGTGGGCCGGGTGGGGAGCGGGTGGGCGGGCTGGCGCTCGCGCAGGCGCTGGAGGCGTTGCGCACGGCCTCCTCCGAGGGGATCCAGTTGCACGGCGGGATCGGGTTCACCTGGGAGCATGAGGCGCATCTCTACTTCAAGCGCGCGTCCGGCGACGAACTGCTCTTCGGGCCGGTCCATCGGCTCCGCGGGCACGCGGCCGACGCCGCGCGGCTCTTCGACGGCGGGGAGGTGGCGGTCTGATGGCTGGAGCCGCGGGCGCGAGCGCGAGCGGGACGCCGGGAAGGGGCGTCGGGGGCAAGGGGCCGCGCAGGGTTCCGGGTGTGCGGCTGGTGCAGAAGGTGTCCTCGACCCGGGCCTTCGCGCGGGTGGCCCCGCACCTCGTGCCCGCCCTCGACCGGGCGGTGCACCGGCTGACCCGGGGCAAGGTGCTGCTCAGCGCGCAGATGCTGCCCGGCGTCATCCTCACCGCGCGCGGCGCCAAGAGCGGGGTGGAGCGGCGGACGCCGCTGGCCTGCATGCCCGAGGGGGTCATCGCCGAGGGCGGTATGGCAGAGGGGGGCATTGCCGAGGGCGGTATGGCAGAGGGCGGCATGGCCGACGGAGGTATGGCGGGAGGGGCCAGGGCAGAGGGGACCATGCCCGAGTGGGTCATGGCGGACGGTGGCGATCCGGGGAGCTGGATTCTCATCGGCTCCAACTTCGGTCGGCCCGACCACCCCGCGTGGACGGCCAACCTCCTCGCCCATCCCGACGTCGAGATCAACTGGAAGGGCGAGGACATCCCCGTATCCGCGCGACTGCTTCAGGGGGAGGAGCGGGACGCGGCCTGGAAGGCGGTGCTGGCGTTCTGGCCGCCGTACGCCCCGTACCAGGCGCGGGTCGATCGGGAGATTCGGCTGTTTCGGATCGTACGGCGTTGATCGAGGGCCGCTGAGGCCTTCGGGCCCCAGGGCGCCGGCGCTTTACAGCGTGGCCAGGCGTTCCACCAGCAGGAAGCCGCCGATGCCCAGCATCGCCGCGCCCGAGGTGCGGGTCACCGCGCGGGCCGCGGAGGGGCGGGCGTGGAGTACGGCGCGGGCCAGCACGCCGACCGTGAGGTACACGGCGGCGCAATTGGCCATGTGGACGGCGCCGAGTACGGCGGTCTGCGCGGCCACGGGCGGCCCGGCCGGCCTGAGGAACTGCGGCAGCACGGAGAGGTAGAGCAGCAGGCCCTTGGGGTTGAGCCCGCTGATGGCGGCGCCGCGCAGGAAGGTGCGGGCCGGCGAGGCGGCGGGGGCGTCGGCGGCCGCTCCCGGGGTCGCGGGCCTGCGCAGCACACTCCACCCCAGCCACACCAGATACCCCGCCCCCACCACGGTCACCGCGGTGAGCAGCCCGGGCGAGCCCGCCACGAGCACCGCGAGCCCGGCGACCGCGAGCAGGGTGTGCACCGCGTACCCGGCGACGAGACCCGAGACCGCGGGGAGCACCGACCGGCCCCGCAGCCCCGCGGATATCGCGTACGCCCAGTCGGCGCCCGGCACGCACACCAGCAGCAGATCCACGGCGAGGAATGCCGTGACCGTTCCCCATTCCAAGCCCGTACTCATACAGGGAACATTAGGCGCGATTACCCCAAAGGTGTTTTCGAAGTTTGCCCATGATCGCGGGTTCTGGGGGATGATTTACCTCATGGACGCCGTGGATCAGAAGATTCTTGCCGAGCTGCAGCAGGACGGGCGGCTGACCGTGACGGAGCTGGCCGCGCGGGTGCGGCTGAGTGTCTCGCCCTGCCACCGGCGGTTGCGGGAGCTGGAGCGGTCCGGCGCCATCCGGGGGTACCGCGCGGTCGTGGACCCGGCCGCCGTGGGCCTGACCTTCGAGGCGCTGGTCTTCGTCTCGATGCACCAGGAGGACCGGGACACCGTCGCGGACTTCGAGCGTGCGGTCGCCGACATCCCCCAGGTGCTCGACGCGCAACGGCTCTTCGGGGAGCCGGACTATCTGCTGCGGGTCGCCACCGCCGACCTCGCGGCCTTCCAGCGGCTCTACGACGACCGGCTGGCGACGTTGCCCGGCGTGCAGCGGTTGACGTCGACGCTGGTGATGAAGCACGTGGTCACGGACCGGCCCTTGCCGGGGTAGCCGTCCGCGGGTGGCGTTGCCCGTGCGGTGCGGGGCAGCTCCGTGCGGTTCCGTGCGCTGCGGGGCAGCTCCGAGTGGCTTCCTACAGCGCAGCAGGCGGCAGTCCACACGGGTGGACTGCCGCCTGCATGACAGGAGTTGAGGGGGCCTACTTCGTCGGCTTCTTGCCGGTCACGCCCAGATGCACCAACAGCGCCAGATTCGGCTTGAGTTCAGCCTGCTTGACGCCCCACGTCTGGAAGCCCTTCTGGTGCGAGGCCACCGCGGCGAGCATGGCGACGAGGGAACCGGCCATCGCCGCCGGGTTCACGTCCTTGTCGACCTTGCCCTTGGACTGGAGTTCGGCAATCGAGTCCGTAAGGGAGTTGTTCACGGAGTTAAGGATCTTCATACGGATCTTGTAGAACCGTTTGTCGCCCTCGGCGGCGCCCAGATCGACGACCCGGAGGATCGCGTCGTTCCTGCGCCAGAACTCCAGAAATCCGTCGACGAGTTCCTGGGCGGTACTCCAGCCGGCCTTGCCGACCCAGGAGCGGCCTTCGAGCAGCTGGGTCAACCCCGCGCCCTCCGCGGCCATTTGCTCGGCGATTTCCAGGACGGCGCCTTCGACGTCCGGGAAGTACTGGTAGAAGGTCGCCGGTGACGTGCCCGCCTTCCGGGCGACATCAATGACTTTGACGTCCCGGTAGGGCGAGGAGCTGAGCATCTCGCTGAGGCAGTCGAGCAGCTTCTGCCGGGTCGCCTGCCCTCGCCGTCCGGCCACGCGGCCGTCGACGGTACGCACTTGTCCTGTCATGCCGTCAGCTTACCGAGGGGTGATCGGAGCGCGATTCGGCCGACTGCAAATGGGGTGCGGGGGCGCTCCGCGCGTATGCCGGTGCGGTTTCCGCCGGGTGCGGTGCGCTTGCGTCGGCCGGCTTTCCGTTCGGGGTTCGCTTGTGGCGGTCGCCTTTCCGCCGGGGTGTGGGTCGGGGCCGTGCCGGTACATCCTGCCCGTCGCCTGATGGACACCTCTGTTCGTTGTCGTGGTGGGGCTTGGCTGTGACCACGTACGCGACGGGCATGGGATGTACCGGCACGGCCCCTCCCGTGCGTCGGCGGGTGCGGGTGATCTTGGGTGCGGGTGATTGGGGGAGGGGTGCGTGAGTGGGCTGCCGCGCGCGGGGGGTGGAAGGCCGTTAGCTTGGCCGCATGGCCGATTCCGTCGTTTTCTCCGAGGGTGTGCCCTGTTGGGTCGACGCTCAGCTTCCCGATGTGGAGGCGGGCAAGCGTTTCTACGGGGAGCTCTTCGGGTGGACCTTCGCGGAGGGGTACGGGCCGTCCGGTCTGGCGCACCTCGACGGTGAGCCCGTCGCCGCCCTCACCCCCAAGCGGGACGGGCGTATGCCCACCGTATGGACGGTGTACTTCGCGACGCCCGACGTCACCGCGCTCTCCCGGCGGATCACGGACGCGGGCGGGCAGGTCTTCGTGGCGCCGGCACCGGTCGACTCCCTGGGTACGTCGGCCCTGGCGACCGATCCGGAGGGCGCCGTGTTCGGCCTGTGGCAGGCCGGCACCCACGCCGGGTTCGGCAAGCGGCACGAGCGGGGCACCTTCTGCTGGGCCGAGCTGTACGCGCGGGACACCACGGCCGTCGACCGTTTCTACGGCGCTCTTTTCCATGGCGCCCTCTTCGGGCCCGACGCCACCCCCGACTTCGGCCGCGCCCATGTCTCCGACGTCTTCTCCGCCGGAATGCCGCCCCATTTCCTCGTCCACTTCGGGGTCGAGGACTGCGACGCCGCTCTCGGGGCGGTGACCCGGCTCGGCGGCCGCGTCCAGGCGACGCCCTTCGACACGTCGTACGGACGGGTGGCCGTGGTCACGGACAATCAGGGGGCGTCGTTCGCCGTACTTCAGCGGTGACACTCGTAGGGCAGCGCTGGTGCGTGGTCCTTTTGTCCCGAGACACCCCGATCCGCCCCCGGGTTCGCAACCTGTGGCTCGGCCAGGAAGAATCGGGGTGCGTGCCGCCATGGCGGTGCGGTGGTGAGACGCTGCACGGGGCCGCGTTCATACGTGGATGACGTGGCCCGTACGGGGAGGTGGCAGGCAAGTGGTGGATCAGCTGACGCAGCACGATCCGCGGCGGATCGGGCCGTTCGAGGTGCTGGGACGGCTGGGTGCCGGCGGCATGGGGCTGGTCTATCTCGCGCGCTCGGCGTCCGGCCGGCGCGTGGCGATCAAGACCGTCAGGACGGAACTCGCCGAGGACCAGCTGTTCCGGGTCCGCTTCACCCGGGAGGTCGAGGCCGCCCGGGCGGTCTCCGGTTTCTACACGGCGGCCGTGGTCGACGCCGACCCGCGCGCGGCCGTGCCGTGGCTGGCCACCGCGTACGTCCCCGCGCCCTCGCTCGAAGAGATAGTGAATGAGTGCGGGCCCATGCCGGCCCAGGCGGTGCGGTGGCTGGCGGCGGGCGTGGCCGAGGCACTGCAGTCCATCCACGGCGCGGGTCTCGTGCACCGCGACCTCAAGCCCTCGAACGTCCTCGTCGTCGAGGACGGGCCGCGGGTCATCGACTTCGGTATCGCGTCCGGCGTTTCCAACACCCGTCTGACCATGACGAACGTCGCCGTCGGTACGCCGGCGTACATGTCGCCCGAGCAGGCGAAGGACTCGCGCAGCGTGACCGGCGCGAGCGACGTCTTCTCGCTCGGCTCGATGCTCGTCTTCGCCGCGACCGGCCATGCCCCCTTCCATGGCGCGAACCCGGTCGAGACCGTGTTCATGCTGCTGCGCGAGGGCCCGGACCTCAAGGGCCTTCCGGAGGAGCTGCGTCCGCTCATCGAGTCCTGCATGCAGATGGAGGCGACGGCCCGGCCCAACCCGGCCGACCTCCAGGCACAGCTGGCACCCCACCTCTTCGGCTCCGGCTCCGACGACAGCGGTACGGCGTCGGCCTGGCTGCCCGAGCGGGCGGTGGGCCTGATCGAGGCGCGCCGCGGTGGCCGGCCCGCGATCAAGCCGGCCTCGGGCGGCGGGGGGCGCAGTGGGGGGCGCGCGGTCGTGCCGCCGCCTCCCTCGCACGCCCCCGTGCCCGTCGGGGCGCCCGACACCGGTCCGGTGCGGCTGGCCGGCGCCCAGGTGCCCATCGGCCCCGGGCCGCGGGTCGCCGACGCCCGCGCCGCCGCCGTCAAGGCGCCCCCTCCGGAGGCGGGCCTCGCCGCGTCCTGGTCCCGGCCGCGCGTCGGCGTGAACGGCGCCGACCCCGCGCCGACCGTTCCGCCGCCCCCGCCCGCCGAGTCGGCCGCGGGCTGGCGACCGTGGCGTTTCCGCATGTCGAACGACGTATGGGGGACACCGTCGGTGGCGGACGACCTCGTCTACGTCACCTCCTTCGAGGTCCACGCGCTCGACGTCGCGACCGGCCGACGCCGCTTCAAGACGCGCGACGTGGCCTGGTCGATGGCGGTCGCGGACGGCCGTATCCACGCCTCCGACGGGCCGACGCTCTTCGCCCTGGACGCCCGGGAGGGCGGAGATCTGTGGCGGTTGTCCACGGACGCCTGGGTGTACTCCCTCAAGGCCGACCGGGGGACGGTCGTCACCGGCACGCGCGGCGGCGGCGTACAGGCCTGGGAGGCCTCCAACGGACAGAGACTGTGGGAGATCACCGGCGCCCAGACGGACTTCGAGTCCCCCGAGGCCGGGCCCGCCCTGCACGACGGCACGGTGTACGTCTGGAAGGACGCCCGGCTGCGTGCCCTGGAGGCCCGTACCGGCGAGGAGCGCTGGTCGTACCCGATCGGCGACGCGGCCTCGTGCGGCGGCGTCCCCGTCCGGCTGACCCCGGCGCCCGACGGATACGTCTACATCTCCGCCGGCACCCGGGTCCTCGCCGTCGACGTGGCGAGCGGGCACGTCCGCTGGCACTTCGAGGCCCCGGCCGTCTTCCTCTGCCCGCCCACCTTCGCGCCGGGTCCCGCGGTGACGGGCGGCGGCATCTACCTGGCCGACTACCTGGGCACGGTCTACGCCCTCGACGCCACCGACGGCCGCGACCGCTGGCGCATCGCCACCGAGTCCCGCGCCTCCATCGAGCCCGTCCTCGTCGCCGCGGGCCACGTCCACGTCGGCAGCGGCAAGGGGCTGTACACCCTGGACGCGGTCACCGGCACGCCGAAGTGGCGCTTCCAGGCCGGGGGTGACCTGGTGGGCGCCCCCGCCGTGGCCGAGGGCCGCATCCACTTCGGCTCCACGGACCATCTGCTCTACACCCTGAAGGCGGACGACGGCCGACTGCGATGGAAGCTGGCCACGGGCGGCGAGATCACCGGCGCTCCCGTCGTCAAGGACGGGGTGGTGTACGCCTGCAGCAAGGACCGCTGTGTGTACGCGCTGGACGCGGAGAAGGGGACGGGGACGGCTCGGACAAGCTGAGGACCGGACCCCACCTGCCTTCAGCCTCTCCGGAGTTCCCCTCCGGCGGGTGCGCTCCGACGGTTGAGGAGCGGTGGTTGCGCTCCGGCAGGTGCGCTCCGGTGGTTGCCGTCCGGAGGTGCGCGCTGCGGTGGTTGCCGTCCGGCGGTTGAGGAGCGGTGGTTGCGCTCCGGTGGTTGCCGTCCGGCGGTGCGCGCTCCGGTGGTTGAGCTCCCGCGGTTGAGGGGCGGGGGTTCGGGGGCGAAGGTTCCACCCCGTGCGGAGCACCTCGCCGAGCTACCGCAGCCGAAACCCGGGCCGGCGGCCCGTGAACAGGCCCCGCTGGCGTTCCCCCGGGAGGTTCCCGAGCGACACCAGCTGCGGCGCGTGCGTGAGCGCCTGCGCCCGTGCCGCCTCCTTCGCCAGCCACAACGCGCGCACGGTCCCCTGCACGGCCGAGGCCGGATACGAGGCGATGACGGCGGCACAGTCGACGGCAGCCTCCAACGCCTCACCGTCCGCGGTGAGTTCCGACACCAGCCCCACCTCGTACGCCCGCCGCGCCGACACCCGCTCCGCGGTCCCCATCAACGCCATCCGCGCGACCTCCCCGAACGGCATCCGCTGCGCCATGTAGATGGACTCGTACGCGCTGACCATCCCGTACGTCGTGTGCGGGTCGAAGAAGGTTGCCGCCTCGTCCGCGACGACGAACTCCGCCTCCCCGAGGAGATAGAAGGCGCCCCCGCAGGCCATCCCGTTCACGGCGGCGATCACGGGCTTCCACAGATCGTTCGCCTTGGGCCCGATCGCGACGAGCGGATCGTCCACCATGTAGGGGGAGCCGGGCTGCGGCACGACGACGTCCCGGTCGATCCCGGTGCAGAAGGCACGCGTACCCGCCCCGGTGACGACGATCGCCCGTACGGTGTCGTCGAACCGGAACTCCCGCCACGCGTCCGCGAGTTCGGCCGCCATGCCGAGATCGATGGCATTGAGCTTCTCGGGCCGGTCGAGGGTGAGGACGGCGACGCCGGTGTCCTTGTCGACGCCGATGACAAGACCGTCACCGCCACCGTCGCCGCTCATGACCGCTCCAGGACCCAGCGCGGTACGGACACCCCGTCCACCTCCGTGAAGACCACCTGGACCCGCGCCCCGATGCGTATCCGGTCCGGCGGAACGGAGTCGAGCGGCTCATGGGGTCCGCTCACCAGGTTCCCCACCAGCCGTATCCGCGGAGCCTCCGCCAGCTCCACCACGATCGCGTTGTACGGGGCCTGCGCCGCGTAGGCGGGCAGCAGCGGCGGATGGGGGACGACGTACGACCACACCCGTCCTCTCCCGCTCATCTTCCGCCACTCGCTCGCGAAGGAGTGGCAGTGCGGGCAGCAGGGCCGGGGCGGAAAGCGGAGCTCACCGCAGTCGGCGCACGCCTGGATCCGCAGCTCGCCCTCAGCGGCGTACCGCCAGAAGGGTGCGCCGTCGTCGTCGAGGACGGGGGAGAGAAGGGACTCGCTCATGTCAGCTCCTCAGCTGCTCAGGGGGCCTCAGGTCCTCAGGTAGGTCCTCGGCTCAGGTCAGGCCCTCGCGTCCTCAGGCCCTCGCGTCCTCAGGTCCTCGGGTCCTCAGGCCCTCGGGTCCTCAGGCTCGGGGTCCGCAGGCTCGGGTCCTCGGGGCCTCAGGTCCTCAGAAGAAGGGCGGAGGTCGGGACCCCTTCGCCCGCCGTGACCAGGCAGGTGGCGGCCCCGGGGACCTGCGCGGTACTCGTGCCCCGCAACTGCTTCACGCCCTCGTTGATGAGATTGAAGCCGTGCACGTACGCCTCGCTGAGTCCGCCGCCGCCCGTGTTGATGGGCAGCCGCCCGCCGATCTCCAGCGCGCCGCCCTCCGTGAAGGCCGCGCCCTCGCCCCGCCCGCAGAAGCCGTAGCCCTCCAGGGACAGGGGTATCAGCGGAGTGAAGGCGTCGTAGATCTGGGCGACGGCCACGTCCTCCGGGGTGAAGTCGGCGTGTTTCCAGAGGTGTCGGGCGGCGGTCCAGGCGGGTCCGGTGAGCGGGTCGTCGTTCCAGTAGTTGACCATGCCGTGGTGCTGGGCGGGCAGGCCCTGGGCGGCGGAGTGGACGTACACCGGGCGTTGCCGGCAGTCGCGGGCGCGCTCGGCCGACACGATGACGCAGGCCAGCGCACCGTCCGTCTCAAGGCAGTTGTCGAACAGGCACAGGGGCTCGCTGATCCACCGCGAGGTCATATACATGTCCCTGGTGAGAGGGCGCTCGTACATGATCGCCGCCGGGTTCTGGTTGGCCCGGTTCCGGCAGGCGAGCGCGACATTGAAGAAATGATCCCGGTCGGCCCCGTACTCGTGCATGTAGCGGCGGGCCAGCATGCCGATCTCGTCGGCGGGCCGGAGGAGCCCGAAGGGCCGCGTCCACTGGGCGGGAGTGGGGAGTTGGACCGCGGTGTTCCGCCACGGACGCGGTCCGCTGCCCCGCTTCCGCGACCGCCAGGCCACGCCCACCGTCGCCTGCCCGGCGGCGATGGCGGCCGCGAGATGCGCGACGGTGGCGCACGAACCGCCGCCTCCGTAACCGACCTTGCTGAAGAAGGTGAGATCGCCGAAGCCGACCGCCTTGGCCACCTCGACCTCGTCCGTCTCCTCCATGGTGTAGGAGGCGAGTCCGTCGACCTCCGCGGGCGCGATCCCGGCGTCGTCGAGCGCGGCGAGGATCGCCCGGCAGGCCAAGGCCTTCTCGGACTCGGGGAGTTGTTTGGCGAAGCGGGTCTGCCCGATTCCGACGAGGGCAGTGGCGTCCTTGATCCCCGGCATGGGTGCACCTCCGCAGACGGTCCCGGCTGCTGACAGGCCGTCAGGCTACAGCTAATCTGACGGTCAGTCAGCTAGCAGGACTTCGGCGGTGGGAGGCGTGCGATGCGCGGAGACCTGGAGTGGGGCAGCATCCCGGGACTGGTGCGGTCGGCGGCGACGCGCTTCGCGGACCACGAGGCGGTCGTCGAGGGCCGTACGCGGATCTCGTACGCCGAGTTGGGCGCCCGGGTGGAACGCGCGGCGGCGGCGTGCGTGGCGAACGGGGTGCGCACGGGCGACCGGGTGGCGATCTGGGCCCCCAACACCCTCGACTGGATCGTCTCCGCCCTCGGCGCGGTGTCGGCGGGCGCGGTGCTGGTCCCGCTGAACACGCGCTTCAAGGGGGCGGAGGCGGCGTACGTGCTGTCCCGGAGCCGGGCCCGTCTGCTGTTCGTGACGGGCACGTTCCTGGGGACGTCGTATGTGGCGTCGCTGCGGCGGGCGGCAGGGGAGGGCCCGGGTCCCGGGCCGCTTCCCGCCCTCCCTCATCTGGAACAGGTGGTCGTGCTCTCGGACGACGCTCCCGCCGACTTCCGTACGTGGAAGGACTTCCTGGCGAGCGGAGAAGGTGTGGGATCGGCGGAGGTCCGGGGGAGGGCGGCCCGCCTCTCCGCCTCCTCGCCCTCGGACATCGTCTTCACGTCCGGGACGACGGGCCGCCCGAAAGGCGCGGTGATCACCCACGCGCAGACGCTCCGCGGCTACGAGATCTGGAGCGAGCTCGCGGGCCTGCGCGCCGGGGACCGCTATCTGATCGTGAACCCCTTCTTCCACACCTTCGGCTACAAGGCGGGCGTGCTGGCCTGCCTGATGCGCGGCGCGACGATGATCCCGCAGCCCGTCTTCAACGTGGACACGGTCCTGGCGAACGTCGCCTCGGAACGCGTCTCGGTCCTCCCCGGTCCCCCCACCCTCCACCAGTCCCTGCTCGACCACCCGTCCCGGGACGCGTACGACCTCTCGGCGCTGCGTCTGGTGGTGACGGGCGCCGCGGTCGTCCCGCTCCGCCTGGTGGAACGCCTGAAGGCGGAGCTGAAGATCGACACGGTCCTCACGGCGTACGGCCTCTCCGAGGCGAGCGGCATCGTGACGATGTGCCGCCGCGGGGACGCCCCGCCGGTGATCGCCTCCACCTCGGGCCGGGCGATCCCGGACACGGAGGTGCGCGTGGTGGACCCGGCGGGGGTGGTCCTCGGCCCGGACACCCCCGGTGAGGTCCTGGTCCGCGGATTCAACGTCATGCGGGGCTACTTCGAGGACGAGGCCGGCACGGCAGCGGTCCTGGATGCCGACGGCTGGCTGCGCACGGGCGATGTCGGCGTCCTGGACGAGTCGGGCAACCTCCGCATCACGGACCGCATCAAGGACATGTTCATCGTCGGCGGCTTCAACGCGTACCCCGCCGAGATAGAGCAACTGCTGGGCCTGCACCCGGATGTGGCCGACGTGGCGGTCATCGGGATCCCGGACGGCCGCTTGGGCGAGGTCGGCAAGGCCTACGTCGTACGCCGTGCCGGCTCGGTCCTGACGGCGGACGACCTGATCGCCTGGTCGCGCCGGGAGATGGCGAACTACAAGGTGCCGCGGGCGGTGGAGTTCGTGGGCGAGCTGCCGCGGAACGCGAGCGGGAAGGTGGTCAAGGGGGAGCTGCGGGGACGGTCACCTCAGTGACCGACTGGACCGGGACCGGGACCGGACCGGAACCGGGACCGGACCGGAACCGGGACCGGACCGGAACCGGGACCGGACCGGAACCGGGACCGGGCTGGAACCGGGGCTGGAACCGGGACCCGGGGTGCAGTGGACGAAACAACACATCGGCCGCGACGGCTCCCCCTCCGCGCCGCCGCGGCCGATCCCCGTGTGAGGTGGTTCTAGTTGGGGCGCTCGGTCGTGGCGTGAGCGTCCAGCGTGGTGACCTCTTCGTCGGTGGCGTGCGCGTCCGCCGGCTTGAGTTCGCCGCCGGTCGCGTGAGCGTCCTGGGTGGTGAGCTCTTCGTCGGTCGCGTGCGCGTCGTTCGGCTTGATGTCGCCCGTGTTGTCGGCCATGACGGTCAACTCCCTTGAGGTTCTGTGTGGGACTGGACGTGCCCGCCCGGCGACTCCCCCGAGGGCCGCCGGACGGGCATTCGTAAGGCCGTTCACCTTAACGGTGTGGCCGAGGTACCGAGCCGTCTGCCCCCCGACGCGACGGACCGGCACTCATGAGAGTGCCGGTCCGCGATAAACGATTGATGAACGACCCAACAGCCCAGGTCAGGCGACTGCTGCCGGAACGACGAGCTTGCGTACCTCGGCGGCCTCCGGTGAACCGAGCTCCTCGAAGATGGCCAAGGCCTCCCGCCAGCACACGTGGGCCCGGTCGGTGTGCCCGATCGCCATCAGGGCACGACCGAGGACCGTGAGGACGTTGCCGCGGCGCCATTCGCCGCCGATGCCGCGCAACACCGCCAGCGCCTGCTCGGCGTGAGAGGCGGCCAGCGCAGGTCCACGGTCCGAGAGGTGCAGTTCGGCCAGCCGGAACAGCGTCATACCGTGCCACAGACGCTGTCTGCTGTCGCGGAACACTTCCAGCGCCGAGAGAAGCGCGGACTGCGCCTCGGCGGTCTTCCCGGCGTTGGTCAGAGCCAGGCCCAGGGCGTACTTCCCGTTGGCGAGCCGCAAGGTCTGGCCCGTGACGTCCTGCTCGTATATCTCGATGCCGGTCTGTGCCAGCGTCACCGCGCTCTCCGTGCGACCGGTGGCCAGGTGGACGCGTGAGAGGTTGCACAGGGCCGAGGCGGCGCCCGGCTGGTTGCCGTCCGACCGAAAGGCCTCCAGAGCGCGTTCGAAGTGCGCCTCGGCGTCGGCATGGCGGCCCTCGTACAGGGCGATGATGCCCCGCTGGTTCGGAGCCTGACCGCATGCCACCGGATCGCCCGCCGAAAGCCCGAGTTCCAGGGCCCGTTTGCCCTCCGCCTCGGCCTCCGCGAAGCGCCCGCTGACGCTGTGCACGTGGGTGAGCATCGTACGGGCCCGGCCTTCGGCCCAGGAGTCCCCGGCCGCCTGGGCGGCGTCGCTCACCGCGACGGCGGCCTGGGTGAACTGGAGCGAGTTGGCACCGGATTCACCCAAATCCACGGCAGCCATCAACAAGTCCGCGGCCTTGCGCTGCATACCTGTGGTCGACGCCTGCAGAGCGCAGGCGAGGAGACAGTTCGACTCGCTGAACAGCCACTCCAGCGCACGATCCCGGTCCGGGAAGGTCAGGCCGGCCCATTTGGTCGCCGCGAAGTGCGTGAGAACCCGCTCTCCCGGCCGCTCGATCGCGTAGACCCCGGCCGCCGTGGCCAAGTAGAAGTCCAGCAGCCGCGACACCGCCGCGTCCCGCTCGCTCGGCGGGTGTTCGTCGCGCTCGGCGCAGGAGCGGGCATAGAGGCGTACGAGGTCGTGGTAGCGGTAGCGGCCGGGGGCCGCCGACTCCAGGAGGGAGGTGTCGACGAGGGACTCCAGGAGGTCCTCGGTCGACTCGGCCGGGAGGTCCAGGACCGCGGCGGCGGCGGCGAGGGAGATGTCCGGGCCGTCGGCCAGCCCCAGCAGCCGGAAGGCCCGGGCCTGGGCCGGCTCCAGTTGGCCGTAGCCCAGCTCGAAGGTGGCCTTCACGGCCAGGTCGCCGGCCTGGAGTTCGTCGAGGCGGCGGCGCTCGTCGGCGAGTTTCGCCGCCAGGACCGACACCGTCCAGGTGCGGCGGGCGGCCAGGCGGGACGCCGCGATCCGGATCGCCAGGGGAAGGAAGCCGCAGGCCGCCACCACGTCCAGCGCGGCCTCCCGCTCGGACGCCACCCGCTCCTCGCCCACGATCCTCGTGAAGAGCAGCAGGGCCTCCTCGGGCGACATGACGTCCAGGTCCACCAGGTGCGCCCCGGCCAGGTCCACCATCCGCATCCGTGACGTCACCAGCGCCGCGCAGCCCTCCGTACCGGGCAGCAGCGGGCGCACCTGGGCGGCGTCGCGGGCGTTGTCCAGCAGGACCAGGACCCGGCGGCCGTCCAGCACGGAGCGGTACAGGGCGGAGCGTTCCTCCAGGGAGTCGGGGATGGCGGAATCTGCGGTCCCCAGGGCCCGCAGAAACGCCCCCAGCACCGTCTCCGGTTCCGCCGCTCGCGAGCCCGCGCCCTGGAGGTCGACGTACAGCTGGCCGTCCGGGAAGGCCCCGCGCGCCTGGTGGGCGACGTGTACCGCGAGCGTCGTCTTGCCGACGCCCCCGATCCCGGCCAGCGCGGAGACCGCCATCACCCGTCCCTCGGCGGACGCGAGTACGTCGCTCAGCTCGGCGACGAAGGACGTGCGGCCGGTGAAGTCGGGCACGGTGGCCGGGAGTTGAGCCGGAAGCACCGGTGCCGCCGCGGGCTCGGCGGCCGGGGCCGAAGGTTCCGCCAGGCCCGGGTCGGCCTGCAGGATGCGGTGCTGGAGTTCCTTCAGACCGGCGCGCGGGTCCACCCCGAGCTCGTCGGCCAGCAGGCGCCGCGTGTCGGCGTACACGGCGAGGGCCTCCGCCTGGCGGCCGCTGCGGTACAGCGCGAGCATCAGCAGTTCCCGCAGGCGCTCCCTGAGGGGGTGCGCCGCGGTCAGCGCGGTCAGCTCGGACACCGCCTCCGCGTGACAGCCCTGCTCCAGGTCCATGTCGAGGCGGGACTCCAGCAGTTGCAGGCGCCACTCCTCCAGGCGTGCCCGCTGGGTCTCCGCGTAGGGCCCGGGCAGGCTCGCCAGCGGTTCCCCGTCCCACAGGCCGAGGGCTTCCCTGAGCAGTTCGCGGGCCCGGCACAGGTCGCCGGCGCCGCGCGCCTTCTCGGCGTCGGCCGCCCGTTCCTGGGCCTGGGCCAGGTCCAGCGCGCCCTCCCTCGGGGCGCGGATCGCGTATCCGCCGGACTCGCTGACCAGGACCTCGGCGCCGAGCGTCTTGCGAAGGCGGGACGCGTACGTCCGTACGGCGGCCAGTGCCTGGGACGGAGGCTCGTCGCCCCACAGCGCGTCGATGAGTTCGGCCGCCGTCGCCGTGCGGCCTTCGCGGAGCAGCAGCGCGGCCAGCAGGGCGCGTTGCTGCGGGGACCCCGCCGGCAGGGGATCGTCCCCGCGCCAGGCGCGCACCGGGCCGAGCACGCTGAAGCGCAGCGCCGCCGATTCCTCGGGACGCCGCTGCTCCGGTACTCGCGGCACACCGTCCATCGCTGCCCCCTGCCGAACCGTCAGTACAACGAGGCCAGTTTGCCTTGTTCATGGCGGATGCGTCAGCCGTGCGAGACGGCGATCACAGGCAGCCGCACGGGACACCACAAGGTCCTCACACGGTCTCCCCACACATCCGCTCGGATTCACCCACCAGTAAGGAGTCGACGGGACGTCCACAGATAGCTGACGGGTCGTCAGATCAGCGCTACCGTGAAGCTCATGGAGACCATGGAGACCCTCGCAACCGTCCCGGACTTCCCGAAGATCATCTCGGTGGACGACCACACGGTGGAGCCCCCCGGCGTCTGGCGGGACCGGCTGCCCGCGAAGTACCAGGACGCCGGGCCCCGCATAGTCCGCGCGCCCCTGAAGGAAATGACCTTCCTGGGAGGCAAGTTCGCGCCGGTCATGGGCAGCCCAGGGGACGACGGGCCGATCGGCGACTGGTGGGTGTACGAGGACCTGCACCGCCCGCTCACCCGCCTCGACACCGCCGTCGGATACGACAGGGACGAGATACGCCTCGAAGTCATCACGTACGAGCAGATGCGACCGGGCTCGTACGACGTCCCGCAGCGGCTGGCCGACATGGACGTCAACCACGTCCAGTCCGCCCTCTGCTTCCCCACCTTCCCCCGCTTCTGCGGCCAGACCTTCACCGAGGCCAAGGACCGTGAGCTGGGCCTTCTCGGAGTGAAGGCGTACAACGACTGGATGGTCGAGGAGTGGTGCGGGCCGGCCGCCCGGGGCCGTCTCATCCCCCTCACCCTCATCCCCCTGTGGGACCCCGCGCTCGCCGCGGAGGAGGTGCGCCGCAACGCCGCCCGTGGCGTACGCGCGGTGGCCTTCTCCGAGATTCCGCCGCACCTCGGGCTTCCGTCCGTGCACACCGACGACTGGGACCCCTTCCTCGCCGCGTGCGACGAGACCGGCACGGTCATCGCCATGCACATCGGCTCCAGCAGCAGGATGCCCTCGACCTCCGCCGACGCCCCGCCCGCCGTCGGCTCCACCATCACCTTCGCCAACTGCTGCTTCTCGATGGTCGACTGGCTGATGAGCGGCAAGTTCGAGCGCTTTGCGAACCTGAAAGTGATGTACGCGGAGGGGCAGATCGGCTGGATCCCCTACATCCTCGAACGCGCCGACGTGGTCTGGGAGGAGAACCGCGGCTGGGGCGGCGTCGCCGACAAGGTCCACCGCCCGCCCTCCGAACTCTTCGCCGAGCACGTCTACGGCTGCTTCTTCGACGACGCCTTCGGCCTGAAGAACCTCGACGCCATCGGGGTCGCCAACGTCCTCTACGAGACCGACTACCCCCACTCCGACTCCACCTGGCCCAAGTCCCGGGAGGTCGGCGAGGCGCAGATGGGACACCTGGCCCCCGACGTGGTCGAACGGATCGTGCGGCGCAACGCGATCGAGCTGCTGGGGCTCACGGACGACGGCCTCTGGGCGCCGTGAAACCCCGCGCACCCCTTGCCTGACAGGCCGTCAGCTACGAGCATGGCGGGCACGATTATGTGACGGTCCGTCAGATAGGGGTGCGTGCTCATGCAAGTACTGCCCGAGGGACGACTGGCGTACGGGATGCAGCTCCCCGTCCAGTCGCAGAGCACCATCTACGCGGAAGGGTGGGAGGCGGGCGCCGGCCCGGGCGACCTCGTCGAGATCGCCCGCACCGCCGACCGCTCCGGCTTCGCCTACCTCGCGAGCTGCGACCACGTGGCCATCCCGCGCCGGCTCGCCGGAGCCATGAGCACCATCTGGTACGACCCCGTCGCCACCCTCGCCTATCTGGCGGGCGTCACCGAGCGTGTACGGCTGCTCAGCCATGTCGCGATCGTCGGCCTGCGCCATCCGCTCGTCACCGCCAAGCAGTACGCGACCCTGGACCACCTGAGCGGGGGGCGGCTGATCCTCGGGGTCGGCGCGGGGCACGTACAGGAGGAGTTCGAGGCGGTCGGGGCCGATTTCGAGCGGCGCGGGGCCGTCCTCGACGAGTGCGTCGACGCACTGCGGGCCGCGCTCGGGCCGGATGAGTTCCCGGTCCACCACGGGAAGCTGTACGACTTCGAGGGGCTCGGGCAGCGGCCCCGGCCCGCACAGGAGCACGTGCCCGTCTGGGTGGGCGGCTCCTCGCCCGCCGCCATACGCCGGGCCGCGCTGCGGGGTGACGGCTGGCTGCCGCAGGGGGATCCGCGCGAGCGGCTGCCCGAGCAGATCGCCACGCTGCGCCGGATCCGGGAGGGCGCGGGCATCGAGGAGCCGCTCACCATCGGCGCCATCACCGAGCCGCTGTACGTCGGTGAGCCCGGCTGGGACGTCGGGCGGCGCACGCTGCACGGGGCGCCGGAGGCGCTCGCGGAGTCGCTGCGGGCCTACCGCGCGATGGGCGTGCACCAGATCCAGGTGCGGTTCCGCAGCCGGAGCCGCAGCGAACTCACCGACCAGATAGCGGCGTTCGGCGCCGACGTCGCACCCCACCTCACCTAGGGAGTCAGCCATGGGCAAGCTGGACGGACGTGTCGTCCTCATCACCGGTGCGGCGCGCGGGCAGGGCGAGCAGGAGGCGCGGCTCTTCGTCGAGGAGGGCGCGCGGGTCGTCATCGCCGACGTGCTCGACGACCAGGGGGAGACCCTGGCCAAGGAGATCGGCGCACGGTACGTCCATCTCGACGTGAGCCGGGAGGACGACTGGCGCACGGCCACCGAGGCCGCGAAGAGCGCGTACGGGCGTATCGACGGGCTCGTCAACAACGCCGGCATCCTCCGCTTCAACGAGCTGGTCGACACGCCCCTCGACGAGTTCCAGCAGGTCGTCCAGGTCAATCAGGTCGGGGTGTTCCTCGGGATCAAGACCGTGGCGCCCGAGATCGAGGCGGCGGGCGGCGGCACGATCGTGAACACCGCCTCGTACGCGGGGCTCACGGGGATGGCGTGGGTGGGGGCCTACTCGGCGACCAAGCACGCGATCGTCGGGCTGACCCGGGTGGCCGCCCTGGAGCTCGCCGCCAAGAAGATCCGGGTCAACGCCGTCTGCCCGGGCGCCATCGACACCGCCATGAGCAACCCCGCCCAGCTCGACCCGGCCGCCGACCCCGCCGACAGCGCGGCGGCCTCGGAGGCGCTCGACGAGCTGTACCGCAAGCTCGTGCCGCTCGGGCGGATCGGCCGGCCGGAGGAGGTGGCCCGCCTCGCCCTCTTCCTCACCGGCGAGGACTCCTCGTACATCACCGGGCAGCCGTTCGTGATCGACGGGGGCTGGCTGGCGGGCGTGAGTGTGCTCTGAGCGACCGTGCGCGAGGCGTCCAGGTGACGCCGTATCAGCTATTGACGGTGCATGGGTGCGGTGCCACAGTCGGCGGCAAGAGAATCTGACGGTACGTCAGAAAGTAGAGACTTCAGACTCGGGACGGTGAACCTCCTTGGAATTCGGGCTCTTTGTACAGGGATACGTGGGCAAGCGGGCCGAGACCGATCCGCTCGCGGAGCACAAGGCGCTGATGGAGGAGACCGAGTACGTCATCCAGGCGGACAAGTCCGGCTTCAAGTACGCCTGGGCGTCCGAGCACCACTTCCTGGAGGAGTACTCGCACCTCTCGGCGAACGACGTCTTCCTCGGCTATCTGGCGCACGCGACCGACCGCATCCACCTCGGCTCCGGCATCTTCAACCCGCTCGCCCAGGTCAACCACCCCGTGAAGGTGGCCGAGAAGGTCGCCATGCTCGACCATCTCTCCGAGAACCGCTTCGAGTTCGGCAGCGGGCGCGGCGCGGGCAGCCACGAGATCCTCGGCTTCATACCCGGCGTCACCGACATGAACTACACCAAGGAGATCTGGGAAGAGACCATCGCCGAGTTCCCGAAGATGTGGCTCCAGGAGGAGTACGCCGGCTTCCAGGGCAAGCACTGGCAGCTCCCGCCGCGCAAGGTCCTGCCCAAGCCGTACGGGAAGTCGCACCCCGCGATGTGGTACGCCGCCGGGTCGCCGCCCTCGTACGCCATGGCCGCCCGCAAGGGGCTCGGGGTCCTCGGCTTCAGCGTGCAGAAGGTCTCCGACATGGAGTGGGTCCTGGAGCAGTACAAGACGGCGATCGTGGACGCGCGGCCGGTCGGGGACTTCGTCAACGACAACGTGATGGTCACGTCGACGGCGATCTGCGCTCCGACGCACGCGGAGGCGGTTCGGATCGCCGCGACCGGCGGGCTGCACTACCTCCAGTCGCTGGTCTTCCGCTACCACGACACCTTCCCGCGGCCCGAGGGCTTCCCCGTGTGGCCCGAGACGCTCCCCGAGTTCAACGAGGAGATCATCGAACTCCTCATCGCCGAGGAGCTGTTGATCTGCGGCGACCCCGACGAGGTGCTCACCCAGTGCAAGCGCTGGGAGCAGGCGGGGGCGGACCAGCTCAGCTTCGGGCTGCCGATCGGGATCTCCCGCGAGGACACCCTCCAGACGATCAAGCTGATCGGCGAGCACGTGATTCCGAAGATCGACACGGATCCGGTGCACCGGACCACCCGGTTCCGCCAGGCCGCATAGGGGGTTGCTCCGCGATGCTCGACCACCTGATCAAGGGCGCCACCGTCGTGGACGGGACGGGGGCGCCCGCGTACACGGCCGACGTGGGGATACGGGACGGACGTATCGCCGCGATCGGTCGGATCACCGAGGAGGCGAGGACGGCCGAGGACGCGCACGGACTCGTCCTCGCCCCCGGCTTCGTCGACCCGCACACGCACTACGACGCCCAGCTCTTCTGGGACCCGTACGCGACCCCGTCCCTCAACCACGGGGTGACGACGGTCGCGGGCGGCAACTGCGGCTTCACCCTCGCCCCGCTCAACCCCGCGCGGCCCGAGGACGCCGACTACACGCGCCGCATGATGTCCAAGGTCGAGGGCATGTCCCTGGTCGCCCTGGAGGAGGGCGCGCCCTGGAACTGGCACAGCTTCGGGGAGTACCTGGACGCCCTGGAGGGGCGGATCGCCGTCAACGCGGGCTTCATGGTGGGGCATTGCGCGCTGCGCCGTTACGTGATGGGGCCGGACGCGGTGGGCGGCCGGCCGACCGACGAGCAGCTGGGGCAGATGCTGGCCCTCTTCCACGAGGCGATGGAGGCCGGGGCCTGGGGCCTGTCCACCACCCAGTCCTCCACCCACTCCGACGGCGACGGGAAACCGGTCGCCTCCCGGCACGCGGAACCCGCCGAGCTGCTGGCCCTGTCGAGGGCCGTGGGCGAGCACGAGGGCACCCAGATCGAGGCGATCGTGGCCGGCTGCCTCGACCAGTTCAGCGACGCCGAGATCGATCTCTTCGTGGAGATGAGCACGGCGGCGGGCCGCCCGCTCAACTGGAACGTCCTGACGATCGACGCCGCCGTCCCCGAGCGCGTCCCCCGCCAGCTGGAGGCGAGCGAGCGCGCCCGCAAGGCCGGCGGCCGCGTCGTCGCGCTCACCATGCCGATCCTCACCCCGATGAACATGTCGCTGGGCACCTTCTGCGCCCTGAACCTGATCCCCGGCTGGGGACCGGTCCTCGGGCTGCCCGTCCCGGAGCGCATCGTGAAGCTGCGCGACCCGGACGTCCGGGCCGGGATGCTGCGGCGCGCGCACTCCAAGGAGGCGGGCGTCTTCCGGCGCCTCGCCAACTTCGGCCGGTACGTCATCGGTGACACCTACAGCGCGGCGAACGAGGGCCTGACCGGACGGGTCGTGAACGACATCGCGGCCGAGCGCGGCCAGGAACCCTTCGCGTGCCTCGTCGAGATCTGTGCGAACGACGACCTGCGTACGGTGCTGTGGCCGATGCCCACCGACAACGACCCCGACTCGTGGGCGCTGCGCGCGGAGACCTGGCAGCACCAGGACGTCATGCTCGGCGGCTCCGACGCGGGCGCCCATCTGGACCGCATGTGCGGAGCCCCGTACACCACCCGCTTCCTCGGCGACTGCCTGCGCGGCCGGAAGCTGGCGACGCTGGAGCAGGCGGTGCGGATGCTGACGGACGATCCGGCCCGGCTCTTCGGACTGCGCGAGCGCGGACGCGTCGAGGTGGGGTGGCATGCGGACCTGGTGCTCTTCGACCCGGAACGGATCGACGCCGGCAAGGCCACCCTGGTGCACGACCTGCCGGGAGAGAGCCCGCGCCTGGACTCGAAGGCCCTCGGTGTGACGGCCGTATGGGTCAACGGCGTCGAGGCGATCAGGGGCGACACGGTGACGGGCGCGGTGCCGGGGAAGGTGCTCCGCTCGGGGCGGGACACGCGGACGGTGAGTACCAAGTGAGCGGTGACGAGCAGCGGTTGTTCATCGGCGGGTCGTGGGTGGCGCCCGACAACGGGTTCTACGAGGTGATCGACCCGGCGACCGAGGGCGTTGTCGGGCGGGCGCCGGAGGCCTCGCGGGAGCAGGTGCACGCGGCGGCGGCCGCGGCCCGCGAGGCCTTCCCGGCCTGGTCCCGCACCCCGGCCGAGGAGCGCGCCGCCGTCCTCGGCCGGGCGGCGGACCTCATCCAGCGCCACTTCCTCCCGTACGCCGAACTCGCCCAGGCCGAGAGCGGCGCCACGACGGGGACGGCCCGTGGCATGCAGGTGGGCGTCGGGGTGGCCCGGTTCCGGCGGTACGCGAAGGCCGAGCCCGTCGAACAGCCGCTGCCGCCCCAGATCAACGAGGCCGGCCCCTTCGGGAAGGCCGCGGTGATGGGCGCACTGGCCGTGCGCCAGCCCGTCGGTGTGGTCACCTGCATCACCTCGTACAACAACCCCTGGGCGAATCCGGCCGGCAAGATCGCCCCCGCGCTCGCCATGGGCAACACGGTGGTCGTGAAGCCGGCCCCGCAGGACCCGCTGTCGGTGTACCGGATGGCGGAGGCGCTGGAGGCGGCGGGCGCGCCGCCGGGGACGGTCAACGTGGTGAGCGGCTCGCGCGCGGAGGCGGGCGAGGCGGCCGTGGACTGCCCGGACGTGGACATGGTGAGCTTCACCGGCTCCACCGCCGTCGGGCAGCGCATCGCCGAGGTGTGCGGGCGCGGGATGAAGCGGCAGTTGATGGAGCTGGGCGGCAAGGGCGCGGCGGTCGTCTTCGACGACGCCGATCTGAAGTCGGCGGTGCGGGGCATCGGCACGACGTTCTCCTTCTACAGCGGGCAGATCTGCACGGCGCCCACGCGGGTGCTCGCGCAGCGTGGCGTGTACGACCGGCTGGTCGAGCAACTGGCCGCCTACGCCGGGAACTTGACGGTGGGCGATCCGCGGGAGCAGGGGACGGTGGTCGGCCCGGTCATCTCGGCGGCGCACCGGGACCGCGTCGAGTCGTACGTCGAGCTGGGCCGGAAGGAGGGGGCGCGGGTGGTCACGGGCGGCGAACGCCCCGCCCTCGCCTCGGGTTTCTACGTGGCCCCCACCCTCCTCGCCGATTGCACCCCGGACATGCGGGTGGTGCGCGAGGAGATCTTCGGCCCGGTCGTCGTGGTCCTCCCCTTCGACGACGAGGAAGAAGCCATCGCGCTCGCGAACGACAGCGACTACGGCCTGATCGACTACGTCTGGTCCGGCGACATCGCCCGCGCCTTCCGTGTGGCCCGGCGGCTGCGGGCCGGCGGCGTGGGCGTGAACACGGTCGGCCGCAACATGGAGGCGCCCTTCGGCGGCTTCAAGAAGAGCGGGGTGGGCAGGGACGTGGGGTCGTACGCCCTGCATGCGTACAGCGAGGTGCAGGCGATCGTCTGGCCGGGGTGAGACCGCGCCCGTCAAAGGCGCGGGGGACTGCGGGCCCAGCCCCTGCCCACCCGCGGGCCGAGCCCCTGCCCACCCGCGGGCCGAGCCCCTGCCCACCCGCGGGCCGAGCCCCCGCCCACCCGAGGGCCCAGCCCCCGCCCCCCGCGGGCCCAGACCCGCCCCCCGCGGGCCCAGACCCGCCCCCCCCGCGGCCAAGAGCCCGCCAGGGGGTCTGGGGGCGCGGCCCTCGGGTTCAGTCCGCCAAGTCGACGCGCACCGTCAGCAGCCCCCCGCCCAGCGCACGGACCGCCGCGCTGTTCATGCGGGGCAGCGTCCTCAGGCGGGCGCGCGGATCGTCGTCCGGGAGGAGATGGGCCGTGCCCGTGTGCCAACGGCCCCGGATCCGCACGCGGACCCGCGGATCCGCAAGGATGTTGCGCACGTACTGGGACCGCTCCCCGTATTCGGAGACCAGCCAGAAGGCATCGCCGACACGGCGGCCGCCCACCGGGGTGCGGCGCGGCAGACCGGACGTCCGGCCCGTCGTCTCCAGCACGGTCTGAATCGGCAGTCGCCGCAGGATCGGATTGCCGACGTGCCGCTGGAACGGCGTGACGATCCGGTACTTGATCTCGGCGTAGCGCGTCATGCGGGGACCGCCTCTCCTGTGTCACCGCTGAAATTACACGGGCCGCACCGGTGAGATTCCACGGGCCGCACCGGGCCGGCGGGGCGGGCGTATGACCGCGCCGCCCGCCCGGGTTCGCCCTGCGCAACCCCAACCTCTACCGCCTGATGAACTCCCCGGCGATGCGCACGCCTCCGGCCGCCGCACTGGAGTCCCACCGCATCCTCACCGCGGACCTCCAGCGGGCGGCCGAACAGGGCAGCCTGCGCCTGGCTCCCGAACTGGCCGCCCAGATGATCATGTCCGCCAACGTGGGCGTTTCCCTGATGCTGGTCTCCCGCCCGGCGACGTTCACGGACGAGACGGTCTCCCGCCGGGTACGGGACGCGGTACACGCGGTGGTCTTCACCCCGGAGGTGACCGGCTCCGGTACGCCGTCCACGGCCACCCCGGACGAGACCGGCGTCCCCGGCCACCGCGACCCGCCTCGGCGCGCTTCTCCGCCAGACCCCGAGCCCGGCCTTCACCCCAGCGGAGACGGGCCTGCTGGGCGAGTGGCTGGACCGCCTCTCCAACACGCGCGCGCAGGACGCTCTCAGGGCATGACCGTCACCATGGCGTCCTGAGTACGCCCCCCGAACGGGCGATATCGTGCAGCTATGGCCGATGCCGAGCGACCGCTGCTCTTCCTCGATGTCGACGGGCCCCTCATCCCGTTCGGGGCGACGGCGCAGCAGTACCCGGACGGGTATCCGACGTTCGGCACAGATCCCGAACCACGGAAGGGCGACGCGCATCCCCTCCTGACCAGGATCGATCCCGAACACGGCGCCCGGCTGACGGCCCTGCGCTGCGAGCTGGTCTGGGCCACGACGTGGATGGCCGACGCGAACGAAAGCATCGCACCGCGGATCGGCCTGCCCGAGCTGGCGGTGGTGCCCTGGCCCGAGCCGTCCGGTCAGGAGGAACACGACGAGAGGCACGGACTGCACTGGAAAACCCGCCCTCTCGTCGCCTGGGCCGCCGGCCGTCCCTTCATCTGGGTGGACGACGAGATCACCGACACCGATCGCGCCTGGGTCCGCGCACACCACCGAGGGCGCGCCCTGCTGCATCGCGTCGACCCTCGCCAGGGCCTGACCGAGACGGACTTCGCCGCCCTCAGGGAGTGGCTGGGGCCGGGGCTGGGGTGATGAGCGAGGGCCGGGTCGGCGGAGGGCCCGGGTCCGTGCGTCACTCCGTTTCTCCGTGTGTCACTCCTGGTGGCCCGCCGTCCCCAGGAAGATCGGGTTCGTGAACGCCGCCAGTGCCCCCGGCAGCGGACCCACCGCCACCTCGTGCCGCAGTTCCGCCCGCACGTAGGCCGCGTACTGTGCCGTCGTGGTCCACTCCGCCGTGCCGGAGCCGGAGACCGGCAACGGAGCGCTCGTGAAGAGCACTCCCTCGTCGGTGACGAAGCGGATCGTGCAGCGCGGGGCGCCGGTGGCCTCCAGGCGGATGGTGACCGGGGTGTCCTTGTCCACATGCAGGCGTTCGCCGATGCCCGCGTGTTCGCCCTTCGCGCCGGACGCCGTGAAGGTCAGGGAGACCAGCTTCGACTCGGCCACGTACGAGCGGCCCGCGCGGATGCCCTCCTGGATGGCCTCGCGGGTCAGGTCGTCGGCGAGGACCACCGTCTGCGGGGTGCCGACCGGGTCGGGGTCGCGGTGCGCGTCGCTGTTGCCCATCGCCGGGATCCAGTCGTGGCCGGAACGCACCGAGGCGACCAGGGTGTTGTCCCATTCGGCCAGCGTCACCTCGTCGTCGGGGGTGTACGGGCCGTTCCACACCTCGACCGCGTCCGCCTCCTCGAAGCCGAACTTCCAGCCGCAGCCGATGCAGGTGGCGTGCGGGTGGGCGGGGACGACCAGGCCCCCGGCGCGGCGGATCTGCCGGGCGAAGCGGCCGAAACGGTTGTCGCGGGCCCGGTAGCGCCAGTCGACGAAGGTGCCGGGGTCCGTGCCGAGGGCCACCACGTGACCGTTGCGGGTCGTGACCTCCTCGCCCAGCATGATCAGGAGGTCGTCGCCCGCCTGGTCCGCCCAATGGGGGTGCGAGGAGTGGGTGTTGTGCTCCGATGTGTTGATGAAGTCCAGGCCCGCCGCGCGGGCGAGCGCGGCGATCTCCGCGGGGGTGCGGCGGCCGTCCGAGTACCAGGAGTGCAGGTGGCAGTCGCCGCGGTACCAGGCGCGGCCACGGCCCTTCGCCCGCGACGGCGGGTACGTCGGCTGCGCGACGGCGCCGGGCTCGCCGTAGGTGAGCGTGATCGTGATCTCGTACGGCAGGCCCTGCGGCGCCACCGTGTACGGGCCGAGCGCGATGTGCCAGGTGCCGGGGCGGACCGGTCCGGGGATGTAGCCGGGCGTCGCGTCATCGGCGCGGAGGAAGAACTCCGTGCGCGCCCCGCCCGACCAGCCGCGGAAGCCCCGGCCGCCCAGTTCGGTGCCGCGCTCGTCGAAGATGCCGATGTCGAGGGCGTTGCCCGCGGTGCCGGCCGGGACGGACGGCTTCTCGTAGGTGTACGCGACCTTGATCTCCCGTACGCCGCGCGGGACTTCGACCGGGAGGTACACGAAGTCCGGCGAACCGACGGGCAGGGTGCCGCGTACCGTCCTGGTCTCCTGGTTGCTTGCCGCTGCGGCCTCGGGGCCGTTGGAGAAGCTCACGCTTCCCAACGTAAGCGCGGCGGCCGCTCCCGTCACGAACAGGGCGCGTCTGCCCATTCCCATTCCGTGGTCGTCCTCGCACATGCTGCTGCTCCCGGAGTGTCGAGTTGGCAGTGACATGACATGGTGTGGTGCCCGTGGGGCACCTACAAGCCTGGTATTCAGCCGTGAACGCTGGTGCACGGGAAAGGAATCGGCACCTTTCGGCCAGACCGACAGCTGCCGAGGCGGCGCCGGACCCGCAACGGCCGGTACCGGAGGCACCCTGTGACGATCCGCGGCAGGCGAGGAATACGGCCAGGCCCTGTAACGCCTGATCAAGGCGATCGTATGCTCGAAGGATGACGACTTCCGCGACTCCCGGAACCGGGCCGACGGCGAACTCCATGCGGCGCGCGCTCAAGCGTGCGCGGGACGGCGTCGCGCTCGACGTCACCGAGGCGACGGTGCTGTTGCAGGCCCGCGGCGCGGACCTCGACGACCTGGCCGCGTCCGCCGCACGGGTGCGCGACGCGGGCCTCGAGGCGGCCGGCCGGCCCGGTGTCATCACGTACTCGAAGAGCGTCTTCATCCCGCTCACCCGGCTGTGCCGGGACAAGTGCCACTACTGCACCTTCGTCACGGTCCCCGGCAAGCTGCGCCGCGCGGGCCACGGGATGTTCATGTCCCCGGACGAGGTCCTCGACATCGCCCGCCGGGGCGCCGAACTCGGCTGCAAGGAAGCCCTCATCACCCTCGGCGACAAGCCCGAGGACCGCTGGCCCGAGGCCCGCGAGTGGCTGGACGCGCACGGGTACGACGACACGATCGCGTACGTACGGGCCATTTCGATCCGCATCCTGGAGGAGACGGGGCTGCTGCCCCACCTCAACCCGGGCGTGATGTCCTGGACCGACTTCCAGCGGCTGAAGCCGGTGGCGCCGAGCATGGGCATGATGCTGGAGACCACGGCCACCCGCCTGTGGTCCGAGCCCGGCGGCCCGCACCACGGCTCGCCCGACAAGGAACCTGCCGTGCGGCTGCGCGTCCTTGAGGACGCGGGCCGCTCCTCCGTCCCCTTCACCAGCGGACTGCTGATCGGGATCGGGGAGACGTACGAGGAGCGCGCCGAGTCGCTCTTCGCGCTCCGCCGGGTGTCGCGGTCGTACCACGGCGTCCAGGAGCTGATCATCCAGAACTTCCGCGCCAAGCCGGACACCGCGATGCGCGGGATGCCGGACGCGGAACTGGACGAGCTGGTCGCCACCGTCGCGGTGGCACGGCACATCATGGGCCCGGCGGCCTGCCTCCAGGCGCCGCCGAATCTCGTCGACAGCGAGTACGGGCGGCTGATCGGCGCGGGGATCGACGACTGGGGCGGGGTCTCGCCGCTGACGATCGACCACGTGAACCCGGAGCGTCCCTGGCCGCAGATCGAGCTGCTCACCTCGGAGTCGGCCGCCGCGGGCTTCGCACTGCGCGAACGCCTCTGCGTCTACCCCGAGTTCGTGCAGCGCGGCGAGCCCTGGCTGGACCCCCGGCTGCTGCCGCACGTACGGGCGCTGGCGGACCCGGAGACGGGCCTGGCCCGCGCGGACGCGGTGGTCGAGGGGCACCCGTGGCAGGAGCCGGAGGAAGCCTTCACGTCCTTCGGCCGCACCGATCTGCATGTGTCGATCGACACCGAGGGACGCACCGGCGACCGCCGGGAGGACTTCGACGTCGTGTACGGCGACTGGGGGGCGCTCCGGGAGGCCGCGGCCCCGGGGATGGTGCCGTCACGCATCGACACGGACGTACGGGCGGCGCTCGCGACGGCGGCGGACGACCCGACACGGCTGACGGACGACGAGGCGCTGGCGCTGCTGCACGCGGACGGTCCGGCGCTGGACGCGCTCTGCCGGATCGCGGACGACGTCCGCAAGTCGGCGGTCGGCGAGGACGTCACGTACATCGTGACCCGGAACATCAACTTCACCAACGTCTGCTACACCGGCTGCCGTTTCTGCGCCTTCGCCCAGCGGCGCACGGACGCGGACGCGTACACGCTGTCCCTGGAGCAGGTGGCGGACCGCGCGGCGCAGGCCTGGGACGTCGGCGCGGTCGAGGTGTGCATGCAGGGCGGCATCCATCCGGACCTGCCCGGCACGGCGTACTTCGACATCGCCAAAGCGGTGAAGGAGCGCGTCCCCGGCATGCATGTGCACGCCTTCTCGCCGATGGAGGTGGTGAACGGCGCGACCCGCACCGGGCTGTCGATCCGCGAGTGGCTGACCGCGGCGAAGGAGGCGGGCCTGGACTCCATCCCCGGCACCGCCGCCGAGATCCTCGACGACGAGGTCCGCTGGATCCTGACCAAGGGCAAGCTGCCCACGGCCACCTGGATCGAGGTCATCACGACGGCCCACGAACTGGGCATCCGCTCCTCCTCCACCATGATGTACGGGCATGTGGACCAGCCCCGCCACTGGCTCGGCCACTTCCGCACGCTCTCCCGCATCCAGCAGCGGACCGGCGGCTTCACCGAGTTCGTCACCCTTCCCTTCATCCACACCAACGCCCCCGTCTACCTGGCCGGCATCGCCCGCCCCGGCCCGACCACCCGCGACAACCGCGCGGTCATGGCGATGGCCCGCCTCCTCCTGCACCCGCACATCCCCAACATCCAGACCAGCTGGGTGAAGCTCGGCACGGAGGGAGCCGCGGAGATGCTCCGCTCGGGAGCGAACGACCTCGGCGGCACCCTCATGGAGGAGACCATCTCCCGTATGGCCGGCTCGTCGTACGGCTCGTACAAGTCGGTGAAGGACCTGATCGCGGTGGCCGAGGCGGCGGGCCGCCCGGCCAAGCCGCGCACGACGCTGTACGGGGAGGTCCCGGAGGAGCGGCAGCGGGCGGCGGCGGCCTCGGACGGCCATCTGCCGGAACTGCTGCCGCTGCTGGGGGACTGAGGGGCCTGCGCGAGGCCCTGGCGCCCGGGGCGACCGGCTCGCTAGTCCGTAGCCGCCGAGTCGGTCGCACCGGCAGTGGACGCTCCGCCCCAGGGCAGATGGATCACCAGAAGGACCATCCCGCTCAGGGTGAAGACGCGGGTGGCCGCGTCGAGCCCGTTCCAGCTCTTCGACTGCCACATGGCGAACCATTCGCCGCCTATGCCGATGAAACCGGCGCCGAAGAGCAGCAGGAGCATCAACAGGCCGAGGGTGGAGACGCGTCGGGCCTCTGGGTAGTCCCTGCGGGCCCACAGCCAGGTGCCCGCGATGAGCACCAGTGCCGCGACCGTCTCCCACACGATGATCGCCACGTACGCCGCGTCCTGCCACGCGTGCGAGGTGAGGGCACGCCACATCAGATCGTCGTCCTTGAACGTGGTGTCCATCGCGAGGACATGGCGCACGAACTGCTGGTTGGTGTCGAAGTCCGTGATGTTCCCGAAGGCGACGAGGGAGATGTAGAGCGCGACGGTGGCGGTGAGGAGGGTGGAGGCGAGGGGGAGCGCGGTGGACGCGGCAGGGTGGGGGTTGCGAGTCATCGGCATGCTCCAACTATGGGCATGCTCATGCTCTCCGCCCAACTCCCGGGTCGTTTTGGGCAAGTTGAGCCAGACTGGAGCCCGGGATTCTGACCGGTGCGGTGCGGTGCGGTGCGGTGCGGTGCGGTGCGGTGCGGAGGGGACGGGCGGATGGGGCGGGCGCGGCCGTCGATGCAGGAGCTGATCAAGGACCGCAGGCGGCGCGGGTTCGTGGGGCGGGGCGCCGAACGCGCCGCGTTCCGGGAGAACTTCGAGCTGGCGCCGGAGGACGAGCGGCACCGCTTCCTGTTCCATGTGCACGGCAATGCGGGGGTCGGAAAGACCTTCCTGGTACGGGAGTTGGAGCAGCTCGCGCGGGAGCGCGGGGCGCTGACCGGGTACGTCGACGAGAGCGCCGGCAGCGTGCCCGAGGCGATGGCCGCGGTGAGCGCGCAGTTCGCCCGGCAGGGGCACCGGTTCAAGGAGCTGGACCGCCTGCTGGCCACCCACCGGGAGCGGCGCCACGAGGCGGAGTCGGCGGTGGTGGAGACCCTCGAACCGCAGCCGTCGCCCGCGAGTATGACGGCGGCGCGCGCGAGCCTGGTCGGGCTGGGCCTCGTCCCCGTCGTCGGCCCGTTCGCGGGCACCCTCGACGCGGCCCAACTCGCCCACGGCGCCGACCGGCTGCGCGCCGGGCTCAGCGCCCGCTTCCGCAACCAGGACGACGTCCAGCTGGTCCTGTCGCCCGAGCGCGTCCTCACGCCGGTGCTGCTCGGCGAGCTGACCGGGGCCGCCGACGCCGCCCCCTGGCTCGTCCTGTTCTTCGACACCTACGAGCGGACCGGGCCGTTCCTCGACGGCTGGCTGCACGAGGTGATGACGACCGACCGGCACGGCGCCCTGCCGGCGAACGTCGTCGTCGTGACCGCCGGGCAGCGCCCCTTCGACACCGGCCGCTGGGGCGGCTTCGCCGACTTCGTGACCGACGTCCCGCTCGGCCCGTTCACGGAGGCCGAGGCGCGGGGCCTGCTCGCCGACAAGGGCGTGGTGGCGGAGCCGGTCGTCGAGGAGGTGCTGCGCCTCACCGGCGGCCTGCCGGTCCTCGTCTCGACCCTCGCCGAGTCCCGGCCCGGCAACCCGGACGACGTGGGGGATCCGAGCGCCACGGCCGTCGAACGGTTCCTGAAGTGGGAGCAGGACCCGGTCCGGCGGGCCGCGGCGCTGGCCTGCGCGCTGCCGCTTCGGCTGGACGCGGACATCTTCCGTGTGGCCGTGGACTGCCCGGACGAGGAGGCCGACACCCTCTTCGGCTGGCTGCGTGGTCTGCCCTTCGTCGGGGAGCGCGGGGACCGCGTCCAGTACCACGACGTCGTACGCGCCCCCATGCTGCGCCTGCAACGACTGCGCTCCCCGCGCGGCTGGACCGAACGGCACACGCGGCTCGCGGAGACGTTCGGACGGTGGCGGGCCGAGGCCGAGGGCGACCTGGACACGGACGGGCTGTGGGCCGACGACAGGTGGCGGGAGCTGCGGTCGGCGGAGTCCTACCACGCGCTGTGTGCGGGGACGCGGGCCGCGCTGCCCATGGTGCTGCGGGACTTCGTGGACGCGTGCGACAGCGGGGAGGTCTCCGCCCGGCGCTGGGCGCGGGTCCTGGCCGAGGCGGGCGAGGACGCGGACGCGGAGGCCGTACGGAAGTGGGGGCGGGACCTGTCGGCGGCGCTCGCCGCGGGCGGGGTGGCCACCGCCGTCGGGCTGCTGCTGGACCGGGCCGGGTTCGACGGGCGGCGGCAGGCACGGGCCCGGTCGGTGCGGGCGTCCGCTCTGCTGGACAGCGGCGCGTACGAGGAGGCGCTGGCGGAGTACGACCGGGCCGTCGGGCTCGACCCGGAACTGGCGCAGGCCTATCGCGGCAGAGCCTTCACCCACCACCGGCTGGGCGACCAGGAGGCGGCCGTCACCGATCTGGACCGGGCCGCCGCGCTCGCGCCGGACCACGCCCTGACGATCTCCGTACGGGGCGAGTACCACCGCATCCTGGGGCACGACGACGAGGCGATCAGGGATCTGACCCGGGGGATCGAGCTCGCCCCCGCGCACCACTTCGCCTGGGCCTCCAGGGGAGCGACCCGTCATCGGCTCGGACAGCCGGACGACGCTCTCGCGGATCTGGACCGCGCGCTGGAACTCAAGCCGGACTACGCCTGGGCGCTGGGCCGCCGGGCCCGCGTGTGGCGGACTCTGGGCGAGCCGGCACGACAGCTGGCCGACCTCGATCTCGGGCTCCGCCTGCAACCCGACTGGGGCTGGGGCCACTGCGAGCGGGGTGACGCCCTGCGGGCCGCGGGCCGCCACGAGGAAGCCCTGGCCGACTATGACCGGGCCATCGAAATCGACGGCGCGTACGCGTCGGCGTACGCGAGCCGCGGCGTCTGCCGGAGCGGACTCGGCCGCTTCGAGGAGGCGCTCGCGGACCTGGACCGAGCCGTCGCGCTCCTGCCGGAGTACCCCTGGGCGCTGCGCCACCGGGCGGAGCTCCATCTCCGACTGGGAGCCCATGAAAGGGCTTTGGCCGACACCGACCGGGCGAGAAGCCTGGAGCCCGACGACGCGCCCACTCTCCTGTGCCGCGCCCGGGCGCTGATCGGCCTGGAGCGCTTCGAGGAGGCCCGCGCCGACCTGGACCGGGCACTCGAGGTGCTGCCGCCGGAGTCCGGCGGCGATCCGGCCGACCCCGGCACGATGGCGGACAGGATCGACGCGGCGCGTGCCGTCTTGCGCCGGCGCGACGCGGAGTAGCGCCGGCGCGGCCGTGGCGCCGCTCGCCGGGCAGTGGGCCGACCGCGCCGGCCCGGAGCGAGCCGTCGGACCGCCGTCGGCCGAAGCCCGCACGGACCGGGGAAGGAACCGCACCCCACCCGGCCTGGTCCGTCATCCACCGCACAGGGCTCCGAAAATGCTCCGATGTGACCTCTCGGGTCACATGTCGCATACCGTTCCGGGCCCTCAACCGACCGTTCGCGTTCGATTACAGTGCTGAGCTGTCGGACGTATGGACGGTTCCTGGGGAGGTCTCGGTGGGTGCGACAGCCGGTGCCGTCTGGGGCCGTGCCGAACAGCAGGACTTCCGCAGCCGGGTGCGCGGCACGCTGCTCGGCGCCGCCGTGGGCGACGCCCTGGGCACGCCGGTCGACGGGCTCGGCCTGGAGGAGATCCGGGAGGCTTACGGCGCGGAGGGCCTCACCGACCTGGCCTTCGGGCACGGCAGACGCGGCGCCGTCACGCACCTCACCCAGCTCACGCTGTTCAGCGTCGACGGACTGATCCGCGCCCAGGTGCGCCGCGACACCGGCGCCTGGCATCCGCCGACCGATCTGCACCGCGCCTACCGCCGCTGGGCGGCCACCCAGAGCGACTGGGGGCCCGACGAACGCCGCAAGGACGACGGCTGGCTTGCCCGCGAGGAGTGGCTGTACGCCCGCCGCGACCCGGCCCGCTCCTGTCTGCTCGGCTTCGGTGACGAGATCATGGGCACGCTGGACGCGCCCAAGAACCCAGGCGAGCCCGGGCCCGAGGCCGCCGCCCGCTCCGCGCCCTTCGGGCTGCTCGTCGGCTGGGAGCCGCAGCTGGTGGTGCAGCTCGCCGTCGAGTGCGCCGCGCAGACGCACGGGCACCCCGTGGCGTACCTGTCGGCGGGCGCGTACGCGGTGATCGTGCACGGTCTGGCCCGCGGGGAGAGCCTCGACGGGGCCGTCCAGCGGGCCCTGGCGATGCTGGCCCCCCGTCCGGGGCACGAGCCCGTCACCGGCGCGCTCCAGCACGCGCTGGGGGCCGTGCGGCAGGGGATGCCGTCGCCGGGGCGGGTGGAGGAGCTCGCCGGGGACGGTACGGCGGAGGGGGCGCTCGCGGTCGCGGTGTACTGCGCGCTGGTGGGGGAGGACATCCGGCACGGGTTGTGCCTCGCGGTGAACCAGGGTGGGGCCTCCGGGGTGGCGGGTGCGCTGACCGGGGGTCTGCTGGGTGCCCTGCACGGCGAGACGGCCCTCCCGCCGGCCTGGCTGGCCGAGCTGGAGGGCCGTCCCACGATCCTGGTCCTGGCGGACGACTTCGCGATGGAGATGACCCAGGGACCGGCCCTGCACGGGCCGGGTGGGTCGTCTCCGGGGTGGCTCGCCCGGTACCCGCGGGGGTGAGGGCGGCGCCTGTCGCGCCGGTCCCGTGCCCCTTTCAGGTTTCAGGGGCGAGAACCCGCTGGTCCCTGACCGGTGCCGCCTGAGGACTGTCCGGCGGACAGGCCCTAGTCCTTGACCGGCGTCGCCACCTCGTCCACCGCCTCCGCCGGTGCGGGAACGGCCACGGACGCCGCCCCGTCGTCATCCGTGTTGATCTTCTCGATGATCGCGTCCCGCTCCGGGGTGTCCTCCGGCTTGAGGAAGCCGATGAGGATGTACAGGACGAGGGAGATGGCCATCGGGACGGAGACCTGGTACTCCAGCTTCACGTCGGTGCGCTGGGAGAAGTCCAGGTTGTAGTTGACGAAGAAGAACGCGAGCAGGCCGCAGGCCCAGCTGGTGAGGGCCGCCGTCGGACCGGACTTACGGAACGGCCGGAGCAGACCCAGGATGAACGGGATCGCGATCGGGCCCATCAGACCCGCCACCCACTTGATGACGACCGTGATGATGTCCTTGAAGGCGGGGGAGTTGACCTGAGTCGCCACCGCCATGGAGAAGGCGAGGAAGGCGACGGTCGTGACCCGCCCGGCGATCAGCCCGGCCCGCGCGTCCCATGCCCGCGCGGCCTTGGAGAGCACCGGCGCCACGTCCCGTGTGAACACGGCGGCGATCGCGTTCGCGTCCGAGGAGCACATGGCCATCGTGTGCGAGAAGAAGCCGACGACGACCAGGCCCAACAGACCGTGCGGCAGCAGTTGTTCGGTCATCAGGCCGTACGCGTCCGACCCGTCCGGCTTCTTCGCCGTCACCAGCAGCGGCGACAGCCACATGGGGATGAACAGGATGACCGGCCAGACGAACCACAGCCCGGCGGACAGCAGGGCCGACCGCGTGGCCTGCTTGGCGCTGCCCGTCGCCATGTAGCGCTGGGCCTGGTTCCACATGCCGCCGTTGTACTCGAACAGCTTGATGAAGAGATAGGCGATGAAGAAGACGGTGAGATACGGGCCCGCGAAGCCGTTGGCGTGACCGTCCAGTTTGGGCGAGTCGAGGGCCTTGGACAGCCCGCCCTGGTCGGAGATCTTGTTCAGCGCGATGACCAGCATCGAGACGCCGGCCAGCAACTGGATGACGAACTGGCCGAGTTCGGTCAGCGCGTCGGCCCACAGCCCGCCGATCGTGCAGTACACGGCCGTGATGCCGCCGGTGATGAGGATGCCCTGGGTGAGCGTGACCCCGGTGAAGACGCTGAGCAGCGTGGCGATGGCCGCCCACTTCGCGCCGACGTCCACGATCTTCAGCAGCATGCCGGACCAGGCGAGCGCCTGCTGCGTCGGCACGTTGTAGCGGTCCTTCAGATACTCCAGCGGCGAGGCCACGTGCAGCCGGGAGCGCAGCCGGTTGATCCGGGGTGCGAATGCCTTGGCGCCGATCAGGATGCCGATGGCGATGGGCAGTGACCACGTGACGTACGACGTGATGCCGTATGTGTACGCGATGCCCGCGTACCCGGTGAACATCACCGCGCTGTAGCCCGACATGTGGTGCGAGATGCCGGACAGCCACCACGGCATCTTGCCGCCCGCGGTGAAGAAGTCGCTGACGTCGTCGACACGCTTGTGGGACCAGAAACCGATCGCGGTCATGACGCCGAAGTACGCGACCAGGACGACCCAGTCGAGACCGTTCATGTGCCCCCTCCAGGGGTCCGCCTTGTGAACCTGCAGATACCGGACGGCACTTCGCCAGTACGTGCATGGGCGGGGCCCCGTGCGGGAGCGGGGACTTCGGGGATTGAACCGCTGGTTCGACCGGCCGGTCAAGACCTCTCATGGTCACAAGTGTGAACACAGATCAGAAAGCAGAACGATTTTACTTCCACTTTACCTGTAGGGCGGTTGTCGTGCTCGTGACGCGGAACACACGATGAGCGGGCACTTCGTCAGCAGACAACGGCTGATCGACAGATCGGCGGAGACGATCGAGACGCAGGCGTACGGGATGCGGGTCCCGTGCGACTGGGAAAGGAGCCGCGGCAGCCGCCGTGTCTACCGCATGAGTTCGCCGGCGTTCACGAGCAGAGACTGTCCGGTGATCGCCCGCGCCCGGTCGGACGCCAGGAACACCGCGGCGTCCGCCACATCCCCGTCCGTGGCCAGCTCGGGCAGCGCCATCCGCTCGGTGAGCCGCTGCAGCACATCCGCCTCCGGCACGCCCTCGGTGTGCGCGGTGAACTGCACGTACGCCTCGACGGGCGGCCCCCACATCCAGCCGGGCAGCACGGTGTTGACCCGTATCCGGTGCGGGCCGAGTTCCCGGGCCATGGAGTACATCGCGCTCGTCAGCGCGCCCTTCGAGGCCGCGTACGCCGCCTGTCGCACCTGCGAGGGGGCGGCCACCGACGACTGCGTGCCGATGACGACGACCGAGCCGCCGCGCGACTTCAGCGCGGGCAGGCAGGCGCGGGTCATGCGCAGGGTGCCGAGCAGGTTCACGTCGATGACCGACTGCCAGGTGGCGAAGTCGGCGTCCTCCAGGCCGCCGAAATAGCTGTCCCAGGCGGCGACATGGACGACCGCGTCGATCCGCCCGAACCGCTCCGTCGCCAGCGCGGCCAGCGCCTCGCACTGCCCCTCGTCCGTGATGTCCGTCGCCCGGTACGCCGTGTGCGCGCCGTCCGGATCGAGTTCGGCCGCCGACTTGGCGAGATTCGCCTCCGTGCGCGCGCCGAGCACGGCGTTGCCGCCGTCGCGCACCACGGCCGCCGCGACCTGATGGCCGAGACCGGCCCCGACCCCCGACACGACGACGGTCTTGCCCGCGAGCAGTGACATCGGAAGCCTCCCCGGCTCTGGCGCATTGTCTGACGGGGCGTCAGAGTATGGGCGTCCGGCGGAAGAAGGAAGGGGATCGTCATGTCGGAGGAGACCCGCAGCGAGACGTACGCCGAACTGGCCGCCCTCGGCCCGTACGGCGTCCACCCGGGCCACGCCCTGATCACCATGGTCGAACCGCACCCCGGCCACGAGTACGCGTACAACCGCTGGTACGAGGACGATCACTACTACGCCGGCGCGATGGCGATGCCCTGGATGTACGCCGGACGCCGCTGGGTCGCCACCCGCGACCTCCAGCTCCTGCGCCACCCGGAGAAGTCGGCGGTCGCCCAGCCGGTCACCGCGGGCTGCTACCTCTCCACCTACTGGGTCACCGAAGGCCGCTACGACGACCACATGAAGTGGACCGTCGGCATCAACAAGCGGCTGAACCGCGACGGCCGCGTCTACCAGGACCGTACGCATGTGTTCACGGCCTTCCAGGACCACGAAGCCACCGTCTACCGCGACGGAGCCGCGGGTCCTCGCGACTTCCACGCCCTCGACCACCCGTACGCGGGCCTGGTGATGGAGGTCATCGACGCGGAATCCGCCGGGCAGCGCGCCGAGTTGCTGGAGTGGCTGCGGTCGCGCCATCTTCCGAAGCGTCTCGCCGGCTCACCCGCCGCCCTGGTCACGGTCTTCCGCCCGACCCCGCTGCCCGGCGACCGCATGACGTACGTCAAGCAGGTCGAGGGCGTGGATACGCGGCTGACCCTGCTGTGGTTCCTGGAGGCGGATCCGCGGGAGTGCTGGGAGGAGTACTTCACGGGGCTGGACGCGGCGGTGCACGAATCCGGCCTCGGGAGGGTGGAGTTGGTGGCGCCGTTCATCCCCACGGTGCCGGGGACGGACCGGTACGTGGACCGCCTGCGCTGAGCGTGTGGGGAGCCCCCGGAAAGGGGAGGGCCCCCTCGGCCAGGACGGCGGGCCGGTCGAGAGGGCTCTGTCGGTGATGCGTATGAAATTGTGTGAGGTCATCTGTCAGGCGAGGTCGAAGGCTCCCCGGCTCACCTCTGCCACGAAGGCGTTCCACGAGTTCGCGGGAAACGCCAGCGTCGGACCCTCGGGGACCTTGGAGTCCCGTACGGCCATCGCCGCGAGAACGGGCGACTTGACCTCGACACATGCGCCGTTGCCGGTGGAGTAGGAGGACTTGGTCCAGGTGTCGGTGGCGCCCTGCTGAATTGCCATGTTCGCTCCAGTAGCGAGTCGTTGAGTTGCTGTCACCGCACCGCTGGTTCGTTCCGGAACCCGCTGCTCGGTTTGCGCCAACGTTGTTGCTCGGTGGCGTGATCGACGCTACTCGCCAACATCGGCTGACGAAGCGACCATTCACTCGACTGGATGGCATATTCCAGGGGGTCTTCCCTGCCGACGTGGGGAAGGTGTATGGTCCGGCACCTTCTCGTCGGAGAGCCCTGACGGGGGGCCCGGCGGGGTGCTGCCGGGAACCCGCCGGGGTGCTGCCGGGGTGTCCGGCGGGGTGCTGTCGGGGTGTGCCCGGCCGGGGTCCTCCCGCGCCGTTCTCGAGCCCCTCGGCTCAGCGCGCGTAATCCTTGGCGATGTCCGCGATGAACTGGCGCGACTGCTCCACGTTCAGGGCCTGCGCCCGCAGGTGCTCGTACATCACGCTGTACTTCTGGACGTCGTTCGCCTTCTCCAGGTACAGGTCGCTGGTGACGCCCTCGATGTAGACGACGCTGGAGTCGGCCGCGTCGGGGAACTCCAGGATCGCGTACTGGCCGTTCAGACCCGGGTGGGCGCCCATGTCGAAGGGGATCACCTGCACGGTGACGTGCGGCAGCTGGGACTGCTCCACGAGGTGCTCCAGCTGGTCACGCATGAGGGAGCGGTTGCCGACGGTCCGGCGCAGGGCGGCCTCGTCGAGGACGGTCCACAGGCGCAGCGGGTTGTCCGGGGCGGAGATTCGTTCCTGCCGCTTCAGCCGTACCTGCACGCGCTTGTCGATGTCGCCGGGCGCGGTCTCCGGCAGGGCGCCCGCGATCAGCGCCTCCGCGTACGGCCGGGTCTGCAGCAGGCCGGGGACGACCTGGGGGTCGTAGACACGCAGTGACGCGGCGTCGGTCTCCAGGCCGATGTAGACGCTGTACGGGATGTCGCCGAAGGAGTGCCACCAGCCCTGCTGGCGCGAGTCCTTGGCCATCTGCATCAGCGAGTCGACGATCCGGTGATCCTCCACCTCGTAGACCCCGCACAGATCGCGGACGTCGCGCTGACTGATACTGCGCCGCCCGTTCTCCAGCCGGCTGATCTTCGACTGCGAGACCAGCAGCCGCTCGGCGACCTCTTCGGCCGTCATGCCCTTGAGCTCGCGGAGCCGGCGCAGCTCCTGGCCCAGCCGGCGCCGCCGGACAGTGGGATTGACACTTGACGCCACGGGACGTGCACCTCCGGCTGCGGGCCTCTACTTTGCGTATCTGCTGTTGAGCAGACTGCCACCAAGGTGCTTTCTACCGCTGGGAAACAGCGGATATGCGCTGGGTGCGCGCCAGTTCGGGGTTCCGGCGTGTATATGCGGGCCCCGGGCCTCCGACGGCCATTGGCGGCGCTCGCGCGGAATGCGGCCGCGGGGGGGGGGGGGTGGGGGGGGTTTGGGGGGCCGTAGGGCACCACCCCCCCCCCCAGCCCAACGCGAAACAAAAACAAAAAGTGGAGGAAAAGGG
>NZ_JBHVWZ010000007.1:81374-341607 GCF_042881985.1 Streptomyces sp. NPDC058246 | reverse complement strand
CCGATGCCGATGTTCACGATGTTCCTGATGCGCTTGCCGGTGTGGCCGGTCCACTCACCCGAGCGGACCCGGCCGGCGAAGTCGGCCATCTTGTCCAGCACGGCGTGCACCGCCGGGACGACGTTCTCCCCGTCGACCTCGATCACCGCGTCCCGCGGGGCGCGCAGCGCGGTGTGCAGCACCGCACGGCCCTCGGTGACGTTGATCTTCTCGCCCCGGAACATCGCGTCACGCAGGCCGAACACGTCGGTCGCGGCAGCCAGGTCACGCAGCAGTCGCAGCGTCTCGTCGGTGACCAGGTGCTTGGAGTAGTCGACGTGCAGATCGCCGACCTGGAGCGTGTAGCCGGAGCCGCGCGCGGGGTCGGCCGCGAACAGGTCCCGAAGAAGGGTCCCCTCGAGCTCCTCGCGGTGCTTGGCCAGCGCGGTCCACTCGGGCCGCTGGTTGAGCCTGGTACGGCTGTCTGCGTTCATCTCGGACTTCCGCCTTCTTTCCTGCGTGTGCTGCTGCGTACCTTGCCCCACTGCCGGTCCCAACCTAATTGATCAGGGCTTGACGTGACCTGTCGTGACGCCGTCGTCCGGCTCAACAACAGATACGTCCGGCTTGAGCACAGGTATCAACGAGGTGACGGCCAGCCCGAACAGCACGGCCGCGAACAGCGCCGGCCCGTTCAGCCCGTACGCCCCCGCCACGGCTCCGCCCAGCAGGGCGCCGAGCGGGGCCCGGGAGGTCGAGGCCGTGCGGAACGCGGAGCTGATGCGGCCCACCATGGATTCCGGGCTGCGCTGCTGCATCAGCGTGACCTGGTTGACGTTCCACACCATGCCCATCGCGCCGAGCAGCACCATGCCCACGAGGAGAGCGCCCAGGTGGCGGACGGTGCCGATGAGCACCAGGGACGAGGTCTGGACGCACCCGGCCAGGAACAGACTGCGGGCCCGCCCGATCCGCCGGGCGACCCGCTGGGCGACGAAGCCGCCACAGAGGCTGCCCGCGGAGTACGCCGTCATCGCCGCCGCGTACCCCGCGTTCCCCGTGTGCAGCCAGCGCGTCACGTGCAGCACCAGGGTGGCGATGAGCGCGCCCATGCCGATGTTGCACAGCAGGGTGGCCACGCAGGTCGCGCGCAGCACCCGGTCGTGCCACAAGGCTCGCAGGCCCTCGCCCATCTCGGCGCGCAGGGTGCTCCCGGCCGGACGCGGGTCCCGCTCGGGCGCTCGTATCCGCAGGGAGGCCACCAACGCCGCGGCCAGCAGATAACTGGCCGCGTCCGCCATGAAGGGCATGGCGGCCCCGACGGTCAGCAGCAGCGGCACGAAGGGGCCCGCGAGCAGGCCTCCGGCAAGCTGTTGGCCGGTCATCAGCCGGGCGTTGGCGCTGCCGAGGACAGCACGGTCGACCAGGGACGGCAGCAGGGCCGTGGAGGCGTTGTCGAAAAGGGTCTGGAGGGTGGTCAGGGTGAAGGCGAGGGCGATCAGCAGGGCGATCGACGCGTGCCCGAGCGCGACGGCCAGGGCGAAGCAGGCCACCAGCGCGCCGCGCACGGTGTCCACGGCCCACATCGCCCGCCGCTGGTCCACGCGGTCCGCGATCGCTCCGCCCAGCAGCCCGAAGAGCAGCCACGGGAGATAGCCGCAGGCCGTCACCACGGCGATGACAAACGGATCGTCGGTGAGCCGCACGGCGAGCAGCGGCAGCGCGGCGGTGCGCAGGGCGTCCCCGAACCGCGACACCACGGCCGCGGTCCACAGCCGTCCGAACCCCCCGCGCCACGCGGACGCTCGCACACCCGCCACCTCGACCGTCGTCACAACGCCCCCTCCGGTTCCGCCACTTCAAGAACCGTAGAGGGCACCACTGACAATCGGCCTCGGCCTCGGCGCGGTCGCGCGAAGCCCTGAGATCACCCCGGGCTCCACGCGGTCAGGCAGGGCCCTGAGCTCGCCTCGGGCTCGAGACCCAGCCGGGCGACGCCATGAGATCACCTCGGGGCTCGACACAGCCGGGCTCGGCCCTGAGATCACCCCGGGCTCGACGAGACCGGGCAGCGACCTCCGACGACTCCGTCGGCCTCAGCCCAACCGGACCCGCTCTGAGGCCAGGCACGGTCTGAGGCCGGACCCGCTCTGAGGCCAGGCACGGGCATCCGCACGCGATACAGCTCCGGCCAGGCACCCCTCGGTGCCCGGCCGGTTCTCAACTTCTAGATCTCGCCCCGCAATTTGGCGAGCGCCTCGGCGAGGATCGCCTCACCATCGGCGTCGCTGCGCCGCTCCCGTACATACGCGAGGTGCGTCTTGTACGGTTCGGTGCGCGGCGGGTCCGGCGGGTTGTCCCGGTCCTGTCCTGCGGGGAAGCCGCAGCGCGGGCAGTCCCAGGTGTCGGGAACCTGCGCGTCGCTGGCGAAGCTGGGCTGCGTCTCGTGCCCGTTGGAGCACCAGAAGGAGATGCGCAGCCGGGGCGCGGACTCGCCACGCTCGGCCTCGCCCATCGGCCCCGCCCCGACCCGGCTTCCTCGGATCGCGTTGCCACTTGCCACGGTCGTAACTCCCTGCGTGATGGTGCCGCGAAGCGAGTCGGCGTGACGCTTCGCTGCGAGCGCCTCAGTCTACGTAAGGCCCAACGCGCGTCCAGTGATGGGAGTTACCTGCCCGCCTCTAGACGCAAGCCCCATGATAGGCCGCGCCTGCGGGCGCGTACCGGACATGGGGCCTTACGTGCGGAATGTGCTTGCGTTATGTGCAGTTGTGCTGCTGTACCGATGTCAGCCGGTGATCAGTTGTTGACCTTCATCAGGATGCCGAGCACCATAATGCACGCGAACCAGAGCAGACCGATCACCACGGTGATGCGGTCGAGGTTGCGCTCGGCGACCGAGGAGCCGCCGACGGACGACTGCATGCCGCCACCGAACATGTCGGAGAGACCGCCGCCCTTCCCCTTGTGCATCAGCACCAGCAGCATCAGCAGCAGGCTGAAGACGATCAGGGCGATCGAGAACCCCATAACCACGGCTGGACCAACTTCCTCGGATCTGGATCGACGACGGGGGCCGAAGCTCGGTTTGTGAGCTCTAGATGCTCACAAGGAAAGCCTCCGGCCCCCGCAAGGGTACGACGGATCGTCGCTAGCGCATACTCACTGCTGGGCTCACTGGTCGCGGAACCGGACGATCTTGACGAACTCGTCCGCGTCCAGCGAGGCGCCGCCGACCAGGGCACCGTCGATGTCGGGCTTCGCCATGATCTCGGCGACGTTCCCGGACTTCACGGAGCCGCCGTACTGGATGCGGACCTGGTCGGCCAGCTCCTGCGAGTACAGCTCGGCGAGCTTGCCGCGGATCGCCGCGCAGACCTCCTGGGCGTCGTCGGCGCCGCAGACCTTGCCGGTCCCGATGGCCCAGACGGGCTCGTACGCGATCACGATCGACTCGACCTGCTCGGCCGGGACGTCCTTGAGACCGCCCTCGACCTGCGCGAGCGTGTGCGTGACGTGGTTGCCCGCCTCACGGACCTCCAGCTCCTCGCCGACGCACAGGATCGGGGTCAGACCGTGCTTGTAGGCACTCTTGACCTTGGCGTTGACGATCTCGTCGGTCTCGTGGTGGTACTGCCGGCGCTCGGAGTGCCCGATCACGACGTACGTGCACTTCAGCTTGGCCAGCATCGGGCCCGAGATCTCGCCGGTGTAGGCACCGGAGTCGTGCGCCGAGACGTCCTGGGCGCCGTACTTGATCTTGAGCTTGTCACCGTCGACCAGGGTCTGCACGGAGCGCAGGTCGGTGAAGGGCGGCAGGACGGCGACCTCACAGGCCTCGTAGTCCTTGTCGGCCAGGGCGAAGGCGAGCTTCTGGACGTGCGCGATGGCCTCGAGGTGGTTGAGGTTCATCTTCCAGTTGCCCGCCATCAGCGGCGTGCGCCCAGAAGAAAAAGATGCAGCCATTAAGGTCAGTCCTCCAGTGCGGCGAGGCCGGGGAGCGTCTTGCCCTCGAGGTATTCGAGGGAGGCGCCGCCGCCGGTCGAGATGTGGCCGAATGCCGTCTCGTCGAAGCCCAGGATGCGGACGGCCGCGGCGGAGTCGCCACCGCCGACGACCGTGAAGGCCGGGGAGTCGAGAAGGGCCTGGGCGACCGCCTTGGTGCCCTCGGCGTAGTCGGGGTGCTCGAAGACGCCCATGGGGCCGTTCCAGAAGACGGTGGCCGCGTCGGCGAGCTTCGAGGCGTACAGCTTGCGGGTCTCAGGACCGATGTCGAGACCCTCCTGGTCGTCCGGGATGGCGTCCGCGGCGACCGTGGTGGGGTTGGCCGGCGCCTTGGTCTTCAGGTCCGGGAACTCGGGGGCGACCAGGACGTCGAGGGGGAGCACCAGCTCGACGCCGTTCTTCTCGGCGCGCTCCATGTACTCCTTGACGACCGGAACCTGGTCCTCCTGGAGGAGGGAGATGCCGACCTCGTACCCCTTGGCCTTGAGGAAGGTGTACGCCATGCCGCCACCGATGAGCAGACGGTCGGCCTTGCCGAGCAGCTGGTCGATGACGGCGAGCTTGTCGGAGACCTTGGCGCCGCCGAGCGCGACCACGTAGGGACGCTGGACGTCCTCGGTGAGCTTCTTCAGGACGCCGACCTCGGTGGCGATGAGGTAGCCGGCGTAGTGCGGCAGGCGCGCCGGGAGGTCGTACACGGAGGCGTGCTTGCGGTGCACGGCCCCGAAACCGTCGCCCACGTAGACATCGGCCAGGGCCGCGAGCTGGTCGGCGAACTCGCCGCGCTCGGTGTCGTCCTTGGACGTCTCGCCTGCGTTGAAGCGCAGGTTCTCGATGACGGCGACCTGGCCGGGCTCGAGGCCGTTGACGGCGTCGTGGGCGGCGGGGCCGACGGTGTCCTGGGCGAACGCGACCGGAGCGCCGAGGAGTTCACCGAGGCGCTCGGCGGGCTGCAGCAGGGAGAAAGCCGGGTCCGGGGCACCCTTGGGGCGGCCCAGGTGCGAGGCGACGACCACCTTGGCGCCCGCGTCCGCGAGGGCCTTGATGGTCGGCAGGACGGCGCGGATGCGGCCGTCGTCGGTGATGAGGCCGTCGGCCAGCGGCACGTTCAAGTCGGCGCGGACGAAGACCCGCTTGCCGTCCACGCCTTCGGCGAGAAGTTCGTCGATCGTCTTCATAAGTGGACTCCTGAGGGGGCTCTGATGTTTGTCCCGCGAATGCATCAGCCATCGATCGAGGAACCACGATGGCGAGCAGCCAGGTCCGCGAGAGCGGCGGCGGTTCAGCCGCAAAAAGGGGGCCCGGACAGCGCGGCGTTGCGCTGCCCGAGCCCTGTGCTCACATCGAGGTGCCTGCTCCGGGACTTAGAGCTGGCCGCCGACGAAGACCGTGAGGTCGACGAGGCGGTTGGAGTAGCCCCACTCGTTGTCGTACCAGCCGAGGATCTTCACCGAGTTGCCCTCCTGGACCATGGTCAGGGAGGAGTCGAAGGTGCAGGAGGCCGGGTCGCCGACGATGTCCGAGGAGACGATCGGGTCCTCGGTGTACGCCAGGTAGCCCTTGAGGTCGCCGTCCTCGGAGGCCTTCTTGAACGCGGCGTTGACCTCGTCCTTGGTGACCTCGCGCTGCAGCGTCACGACCAGGTCGGTGGCCGAGCCGGTCGGGACCGGGACGCGCATGGCGATGCCGTCCAGCTTGCCCTTGAGCTGCGGGAGGACCAGGGCGGTGGCCTTGGCGGCACCGGTGGTGGTCGGGATGATGTTCTCGGCGGCGGCGCGGGCGCGACGCAGGTCCGAGTGCGGGAAGTCCAGGATGCGCTGGTCGTTCGTGTACGCGTGGACCGTCGTCATCAGGCCCTTGACGATGCCGAAGTTCTCGTCGAGCACCTTGGCCATCGGCGCCACACAGTTGGTGGTGCAGGAGGCGTTGGAGATGACGTGGTGCTTCGCCGGCTCGTACTTGTCCTGGTTGACGCCCATCACGATGGTGATGTCCTCGTCCTTGGCCGGAGCCGAGATGAGGACCTTCTTGGCGCCGCCGGCGATGTGCTTCTCGGCGTCGGCCTTCTTCGTGAAGATGCCGGTCGACTCGATGACGATGTCGACGCCGAGCTCGCCCCACGGGATGTCGGCGGGGTTGCGCTCGGACAGGACCTTGATGGTGTGGCCGTCGACGGTGATGGCGTCGGCGGTGTGCGTCACCTCGGCCTTGAGGCGGCCCAGGATGGTGTCGTACTTCAGCAAGTGAGCGGTGGTCGCGGTGTCACCCAGGTCGTTGACAGCCACGATCTCGATGTCTGCACCCTGCTCCAGCAGCGCGCGGAAGTAGTTACGACCGATGCGGCCAAAGCCGTTGATGCCTACGCGGATCGTCACGAACCGATCTCCTCGTTAGGTACGCCGGCTCAGATGCCGGCGAGTTGTATGGGATGTCCCCGACCGCCTACGACCCTACCTCCCTGAGGCGTCTGTGGTGACATCGAGATGCCCCATACACGGCAGGGTGTTCCGTACCCACCAGTAGGGGTACGGAACACCCTCCGTGTTGACGGGAGTGCCGCTCAGGGTCAGCTCTCCAGTGCGGCGAGCGCCTTCTTGACGAGGGCCGTGCGGTCGGCCGCAGCGGTGACGTGCTCCAGGCCGAAGCCCAGCAGCACGGTGTCGCCCGTGGTGACCGCTCCGTACGTCTTGAAGAGCTCTCCGTAGCGCGCCCAGTCCTTGAGGACGGCCGGGCTGCCCGCGGGCGGTCCGGGAACGCTCCAGGCGCCGAGTGAGGCCTCGAAGCCCTCGGTCTGGGTGGCGGTGCCGCCGACGACGAGCGAGGCGTCGTCGGCGAGGACGCCGTGGCCGCCGCTGCTCGGGTCGGTGACGTAGCTCAGCGAGACCTCGACCGACTTGCCGGCGTAGGCGCTCAGGTCGAAGGCGACCTGCTGCCAGCCGGCGGAGGCGCCGGTGAAGCTGTTCCACGCGCCGCTGGTGCCGGTGTTGGTGCAGCCGGCGGAGCTCACGGTCAGATAGTGCTTGAGCCAGGGGTGCTCGCCGACGAGGAATCCGGCCTCGCACTCCGCGGGAACGGTGGTGCTGGTGGCCCCGCCCGCCTCCGGGAGTGTCGTCCAGTCGTCGGCCCCGGTGGTGTGGACTTCGAGCAGCGCGTGGTCGTAGCCGGGCTCGGTGTCCCACAGGAGCTGGGTGCGCAGCGTCGGCTTGTCGGCCGCGCTGACACCGGTGAGGTCGATGGTGCGGGTGAGGCGCTTGTAGGCGTCGTCGGTGTGGACCGCGGCGGCCATGGACGCGCCCGCGTACGGCCCGTACGGGTTGACGGTCCCGGTGAACTGGCCCGCTCCCGCGCTCGACGCGAACTGCGGGTACTGCGCCGCGGCCAGCGTGTCCGAGGTGACGCCGTAGGTGCCCGCCGCGTTCAGCGGGTTGCCCGGCGCGCCGCCGAGCGCTCCCGTGGCGCCGCCGAGCTTCCCGGCGCCGGCGAAGCCGGTGGCCCCCGGGGTGGACGTACGGGAGTAGGCACCCAGGTAGTACTGGCTGAAGTCATTCGAAAGAGTGCCGCCGCCGAGGTCGACGCTGCCGCCGGCCAGCTCGCCCGCCTCGATCAGCTTGCCGCCCTCGTTCAGGAAGGCGCGCAGCTGGAGCTGCGTGGCGTTGCCCGGCCGTACGCCGCCGGTGTAGTGGACGACCGTCTTGAAGTGGTCCAGCACACCGAGTGCATCCGGTGCGCCCAGGGTCGCGACGTCCCAGACGAGCGACTTCCTGCCGTTGGCCTTCAGCGCGTCGACGTAGGTCTGCGCCTGCGTGGCCGTCGCGCCTTCTTCGGCGACCACGAGCGTGTCGGCGCGGGGCCGTTTCGCCACGGTGTACGTGAAGTGCGTGCTGGAGGTGGGCTTTCCGCTCCGGGTCTCGCCGGTGAACCAGACCTCGACCTTGTCACCCGGTTCGCCGTCCTGGACCTTGGCGCGGTACTCGTCGAAGTAGATGTTGTCGCCGCCGCCGTAGGTCTCGCCGCCCTTCCAGGGCTTGAGCGCCATGTCCTGCGTACGGCCGCCGTTGACGCGGTACTTGAGCTCCTTGTCGCGTACGGACTTGCGGACGACGACGGAGACCTCCTGGTCGGCGCCGCGGGAGTGCGACGTCGTGAAGGCGGCCGGGGTGAAGTCGGGCACGTCGAGGCCGACCGAGGAGGACGGCCGGTCGGGGTGGCCCGCGGTCTCGGCGACGGAGAGCGCGAACGGGATGTTCTTCTCGAATTCCTGCTCGATCAGCTTCTCGTCGTCCGGGAACGTGAAGACGGAAGCGCAGTCGGCCGCGTTCCAGGCGTCGTTCGGGTCGATGTTCGACGCGGTCTGGCAGGTCGACATCTCGGGGGTGAACATCGCCATCCCGTTGACGTTGCCCGCGTGGCCGTCCGCCTCACCGTTGGTGGTGTACAGCTCGGAGGAGACCTGCGGGTGATAGCCGGGGATCGCCGAGTTCTCGGGCGTTCCGGCGAGCGCCTTGTAGAGCACGTCGTCCGGGGTCGGCGTCGCCACCTGCCAGCCCACTCCGTAGAGGAGCAGTTCGGCGGCGGAGTGGTAGTTGATGCCGTACGTGAAGCCGATGCGCTTCTCGAAGGCGTCGAGTGCCCTGGTCTCGGGCTCGGAGCTGGGGCTCGTGCCGCGGTAGGTCTCGCTGGTGGGGTTGGGGGACGAACCCTCGTCGTCGTAGCCCCACTTGTAGGCGAAGTTGCGGTTGAGGTCGACGCCGTCGCCGGTGGTGATGATGCCGTCGCCGTTCACGTCCCGCAGGTTCTTGCGCCACTGGCGCTCGTCCGCGCCCTTGAACGTGTAGTCGTAGCCATCGGGGTTGGCCGACAGGACGAACCACAGCTCGGTGGAATCGACGATCTTCTTGATGCGCTTGTTCGTCGCGTAGTTGTCCAAGTAGTAGTGCATCAGACGCCGTGTCATCTCGGGCGTGATCCACTCGCGCGCGTGCTGGTTGGACAGATACAGCACGGACGGCTTGGCACCGTCCTTGGTCTTCTTGGCGCCCTTGGTCAGTTTGAGCGCCAGGATGTCCTGGCCGTTGACGGTCTTGCCGATGGAGACGACCTTGGTGAGGTCGGGGTGGGCCGCGCCGGTCTTGACGATCTCCTCCTGGAGATTGCCCTTTCCGCTGTACGGGCGGAACACCCCCTGCGCCGCGTCCGCGACGCGGTCGTCCGCCTTCGCGGAGAGCGTGTGCTCGGTGAGCTCCACGCCCTGCTTCTCCAGCTTTTTGGCCTGCTGGTCGGTGACGTAGACCTCGACGGTGCTCTTGCCGTTCTTCCAGGTCGTGTCACCGAGTTCGTGCCCGTCCTGGCCGGCCGCGAGCAGCAGGGGTATCTGCTGCTTCGTGACCTCGGCGCGGAACACCTTCACGGCGTTCGCGTCGGGCTTGGGTGAACTGCCGCTCTGCGCCTGGGCGATGGGCGCGATGCCCGCACCGCCCAGCAGGAGCGCGCCCGTAGCGAGGATCGCTCTCGCTCTTCGTCTCATGAGCCCCCCTTGCACTGGTCCGCCACAGTGGCGAACAGATGCCAGGCTCATGACAGTTCATGATCGAGTCAAGGGTGCCTCATGGACACACAAACGCCGGTGCCGACCTCCCAAGTGGGTGTCGGCACCGGCGTGTTGAGCTTCTTGTGATCAATTGGGGGGATCAGCTGAGGGAGTCAGCTGGGGTCAGCTGGGGAGATCAGCCTGCGAGGTTGTCCGCCATCTCCTCGGTGAGGTTCGACTCCGTCCCGGGGATGCCGAGGTCCTGTGCCCGCTTGTCGGCCATGGCGAGCAGCCGGCGGATACGGCCGGCGACGGCGTCCTTGGTCAGCGGCGGATCGGCGAGCGCGCCCAGCTCCTCCAGGGAGGCCTGCTTGTGTTCCATGCGCAGCCGGCCGGCCGCCGCGAGGTGCTCCGGGACCTCGTCGGCGAGGATCTCCAGGGCGCGCTGCACACGGGCTCCGGCGGCGACGGCGGCGCGGGCCGAGCGGCGCAGGTTCGCGTCGTCGAAGTTGGCGAGACGGTTCGCCGTCGCGCGGACCTCGCGGCGCATCCGCCGCTCCTCCCAGGCCAGCACGGACTCGTGCGCGCCGAGGCGGGTGAGCAGGGCCCCGATCGCGTCTCCGTCCCGTACGACCACCCGGTCCACGCCGCGCACCTCGCGGGCCTTCGCGGCGATCGACAGACGGCGGGCGGCGCCGACCAGCGCGAGCGCGGCCTCCGGGCCCGGGCAGGTCACCTCGAGGGACGAGGAACGGCCCGGCTCGGTCAGCGAGCCGTGCGCCAGGAACGCGCCGCGCCAGGCCGCCTCGGCGTCGCAGGTGGCCCCCGAGACCACCTGCGGCGGCAGGCCCCGGATCGGGCGCCCACGGCCGTCCACGAGCCCCGTCTGGCGGGCCAGCTGGTCGCCGCCCGCGACGACGCGTACGACATAGCGGGAGCCGCGGCGCAGACCGCCGGGCGCCATCACGATCAGTTCGGAGCTGTGGCCGAAGATCTCCAGGATGTCCCGCTTCAGCCGGCGCGCCGCCATCGCGGTGTCCAGCTCCGCCTCGATCACGATCCGGCCGCTCACCAGGTGAAGGCCGCCGGCGAACCGCAGAATGGCGGAGACCTCCGCCTTTCTGCAGCAGGTCCGGGTGACGGGGAGCCGGGAGATCTCATCCTTCACCGCTGCCGTCATCGCCATGGGCCGATCCTTCCATGCATCCGAAAAATACGGTCGTACGCGGCGGCCAACAGCTCCGGGTCGTGCCGCGGAGATCCGTCGGTCCGGGCCACCGGCGCCAGCTCGACCGCGGCGCCGAACCGCTTGGCGGCATCGGTGAGTGAGTCGCGGTCGGGCACGGCGGCCTCGTCGGCCAGCACCACGTCCAGGGCGAGTTTAGGGGCGTGTCGTCCCAAAACCTCCAAATGACGCTGCGGGGAGAAGCCTTCGGTTTCTCCGGGCTGCGGGGCGAGGTTCAGGGAGAGTACCCGGCGCGCCTTCGTCTGGGTGAGCGCGTCGAGCAGCTCGGGCACCAGCAGGTGCGGAATGACCGAGGAGAACCAGGAGCCGGGGCCGAGGACCACCCAGTCGGCGTCCAGGACCGCCTCGACCGCCTCGGGGACGGCGGGCGGGTCGTGCGGCACGACGTGCACGGACTGCACCTCACCGGGCGTGAGCGCCACGGTCGCCTGCCCCCGTACCGTCTCGATCTCGTCGGGCCGGTCCGGGTCGTGCCCCTTGACCAGGGCCTGGAGCTCCAGGGGTACGGCGGACATGGGCAGCACGCGCCCGTGCGCGCCCAGCAGCTTGCCGACCAGGTCCAGGGCCTGAACGTGGTCGCCGAGCTGCTCCCAGAGGGCGACGATCAGCAGATTGCCGACCGCGTGCTCGTGCAGGTCGCCCTTGGACTGGAAGCGGTGCTGGATGACGCGGGCCCAGGTCTGGCCCCAGTCGTCGTCGCCGCACAGCGCGGCCAGGGCCTTGCGCAGGTCGCCGGGCGGGAGCACTCCCAGCTCGTCGCGCAGACGCCCGCTGGAGCCGCCGTCGTCGGCCACGGTGACGACGGCGGTGAGATCGCCGGTGATCCGGCGCAGCGCGGCGAGCGAGGCGGACAGGCCCATACCGCCGCCGAGGGCGACGACCTTGGGCTGGGTGCCGCGGCGGCGCGGCTTCCCGCCGCGCGCCTCGGCGGGCTTGCCACCGCGTCCCTCGGGGGTGACGCGGCGCAGCCTGCTCAGCCGCAGTGCGGCACGTCCGGTCACTCGCGCCCCATGTCCCGGTGCACGACCACGGTCTCCACGCCCTGGGAGACGAGACGGGCGGCGAGCTTCTCGGAGGTGGCGACCGAGCGGTGCTTGCCGCCGGTGCAGCCGACCGCGATGGTCACATAGCGCTTGCCCTCGCGCCGGTATCCGGCCGCGATGAGCTGGAGCAGTTCGGCATAGTGGTCGAGGAACTCCTTGGCCCCGGGCTGGTTGAAGACGTACGCCGCGACCTCCTCGTTCAGGCCGGTGAAGGGGCGCAGCTCCGGGACCCAGTGCGGGTTCGGCAGGAAGCGCATGTCCACGACCAGGTCGGCGTCGACCGGCAGGCCGTACTTGAAGCCGAAGGACATGACGGTGGCCCGCAGCTCGGGCTCCTCCTCGCCGGCGAACTGGGCGTCCATCTTGGCGCGCAGCTCGTGCACGTTCAGGCTGGAGGTGTCGATGACCAGGTCGGCGTCGCCGCGCAGCTCGCGCAGCAGCTCGCGCTCGGCGTCGATGCCGTCGACGATGCGGCCGTCACCCTGGAGGGGGTGCGGGCGGCGCACGGACTCGAAGCGGCGCACCAGGGCCTCGTCGGAGGACTCCAGGAAGACGATCCGCCGGGTGACGCTCTTGGACTCGAGGTCGGCGAGGGATTCGCGGAGGTTGTCGAAGAAGCGGCGGCCGCGTACGTCGACGACGACCGCGATCCTGGCCACGTTGCCCTGGGAGCGGGCGCCGAGCTCCACCATGGTGGGGATCAGCGCGGGCGGCAGGTTGTCGACGACGAACCAGCCGAGGTCCTCCAGACACTTGGCGGCCGTCGACCGGCCCGCTCCGGACATACCGGAGATGATCACCAGCTCGGGGATGGCCGTGTCGGGAACCCCGGCCGTTTCGATGCCCGTACCCACCTGTGCTCCGTCTTCCTGGGGTGCTTCCTGCTCCGCCGGATCTTCGCCTGTTCCCTTGTGGGCTTCCTGTGTCCCCTCGGGCGCTTCCTGGCCCTGCACCGGGCGTTCCTTATCGCGCGCGTCGTTCTCGGTCATCTCTCCTGCCCCCGTCGCTCGTCCGAGGCGCCCGCGGTCACGGGCTCCTCCGGGGAGCCCGCCGTCGTTTCGGGCGCCCCGTCTTCCACGTCTTCCATGATCTCTCCAGTCGCCGTGTTCACGGCGGGGGCGGCCGGGGCCGCCTGGGCGAGGGCCACAGCGATCGTCTCGGCCGTCTTGCGGCCTATACCGGGAACCTCGCAGATCTGGTCGACCGTCGCGGATCGCAGCTTTTTCACTGAGCCGAAGTGCTTGATCAGCGCCTGCTTGCGGGTCTCGCCCAGGCCCGGCACATCGTCCAGCGGGCTCGACCTGAAGCGCTTGGCCCGCTTGGTGCGCTGGTAGGTGATCGCGAAGCGGTGGGCCTCGTCACGGACCCGCTGGAGCAGATAGAGCCCCTCGCTGGTGCGCGGCAGGACCACCGGGTCGTCCTCGTCCGGCAGCCACACCTCCTCCAGGCGCTTGGCCAGGCCGCAGACGGCGATGTCGTCGATGCCGAGCTCGTCGAGGGCCTTCTTGGCGGCCGCCACCTGCGGCTGGCCGCCGTCGACGACGACGAGTTGAGGGGGGTAGGCGAACCGCTTGGGACGGCCGTCCTCCTCGGTGAGCCCGGTCTCGCCGTCGGTCCACTCCCCCGTCCTCTCCTTCTCGGCGAGATAGCGCCGGAAGCGGCGGGTGATCACCTCGTGCATGGAGCGGACGTCGTCCTGGCCCTCGAAGCCCTTGATCTGGAAGCGCCGGTACTCGCCCTTGCGCTGGAGGCCGTCCTCGAAGACCACCATCGACGCCACGACGTCGTCACCCTGGAGGTGCGAGATGTCGTAGCACTCGATCCGCAGGGGCGCGCTGTCCAGGTCGAGGGCGCCGGCGATCTCCTCCAGGGCGCGCGAGCGGGTGGTGAGGTCGGAGGCGCGCTTGGTCTTGTGCAGGGCGAGCGCCTGGAGCGCGTTGCGCTGCACGGTCTCCATGAGGGCCTTCTTGTCGCCGCGCTGCGGGATGCGCAGCGACACGATCGATCCGCGGCGCTCGGTGAGCCACTCCTGGACGGGCTCCACCGGGTCGGGCAGCGCCGGGACGAGCACCTCCTTGGGGACGGAGTCGCCCGTCTCCTCCCCGTAGAGCTGCTGGAGCGCGTGCTCGACGAGGTCGGCGGTGGTGACGGCCTCCACCTTGTCGGTGACCCAGCCGCGCTGGCCGCGCACCCGCCCCCCGCGCACGTGGAAGATCTGGACGGCGGCTTCCAGCTCGTCCTCGGCCACGGCCATCAGGTCGGCGTCGGTGGCGTCGGCGAGCACGACCGCGTTCTTCTCCATGGCTTTCTTCAGGGCCTCGATGTCGTCGCGCAGGCGGCCCGCCCGCTCGTACTCCATCTCCTCGGCCGCGTCCGTCATCTGCTTTTCCAGACGCCGGATGTACGTCCCCGTGCGCCCGGCCATGAAGTCGCTGAACTCCTCGGCCAGGTCGCGGTGTTCCTCGGCGGAGACGCGGCCGACGCAGGGCGCCGAGCATTTGCCGATGTAGCCGAGGAGGCAGGGGCGGCCCGTGCGGGCCGCGTTCTTGAAGACACCGGCGGAGCAGGTGCGGACCGGGAAGACGCGGAGCAGCAGGTCCACGGTGTCGCGGATCGCCCACGCGTGACCGTACGGGCCGAAATAGCGCACGCCCTTGCGCTTCTGGCCGCGCATCACCTGCACGCGCGGGAACTCCTCGTTCATCGTCACGGCGAGGTAGGGGTAGCTCTTGTCGTCGCGGTACTTGACGTTGAACCGGGGGTCGAACTCCTTGATCCAGGAGTACTCCAGCTGAAGCGCCTCGACCTCTGTGGACACGACCGTCCACTCCACCGACGCGGCCGTGGTGACCATGGTGCGGGTGCGCGGGTGGAGGTTCGCCAGGTCCTGGAAGTAGCTCGCCAGGCGCTGGCGCAGGCTCTTCGCCTTTCCGACGTAGATCACCCGGCGGTGCTCGTCGCGGAATTTGTACACCCCGGGAGAGTCCGGGATCTGTCCCGGCTTGGGGCGGTAGCTGGAGGGGTCGGCCATGTCACACACCCTACTGGCGGGGGCTGACACCGCGACGACCCTGTGGACAACGCCGGGAGGCATGCCGGACAGGGCCTGGCGGGACTCCGGGAAGATCGGCACGGCCGGACCTGGCGGGACTCCAGGAAGATCGGCACGGCCGGGCCTGGTGGGCGTCCCGGCGCCAGGACGGCTGCCGAGTCCGGCTCCCGCGGCGGCGAGGGGTCGGCGACCGGGACGCCCTCGCGGATCCGGTCGAGCGATGCGGTCGGGTTGCCGGGGGGTGCGGGACCGGCGCGGCCGGGCGGAGTCGGGGGCGACTGCGCCCGGCCGTGGGGCGTGGTCAGCGGCGGCGTCGGCGCAGGGCTCGGGAGACACTGAGCGAGAGGGCGACGAGGGCTCCTGTCCCGGCCGTCACCGAGGCGATGACGACGGCGGGACCGGGACTCTCCGGGTCTCGGGGACGACCGGCCCCCGGGGATTCCGCGCCGTATCCCCCCGCCTCACCGGAGCGGGCGTACGCGGAGCCGCGGAGCTTGTCCGCGTACGCCCTGTGCACGCGGACGCGGTAGGCGGCGAGCGTCGTACCGTGCGCGCCGACCGCCTGCCGGGCGTCCGCGTCGAGGGGCTGCACGCGCGCGTCGCGCTCGACGTACCAGGCGTCGATCTGCGGCTCCTTGAAAACCGTGCCACCCGGCAGCAGGCGGGCGCCCAGGGCCGCGTACCGCGTCTCGTCGTCCCCGGAGGCGATGTTCACCACCTGCCAGCGGCCACCGCGTCGGCCGCCGCCGCTCCGGGGAATCGTCCACAGGGACGCCGTCCGCCCGTCGGACGAGACGGCCCGGGTCGCCAGGAAGGCAAGCCGGGCGACCGGAGCGTGGGCCCTGCCCGCCACGAAATCGGGCGAGAGGTAGTAGACCGGGACGGTGTCGTCCTCCACGCGCGCGTGGAGGGTTGATCCGGTCACCGAGTCTCCGCGGGCGGCGAAGAAGCGGGTGAGTTTGTCCAGGCTTGCGGGCGCGGCGGCGGCACGGTGGGCGGCGGCCACGGAGTCCGGGGAAGCCGAGAATGCCGGCCACGGGCTGTCACCAGCCCTGCCGGAGGGGCCGGCCTCGGCCCTGGCGTCGGCCCTGGCCGAGGAGACGTCGTCGGCCCGGTCGGAGGCGACGTCGTCGGCCTTGACGGAGGGAGCGGCCAGACCCAGCAGCAGGGTGGCGGAGCAGCCCGCGAGGACGGCGCCGCTGAGGCGGGTTCGTCGGGTCATCGCGCTCACGCCCCGATCCGGTACAACGAGTGGGTCCAGGAGAAGGAATCGTTGTCCACGTACCAGGCGTGCGAGGCCCAGTTGTAGCGGTCGTTGGAGGGCCAGGGATCGCCCCAGTAGACCCAGCTGTTCGTGTCGTCGTACCCGTAGACGACATGCATGTGGCCTCCGCCGCTCGACCACTGGATACGGGTCTCGACGGGCCGATTCGCGTCGATCTCCGTCCGCACGGTGGAGTAGCGCAGCCATCCGGAGACGTACGAACCGGGATCGATGCCCGCCCAGTCCAGGCCGTCCTGCACATCACCGAGCGAGGCCTGCCGGTTGGGGCATTCGGTGCCCTGGGCGCGCCCGAAGGCGGCGTTGCAGAACTGGTTCTGCGAATAGCTCCGCCCGAACCAGCCGGCGACCGTGTTCCCGCTCGCCGCCCAGCACCAGTTGCTCTTCTGCTGGGCCTGCATGGTGATGTTCAGGCGCTTGTACGTGAGGGCCGTGGCCCGGGTCGCGAACGTGCTGCCCGTCGGCGCCTCAGAGGCGGCGGCGGGCGTCGGAGCGAAGCCGAGGGCAGCCAGGACGGCGGCGAGGGCGAGGAGTCTTCTGTGGCGCATCGCGGTCCTCCCGAGTGGGGTTCGAGGAGTGGAGGAGCGCGTCCGGACGCTGCGGTGGAGCATGTTGAGCATCAAGTGTTGTCGGGGCCTGGTCAACACGCTTCAATGCGGGGGAACTCGGGGCGTGAACGGCGGCACAGGCGTGTGAACAGACCCGCGCGCCGACCTGGCGACCCCGACGACTCGCACGGACGGCCTGACCAGCCGTTGTGAACATTCACAGAAGGGCCCCCTGCATGCGGCACGGCACACAGCACGCGGACGTCGCCACGGCAGAATTGGAGACGGCTCTGCGGGGCGGCCCCTTCCATGTCGCGCTGCGCGCCGCGATCGCCGCCCGCGGACTGCCGCTCCAGCGCGTGCAGCACCATCTGTCGCGCTACGGGGTCAAGGTCGGGGTGACGAGCCTGAGTTACTGGCAGCAGGGTGCTCGGCGCCCGCAGCGCCCCGAGTCGCTGCGGGCCGTGCGCGCCTTGGAGGAGATCCTCCAGCTCCCGGACGAATCGCTGATCCGGCTGCTCGCCAAGGCGGACGAGCGCCCGGGGCCGGAGCGCCCCGCGGGTCGTACGTACCGCTCTCTCGTGGAGGCCTCCGACGTCCTGGAGCGGCTCCTGGCCGAGTTGGAGTCGCCCCTCGACGGCGGGCTGCACACCCTCGGCCACCACGAACGCGTACGGATCGGCGCACACCGCGAGCTGCTGGGCCGCGAGTCGCACCACATAGTGCGTGCCCACAGGGACGGTGTGGACCGCTATATGGCCATCCACCACGGCGACCCAGGCTGCGCACCGCAGCGCATGGCGGTACGCGCCTTGGAGAACTGCCGCACGGGGCGAGTGCGCTGGCACCACGAAACCGGGGTGCTCGTGGCGGAACTGCTCTTCGACACGCGGCTGCGCGCAGGCGAGACGTTCCTCTTCCGCTACGGCTTCGACGACGGCACGGCCGGAGCGTCCAGCGAGTACGTCCGCGGCTTCAGCTTCGCGGGCGGGCAGTACGCCCTCCAAGTGCAGTTCGCCGAGCACGCCTTGCCCGTGCGCTGCCACCGATTCACCCAGCACACGGCGGCGGCTCCGCGCAGCGGCCGCCAGGAACTGACGTTGAGCGGTCGCCACCGCTCGGTCCACCTGGTCGAGCCGCGCGTGCGGTCGGGGATCGTGGGGATCGGGTGGGACTGGGAGTGAACGGGGAGTGGCCGCTCCCCACAGCTCCCGGGCCAGTGCCGCGGGGACCGTTCAGGCGGCCGGACCCGCGACGATCTTCCCGTTCTTCGCCTCCACGGACAATGCGTGCAGCGGCTCGGTGGCCGGCACGTGCAGCACCTTGCCGGTCGTGGCATCGAACTCACTGCCGTGGCAGGGGCAGATGAGCGTCGTGCCCTGTAGCTTGTCGATGGGACACCCGGCGTGTGTGCAGATCGAGCTGAACGCCTTGAGCTCACCGTTCTCAGCACGGCTGACCACGACATTCTGATCCCGATACAGCTGGACACCCCCCTTGGCGATCTCGCTCTCGGGCCCCAGCTCGACCGGCGCGGTCGGCGTCGCGGGCGCCCCGGCACCCCCACCGGAGCACGCGGTGAGGGCGAGCCCGGCGACCGGGGTGAGCGCCGCTCCCCGCAGGACGGTACGGCGGCTCGCGGAGGGACGTCCGGGCATGGCATCTCCACTGGTCGGAGGATGTTTCTTGGTGCCTCGCAGGGTGCGGCGTGCTGGCAGCACACCAACGCGACCTACACCGACGATACCGGCATGAATCATTCCGATCGCGGGGGTGAGCCGGCTCCGGACTGAGACGTAAGCGTTTACGTAAACGCTTACGCGAACGGTGACGTAAGCGTTTACGTTCGGCGCCGGATGGGATACGTTCCCGTGCGAACGACCGACCGCACCGCGTCGGAGAAGTCCGTGAGACAACCGGGTTCCGGGGAGGGAGCGCCATGGCGACGATGGTGGACGTGGCCGAGCGCGCGGGTGTCTCCATCGCGACGGTCTCCCATGTGCTGAACGACACGCGCCCGGTGCTGCCCCGGACGCGTCAGGCCGTCCTCGACGCGATCGAGGAGCTCGGATACACACCCAATACCTTGGCCCGTTCGCTGGTCACCTCCCGCACGCGGTCCATCGGGCTCGCGGTGTCGGCGATCAGCAACCCCTACTTCACGGAGATCCTGCAGGGTGTCGAGGCCGGCGCCCTGCGGCACGGCTACAGCCTGCTGATCGCCGATCCGCACGACGACCCGGAGCACGAGCGCAAGATCGTCCAACTACTGCACGAGCGACGGGTCGACGGCATGATCATCGCGCCCTCGGCGCATCCGGACGCGCTGGTTCGCTACCTCGGGCAGCACGACGTACCCACCGTGTTCCTCGACCGACTCGTCGACTCCCCCGCCGAAGGCCCCTTCCGCTTCGACCAGGTCTGCACCGAGAACACCGGGCCCATGACCAACCTGGTCACCCACCTCGCCGAACGGGGACACCGGCGCATCGGCCTGGTCGCGGGCCTGCCGGGGCTCAGCACCACGACCGAGCGGATCACCGGCTACCGTCACGGCCTCGCCCACGCCGGACTCCCCTACGACGAACGGCTCGTGGCGCACGGCAACTCCCAGGCGGCGGCCGCCGAGGAGGCCACCCACGCCCTGCTGTCCCTCGCGGCGCCGCCCACCGCGCTCGTCACCGCCAACAACGCCATGACCATCGGCGCCCTGCGAGCCCTGCGCGAGCGGAACCTGTCCGTGCCGGAAGACCTGGCACTGTGCTGCTTCGACGACTTCTCCTGGGCGGACCTCTTCACCCCCCGGCTGACCGCGATCTCCCAGCCCAGCAAGGAGATCGGGGCCCAAGCCGTCCAACTGCTCCTGGAACGACTGGCCTCCCCCGGCAGTCCGGGCCGTACCGTCCGACTGCCCTCCACCTTCGTCCACCGCACCTCGTGCGGCTGCCCCGAAGGACCCCAGAGCGCGCGGAGCAACCAGAACACCCAGCGCCACAGGAAAGGACCCGAGTCGTGATCGTCGTCGCCGGTGAGGCCTTGATCGATCTGGTGCCGCAGGGCACGGGCGCCCTGGTGGGCCTGCTGCCGCGCCTCGGCGGCGGCCCCTACAACACGGCGGTGGCACTCGGCCGTCTCGGCTCCCCGACCGCCTTCTGCTCCCGGGTTTCGTACGACGCGTTCGGCGAGGCCCTTCTGGGCGGCCTCCGCGAGGCGGGCGTCGACGTGTCGTCCGTCCAGCGCGGTACGGAGCCGACGACCCTCGCCGTCGCCTCGATCGGCACGGACGGCTCGGCCGCGTACTCCTTCTACGTCGAGGGCACGGCGGACCGCCTCTTCTCGGCACCGGACCGACTCCCGAAGGACACCAGCGCGGTGTCCTTCGGCACTTGCTCGCTCGTCCTGGAGCCGGGTGCGAGCGCGTACGAGGAGCTGATGCGGGCCGCCGCCACACGTGGCGTGTTCACCGCGCTCGACCCGAACATCCGGGCCGGCCTGATCCCCGACGCGGACGCCTACCGGGCGCGGTTCAAGAGCTGGCTGCCGTCGGTGTCGCTCCTCAAGCTCTCGGAGGAGGACGCCCTGTGGCTCGGCGGCACCCCGCGCGAGTGGCTGGCGTCCGGCCCCGCCGCCGTGGTGATCACCCAGGGCGGTGAAGGCCTGACGGCTTTCACCCGGGACGGCGCGGTGTACTCCGTACCCGGCGAACCGGTCGACGTCGTGGACACCATCGGCGCCGGCGACACGGTGAACGCCGCCCTGCTGCACGGCCTGGCCGCGCGGGGCGCCCTGTCACCGGCCGCGATGGCGGATCTCGGCGCCGAGGGCTGGACCGAGCTGCTGCGCTTCGCGGCCCGCGCGGCGGCGATCACCTGCTCACGTGCGGGCGCCGAACCGCCGTACGCCTCCGAGCTGGGCGCCCTCTGAGAGCCGATGCCCCCGACTGCCGCCGGTCAGCCGCTGACGGCCTGGGGCAGCGCTCCGGGCTGCCGCCCGTCGAGCCGGTCCAGTGGGGTGGCGGTCGCGTCGTCGGCGGGTAGGTGCACGACCACACGGTGTGATGTTGTCAAGGTGCGGCTGGACATGCGGTGCGTCGAGGTGCAGGGACAGGGACAGGGCGGCTGACTGTGCAACGTGCCGCGCCCCACGGGGAGTTCCCGTGGGGCGCGGTGTGTTGTGTGCGGTCCGTCGGACCTGGTGCGGTCAGACCTTGCGAGCCCGCGTGGTCTTCTTCGCCGGGGTCGCCTTCTTGGCGGCCGTACCCGTCGTGGCCGTCTTCTTCGTGGCCGCGGTGGCCTTCTTGACGGCCGTATTGTTGACGACCTTCGTGGCCGTCTTCTTCGCCGTCGCCTTGGCCGCCACCGTCCTCGTGACGGCGGTCTTGCGCGGGGCCTTCACCGGGGCCGCGTCGCTGATGCGGTCGGCGCCGAGGACCTCGCGCAGGAACTTGCCGGTGTGGCTGGCCGGGACACCGGCGACCTCCTCCGGCGTGCCCTCGGCGATGACGAGACCGCCGCCGTTGCCACCCTCCGGGCCCATGTCGACCACCCAGTCCGCGGTCTTGATGACGTCGAGGTTGTGCTCGATGACGATGACCGTGTTGCCCTTGTCGACCAGGCCGGACAGCACGGTGATGAGCTTGCTGATGTCCTCGAAGTGCAGACCGGTGGTCGGCTCGTCGAGCACGTACACCGTGCGGCCCGTGGAGCGCTTCTGCAGCTCGCTCGCGAGCTTGACGCGCTGGGCCTCACCGCCGGAGAGCGTCGGCGCGGACTGGCCGAGCCTGACGTAACCGAGACCGACGTCGTTGAGCGTCCTGAGGTGGCGGGCGATCGCCGGGACGGCCTCGAAGAAGCCGAGGGCCTCCTCGATCGGCATGTCGAGGACCTCGGAGATGGACTTGCCCTTGTAGTGGACCTCCAAGGTTTCCCGGTTGTAGCGCGCCCCGTGGCAGACCTCGCAGGGGACGTACACGTCCGGCAGGAAGTTCATCTCGATCTTGATGGTGCCGTCACCGGAGCAGTTCTCGCAGCGGCCGCCCTTGACGTTGAAGGAGAAGCGGCCGGGCTGGTAGCCCCGCACCTTCGCCTCGGTCGTCTCGGCGAACAGCTTGCGGACGTGGTCGAAGACTCCGGTGTACGTCGCCGGGTTCGACCGGGGGGTCCGGCCGATGGGCGACTGGTCGACGTGCACGACCTTGTCGACGAGGTCGTCGCCCTCCACGCGCGTGTGCCGCCCCGGTACGTTCCTCGCGCCGTTCAGTTCGCGGGCGAGGTGGGTGTACAGGATGTCGTTGACCAGCGTCGACTTGCCGGAGCCCGAGACGCCGGTGACGGCCGTGAGGACGCCCAGCGGGAAGGAGACGTCGATGTCCTGGAGGTTGTTCTCCCGGGCGCCGTGCACCGTGAGCTTGCGGCTCGGGTCGGCGGGACGGCGGATGTCCGGGGTCGCGATCTCCCTCTTGCGCGACAGGTACTGGCCGGTCAGCGACTCGGGGTTGGCGAGCAGTTCCTTCAACGGGCCGCTGTGCACGACCTTGCCGCCGTGCTCGCCCGCGCCGGGGCCGATGTCGACGACCCAGTCGGCGACCTTGATGGTGTCCTCGTCGTGCTCGACGACGATGAGCGTGTTGCCCATGTCACGCAACCGGACCAGGGTCTCGATCAGCCGGTGGTTGTCGCGCTGGTGCAGACCGATCGAGGGCTCGTCCAGGACGTACAGGACGCCGACGAGTCCGGAGCCGATCTGGGTGGCCAGCCTGATGCGCTGGGCCTCACCGCCGGAAAGGGTGCCGGCCGCGCGGTTGAGCGACAGGTAGTCGAGACCGACGTCGACCAGGAAGCGCAGCCGTTCGTTGACCTCCTTCAGGACGCGCTCGGCGATCTTCTTGTCGCGGGCGTTGAGCTTCAGCTCACCCAGGAAGTCCGCGCAGTCACTGATGGACATCGCGGAGACCTCGGCGATGGACTTCTCCATGACCGTGACCGCGAGGACGAGCGGCTTCAGGCGTGTGCCCTGACAGGTGGGGCAGGGCACCTCGCGCATATAGCCCTCGAAGCGCTCACGGCTCGCGTCGCTCTCGGCCTCGCTGTGCCGCCGCTTGACGAAGGGGACGGCCCCTTCGAAGGGCGTGGTGTACACGCGCTCGCGGCCGTACCGGTTGCGGTAGCGGACCTCGATCTGCGTCTTGTGCCCGTACAGGAGGGCCTTCTTGGCACGCTGCGGAAGCCCGGCGAAGGGGATGTCGGTTCGGAATCCCAACGCGTCGGCCAGGGCCCCGACGAGGCGCCCGAAGTAGTCCTTGGTGTGTCCGTGCGACCAGGGGTGGATGGCGCCCTCGTCGAGGGACTTCTCCTCGTCCGGGACGATGAGCTCGGCGTCGACCTCCATGCGCGTACCGATACCGGTGCACTCGGGGCAGGCGCCGAAGGGCGAGTTGAAGGAGAAGGAGCGGGGCTCCAGCTCCTCGAAGGACAGGTCGTCGTACGGGCAGTACAGGTGCTCCGAGTACATGCGCTCGCGCTCGGGGTCGCCCTCGGGGAGGTCGACGAAGTCGAGCACGACCATGCCGCCGGACAGACCGAGGGCCGTCTCCACGGAGTCCGTGAGGCGTCGCTTGGCCGAGTCCTTGACCGTGAGGCGGTCGACGACCACCTCGATGGTGTGCTTCTCCTGCTTCTTCAGCGTGGGCGGCTCGGTGAGCTGGATCGTCTCGCCGTCGACCCGGGCCCGGCTGTACCCCTTGGTCTGGAGATCGGCGAAGAGGTCGACGAACTCCCCCTTCCGCTCGCGCACGAGCGGCGACAGCACCTGGAAGCGGCTGCCTTCCGGCAGCTCCAGGACCTTGTCGACGATGGCCTGCGGCGACTGGCGGGTGATCGGGCGGCCGCACTCGGGACAGTGCGGCTTGCCGATGCGCGCGAAGAGCAGGCGCAGATAGTCGTAGACCTCGGTGATGGTGCCGACCGTCGAGCGCGGGTTGCGCGAGGTCGACTTCTGGTCGATGGAGACCGCCGGGGAGAGGCCTTCGATGAAGTCGACGTCCGGCTTGTCCATCTGGCCGAGGAACTGCCGGGCGTACGAGGAGAGCGACTCCACGTAGCGCCGCTGTCCCTCGGCGAAGATCGTGTCGAAGGCCAGCGAGGACTTGCCCGACCCCGACAAGCCCGTGAAGACGATGAGCGAGTCGCGCGGGAGGTCGAGCGAGACATTCTTGAGATTGTGCTCGCGCGCTCCACGGACGATGAGACGGTCGGCCACGCCGGTCCGCACCTTTCTTGAGAGAAGTGACAGGGGCCGAGGCCCCGGTCTTTCTCAGACTAGGGGGAGCCACTGACAACGCCGGGTCGGTTTCCCTGGTTCACAACAATCCCGGGCTCTCCAGCATGCCCGACGCCACGCTCGAGCCTATAGCACGCACATTCGATTTGCGGGTGCGGTCGACCACCTTCACCCAAAGGTGTGGCGGGGCTAGGGTCGCCCTCATGATTGATCATGTGCGCGACCTGGCGTCTGTACGTGACGCGACCGAACGGCTGCTCACCGCAGCCGCCAAACTGGACAACGCTTCCCTGGGCGAGCCGTCACGGCTTCCCGGCTGGAGCCGCGGTCATGTCCTGGCCCACATCGCCCGTAACGCGGACGCCCTCGTGAACGTCCTCGAAGGGCGCCCCATGTACGCCTCGGGCGAAGCCCGCGACACCGACATAGAGAGGGACGCGCCTCGACCCCTGGAGACGCAGCTCACAGACCTGCACGCGAGCGCGGCCCGTTTCCAGGCGGTGGGGGCCGCTCCCGCGGACTGGTCGCGCACGGTGGAGCTGCGCAACGGTGTCACGGACTCCGCGGCCATGGTTCCCTTCCGGCGGTGGACAGAGGTCGAGCTGCACCATGTCGATCTGGGAATCGGCTACGCCCTGGAGGACCTCTCCGCCGAGTTCACCCAGCGCGAGATCGACTTCCTCACCGCGCGCTTCCGGGGCCACCCCGACGTGCCCGCCTTCCTCGTCGAGGAGGACGACGGGCGCCGGATCCCCTCCGGGCGTCGCGAAGGCGAGCCGGTCATTGTCACCGGCCGCCAGGCCGATCTGCTCGGCTGGCTCTGCGGCCGCCGTGACGGTTCGGGGCTGAGCACCGACGGCGGGCCGCTCCCCACGCTTCCCCCGCTATAGGCTGCCGCCATGACGTACAGCGGAGCGGTGAAGGTCGGCGGACCCGCCGATGTGCACGAGCTGCAGAACCTGATGATCTCCAAGGTCGCCGTCGGCCCGATGGACAACAACGCCTATCTGCTGCGCTGCCGGGCGACCGACGAGCAACTCCTGATCGACGCGGCGAACGACGCCTCGACACTGCTCACGCTGATCGGCGACGACGGCATCACCGCCGTCGTGACCACGCATCAGCACGGCGACCACTGGCAAGCGCTCGCGGAGGTCGTGGCAGCCACGGGCACGCGCACGTACGCGGGCCGGGACGACGCCGACGGCATCCCGGTGCCCACCGACGTCCTCGTCGACGACGGCGACATCATCCGGGTGGGGCGCGTGGAACTGACTGCGCGCCACCTGGTGGGGCACACGCCGGGCTCGATCGCCCTCGTCTACGACGACCCCCATGGGCATCCGCATGTGTTCACGGGGGACTGCCTCTTCCCGGGCGGTGTGGGCAACACACGCAAGGACCCTAAGGCGTTCGCCAGCCTCATCCACGACGTGGAGACCAAGATCTTCGACGCACTGCCGGACGAGACCTGGGTCTACCCGGGCCACGGCAACGACACGACGCTGGGCGCGGAGCGACCTCATCTGCCGGAGTGGCGCGCGCGGGGGTGGTGAACCCGGCCTCTGGGGTGCGCGCCCGCAACACGCGCGGGGCGCCTGATCGCGAGCACGCACCCCGCGTGTCGCCATAAACGAGCGCCCGCGCAGTGTCGTACACGAGCGCCCCGCGCGTGGCTGTACTCGAGCACCCGCGCGTCATCGCAGGCGCGCGCCCCCCGCGTGTCCGTGAGCAAGCCCCGCGCGCGGTTCAACGTGCGCGCCCAGCGCATTTCTCATGCAGGCGCCCCGCGTCACACGCACGCGCCCCGCGCGAACGCTGACTCACGCACCCCGTGTGAACCAAGCGCACAGGCCAGTGCCACGCGCGCGCTCCCGGCGCGGCCACTGGTGCAGTCCACTGGATGCAGCCCCGCGCAGGATGACGGCTCCTGTGTGGAACGGGCCGCCGGCCTTCGATCCCCGCCCTCGGCCGGCGGCCCCGGCAGAGCCTCGCGCAGAGGTCTCGGCAGGGCTTCTCGGAGAGCACGCGCCTGGCATCACGTCGAGCAAGCGGCCGGGTTCCCTGCGAGGAAGCAGCCGGGTTCCCGGCGAGCACGCGGCCGGGTTCCTGATGAGCACGAGATCGGGCTTCCCGTCGAGCGTTCACGGGACTGCAACACACGTTCCCACTATGCGGACATTTGCCCTTGTGACCTCGACAAACAGCATGGTGCACTGCCACTCTCCCGCCATGCATCTTGCCCAACGCGCCCTGCGCCGCGCCGCGTCCGCCGCTACTGTCGCCCTGCTCGCCGTCGCCGTGGGCTGCGCTCCGCAGCCGGAGGAGAAGGCGAGCGACAAGGCCTCCGGGACAACCGGGGAGACCTGCGCCCAGGGCAAGTTGAGCACCCAGACCTCCGGCAAGCTGACGATCGCCACCGACGAGCCCGCCTACGAGCCGTGGTTCAAGGACGACAAGCCTGCCAACGGCAAGGGCTTCGAGTCTGCGGTCGCGTACGCCGTGGCCAAGCAGCTCGGCTATGACAAGAGCGACGTCACCTGGCAGACCGTCCCCTTCAACAAGGCGTTCGCGCCCGGCGAGAAGACCTTCGACTTCGACATCAACCAGGTGTCGATCAGTGCCGAGCGCAAGAAGGCCGTGGACTTCTCGTCCGGCTACTACGACGTGCGCCAGGCCGTCATCGCGCTCAAGGGCTCCAAGGCCGCCAAGGCGAAGAGCATCGCGGACCTCAAGGGTGTGAAGCTGGGCGCCCAGGTCGGCACCACGAGCCTGAACTACATCGACGACGTGGTGAAGCCGACCCAGCAGCCGGCCGCGTACGCGAAGAACGACCAGGCCAAGTCCGCGCTGAAGAACGGCCAGGTAGACGCCATCGTCACCGACCTGCCGACCGCTTTCTACATCACCGCGGCCGAGGTGACCGACGCGAAGATCGTCGGGCAGTTCGAGAACCAGGGCGGTACGCCCGAGCAGTTCGGACTCGTCCTCGACAAGGGCAGCGCGCTGACCTCCTGCGTGACGAAGGCCGTGGACGCGCTGCGCACGGACGGCACGCTCGCGAAGATCGAGAAGCAGTGGCTGTCCGACGCCGTCGACGCTCCGGTGCTCAAGTGACGGTCGTGAAGGAGGAGTCGGGAGAGGACTCCGGCGAGGGAGACATGCCTCAGGCGTACGTCCCGTCGCGGCGGCGGATCGAGCGCGAGCGCTACAAGCGTGTCCGCGCCCGCCGCGCGACGGCGATCGCCGCCCTCTCCACCCTGGTCACCGGCGTCGTCCTGTACCTCGTCGTCGTCAACGCGCCCGGCTGGCCGCGCACCAAAGAGACGTTCTTCAACGCGCAGTACGCGCGCGAGGCGTTCCCCAAGGTCCTCGAAGGGCTCTGGCTCAACGTCCGCCTGCTCCTGATATGCGGCGCGGCCGTGCTCGTCCTGGGCATGCTGATCGCCATCGCCCGCACGCTGCGCGGCCCGGTCTTCTTCCCGCTCCGGGCGCTGGCCGCCGCGTACACGGACTTCTTCCGCGGGCTGCCGCTGATCATCAACCTGATGATCGTGGTCCTGGGCGTTCCCGCGCTGCGGCTGCAGGGCGTCACGGTGGACCCGGTCCTCCTCGGCGGTACGGCCCTGACGCTGACGTACTCGGCGTACGTCGCCGAGGTGTTCCGTGCCGGCATCGAGTCCATCCACCCCTCGCAGCGCGCCGCGGCCCGTTCACTGGGCCTCACCAACCGGCAGGCCTTGCGCTACGTGGTCCTCCCCCAGGCCGTACGCCGCCAGGTGCCGCCCCTCCTCAACGACCTGGTGTCCCTCCAGAAGGACACCGGACTCGTCTCGATCGGCGGCGCGGTGGACGCGGTGCGCGCCGCCGACATCATCGTGGGCCGCAGCCTCAACTACACGCCGTACATCGTCGCGGGACTGGTCTTCGTCGCCCTGACCATCCCGATGACCCGCTTCACGGACTGGGTCACGGCCCGGATGGACCGTCAGCGGGCACAGGGAGGGACCATATGACCGACGCTCCGGTGCTGCGGATGGAGTCCGTCCGCAAGACCTTCGGTGACGCGGTCGTACTGCGGGACGTCGACCTGGAGGTCGCCCCGCACACGGTGACCGCGCTGATCGGCGCCTCCGGCTCCGGCAAGTCGACACTGCTGCGCTGCGCGAACCTCCTGGAGGAGATCGACGACGGCGCGATCTGGCTGGACGACGAGGAGATCACCGACCCGCGGGTCGACCAGGACGCCGTACGCCGCCGGATCGGTGTGGTCTTCCAGGCGTACAACCTGTTTCCGCACATGACCGTCCTGGAGAACATCACCCTCGCCCCGCGCCGTGTGCACGGCGTGAACCGCGCCGAGGCGGAGGCGCACGCGCGTGAGCTGCTCGACCGGCTCGGGCTCGGTGCCAAGGCGAACGAGTACCCGGACCGGCTCAGCGGCGGGCAGCAGCAGCGGGCCGCGATCGTCCGCGCCCTGGCCGTACGTCCCCGTCTCCTGCTCCTGGACGAGATCACCGCCGCTCTCGACCCGGAACTCGTGGGCGAAGTCCTGAGCGTCGTGCGGGATTTGAAGGACGACGGCATGACCATGGTCCTCGCCACGCACGAGATGGGCTTCGCCCGCGAGGTCGCGGACCAGGTCTGCTTCCTGGACGGCGGCGTGGTGCTCGAGCGCGGCACCGCCGAGGAGGTCTTCGGGGACCCGCGAGAGGAGCGAACGCAGCGGTTCCTGCGCCGGATCGTGGAGGCGAGGCGGCTCTGACATCCGCCTCCGCCGCGCCGCCGATCAGTCCAGCAGCTCGCTGCCCTCGGGTATCCCCGCGAGAAGTCTCCGACGGTGCCTCCCTTGGCGTGGTGACTCGCCGTCCGTCCGAGAGCGATAAGCCGAAACGCAGGGCTCCGGCGTCCTCATGCCCGCCGCCGAAACGAACAGGGCGCACGGTCCCGCCCTGCCGCACGGTCCGTAGGAAGACGCCCAGTCGGAGGGTCACCGAACCGGGCCACACCTGCCGGCCGGTAAGCATGATGCGTACGTCCGGGCCGGCGCCGAGCTCGATGACCTGGGGCAGTTGGGCGGGCACGAACCAGTCCGAGGGTGGGAACTGCTCGTCCGCGCCAGGCCGGTAGACGGCCAGTCGATGCTCCGTCTGCGACTGCGGCAGCGGCTCGTCCGGCGGGTCGGGCGCGATCAATCCCTCGAAGAAATTCATGAATTGATCGTGGCACCCGCCACTGACAATCGGACTCTGCCCGTCCGCTTCCTGCCCCGTCAGGCGTCCACTTCCTGCTCCGTCAGGTGACCGCCTCCTGCTCCCTCAGGCGTCCGCCTGCCCCGTCCCCGCCAGGGTCGCGACCCGCTCCACCGCGAAGGCGTACCCCTGCACACCGCAGCCCGCGATGACCCCGTCGGCGCGCAGCGAGACGTACGAGTGGTGACGGAACTCCTCGCGCTGGTGGATGTTGGAGATGTGGACCTCCACCACAGGAAGGTCGTCACAGGTGTTGAGCGCATCCAGGATGGCGACGGAGGTGTGTGAGTAGGCGGCTGGGTTGATCACGATCCCGGAGTGGTGCAGACGCGCTTCGTGGATCCAGTCCACCAACTCGCCCTCGTGGTTGGACTGCCGGAAATCCACCGTGCCGCCGTGCGCGGCCGCCGCCTTGGCGCACAGAGCCTCCACGTCCGCGAGCGTGTCCGAGCCGTAGATCTCCGGCTGGCGCTGCCCGAGGAGGTTCAGGTTGGGCCCGTTGAGGATCAAGATCGGGGCGTTGGCGAGGGTGCGGGGCACGGTTCCTCCGGTCCTTCGGGTCTGGCGGCCCATTGAGGACCGCTGCTCGGACCCGGTTTATCACGGTGCACCGGAGAGAGGACGGCCCGTACCCTCCCCTCATGGTCCCCATCCCTGCCTACCCTCCCAAGCCGTCACCCGGCGACCGGATGGCGGTGATCTCGCCGTCCACGGCGCTGCCGGGCCTGCTCCCGCTCCCGTACGAACTGGGCCTGGAGCGGCTGCGCAGGGAGTACGGTCTCGAGCCGGTCGAGTACCCGGCGACCCGGAAGCTGGGCTCGACCCCTCAGGAGCGCGCCGACGACATCCACGCGGCGTTCGCCGATCCGACGATCAAGGCGGTCATCGCGTCGATCGGTGGCGATGACCAGATCACCGTGCTGCCGCTGCTGGACAGGGAGTTGATCCGCGCGAACCCGAAGCCGTTCTTCGGGATGAGCGACAACACGAACCTGCTCCTGTACCTGCGCAACACCGGCATCGTCGGCTACCACGGCGCGACGGTCATGTGCGAGCTGGGCCGCCCCGGCGCCATGCACCCCCAGACCGCCGAATCCCTGCGGGCCGCACTGTTCACCTCGGGTGCGTACGAGCTCGGGGCGGCCGAGCGCTGGGGCGACGTCAACCGCGACTGGGCGGATCCCGCGACCTTCGACGCGGAACCGGAGACCCGGCCCGGCACCGGCTGGACCTGGCTGAACGCCGACCGGCTGGTCGAGGGCCGCAGTTGGGGCGGCAACCTGGAGATCCTCGGCTGGCTGCTGATGGCCGGCCGCGAGATCCCTCACGACCTCAGCGAGTACGACGGCGGAGTGCTGTTCCTGGAGACCTCGGAGGAGTTGCCGAGCGCCCGGGAAGTCTTCCGCACCCTCCGGAACATGGGCGAGCGAGGACTGCTCCAGCGCTTCTCCGCGCTGCTGATGGGCCGCGCCAAGACCTGGTCCTTCGAACACCCCAACAGCCCGGAGGAAGGGGTGCGTTACGCGGCCGAGCAGCGTGAGGCTGTGCTCCGCGCGCTGCGGATGTACGCCCCCAACATCTTGACCGTGTTCGACGTGGACTTCGGACACACGGATCCGCAACTCGTCATCCCCTATGGAGGCACGATCCGCGTCGACGGATCCGCCCGGCGCATCACCGTCACCTATTGACGCGAGTCTCACCACCATGCGCCCCCGTAACCGTTGATCACCGTGGGTAGTTGACGCGGCATGCACGACGTACGCACCGTAAGGGCGCCCTCCATGCTGCGGCTCGCGGCCGCCTCGCTCGCCGGGACGGCCATCGAGTTCTACGACTTCTTCGTCTACGGGACCGCGGCCGCGCTGGTCCTCGGACCGCTGTTCTTCCCGACCTTCTCGCCGCTGGCGGGGACGCTGGCGGCCTTCGCGACGTTCGGCGTCGGGTTCATCGCCCGTCCGCTCGGCTCGGTGTTCTTCGGGCACATCGGTGACCGGCGCGGTCGGCGTCCCGTTCTGATCGCCTCGCTGCTGCTGACCGGCGCTGCGACGGTCGCGGTCGGCTTTGTGCCGACGTACGACCGCATCGGGGTGGCCGCTCCCGTGCTCCTTCTCGTGCTGCGCTTTCTCCAGGGTCTCGGACTCGGCGGGGAGTGGGGCGGGGCGGTGCTGCTGACCGCGGAGCACGCGCCGGCCGAGCGGCGCGGACTGTGGTCGAGCTTTCCCCAGATCGGCCCCTCACTGGGGTTCGTGCTGGCCAACGGCGTGATGCTGGTGCTGTCGGCGACGCTGTCCGACGCGCAGTTCGCGGCCTGGGGGTGGCGGGTGCCGTTCTGGGCGGCGGGGGTGCTCGCGGCGGCGGGGCTGTGGCTGCGCAGCTCGCTCGCCGAAAGCCCGAGCTTCCTGGAAATGCGCGACCACGCGCGCGTGCCGCTCGCCGAGGTGGTGCGCGACCACTGGCGGCTGGTGCTGCTGACGGCCGGCGGACTCGCGGTCGGCTACGCCGTCTTCTACGCGGTGACCACGTGGGCGCTCGCCTACGGCGTCGAACGGCTCGGTGTGAGCCGTACCGTCATGCTGGCCTGCATCATGGCCGCTGTGGTGGTGAAGGGTTCCCTGACGCCCCTGGTGGCCCTCCTCGGCGACCGCTACGGGCGACGGCCGCTGTGCCTGGCGGGATGCACCGGCGCCGCGCTGTGGATGTTCCCGATGGTCGCGCTGTTGTCGACCGGCGAACCGCTGCTGATGTTCCTCGGTTTCCTGGTCGCGCTGCTCGCGTTCATCACGATGTTCGCGGTGATCGCCGCGTATCTGCCGGAGTTGTACGAGCCCCGGGTGCGCTGCACGGGCGCGGCGGTGGGCTACAACCTGGGCGGGGTCCTGGGGGGCGCGCTCACGCCGATCGTGGCGACGGCCCTGGCGAGCGGGGAGCGCGTCCCGTGGGGCGTGGCCGCGTATCTCACCGGGATCGCGCTGCTCAGCCTGGGGTGCTTCGCGCTGCTTCCGGAGACCCGGCCGGTATCGCGGCTGGTGGTCGTCCAGGCGACGGAGTGACGACGCGGGGACGAGCCAAGCCGCCGTACGGCCAGTGCGCGGCTGCCCCCCCTAGGGATTGATCGCCAGTTCCAGGTAGGCCGCGAAGACCACCAGATGCACGCCTCCCTGGAGGGGGGTCGCTCGTCCGGGAACCACCGTCAGGGAACTCACCACCACAGTCAGTGCGAGTAGCACCATGTGGGTGGAGCCGAGGCCGAGGACGAGCGGTCCGGAGAGCCAGACGGAGGCCAGGGCGACGGCGGGGATGGTCAGGCCGATGCTGGCCATCGCGGAGCCGAGGGCGAGGTTCAGGCTGGTCTGCACCCGGTCACGGCGGGCCGACCGCAGCGCGGCGATGGTCTCGGGAAGCAGGACGAGCAGCGCGATGATCACACCGACCACGGAGTGCGGCATTCCGACCGCCTCGACGCCTGACTCGATGGTGGGCGACACGCCCTTGGCGAGGCCGACCACTCCGACGAGGGCCAGGCCGAGCAGCGCCACGCTGATCCCGGCTTGGCGGGCGGACGGGGCGTCGGCGTGTTCGTCCGCGTCGATCACCTCACCCTGCCGGGTGATCGGCAGGAAGTAGTCCCGGTGCCGCACGGTCTGGGTCGCCACGAAGAGGCCGTAGAGGACGAGCGAGGCGAGCGCGGCGAAGGTGAGCTGGGCCGAGGAGAACTCCGGGCCGGGCTTGCTGGTGGTGAACGTCGGGAAGACCAGGCTGAGTGTGGCGAGCGTCGCGACGGTCGCGACGGCCGCGCCGGTGCCCTCCGCGTTGAAGACGGCGAGGCCGTGCCGCAGGGAGGCGACGAGCAGACAGATCCCGACGATGCCGTTGCAGGTGATCATCACGGCCGCGAACACCGTGTCGCGGGCCAGCGTCGAGCTCTTGTCACCACCGTCCGCCATCAGGGTGACGATCAGCGCGACCTCGATGATCGTGACGGCGACGGCTAGGACGAGGGAGCCGAAGGGTTCGCCGACGCGGTGCGCGATCACCTCGGCGTGATGGACCGCGGCCAGCACGGCTCCGGCGAGGACCACGGTCACCAGCGCCACGACTGCGGCGGGCAGGTCGCGGCCCCAGGTGCAGGCCAGCAGGACCACCGCGATCACGGGCATGACGACCGTCCACCGCGTCACGAGTGACCGGAGCCGAACGATCATGCTGCGATCGTCGCAGGCGTACGCGGGCCCCGCACTCCGATCGTGCGACGCCCGCTCGCGTATGGCCGAGGAGGTCCCGTTCCGGGAATCGCCACGTCTGCTCGGTCGTCTCCCGTACGTCGCATCGGTCATCTCCCGTGGGTTGCGGTCGGTGAAGGGCGGCCGTCCGGCGAAGGTGAATCTCGCGGGCGAACGCTCCGCCGTCCCCCGGCGGGGCGCCTGGCCGGCGGACGCTCGGAGCCCGCACAAGCACCGGGAGCGGTGGCCGGCAATGCGCCGTACACCGCTCCCGGGGGTGGTCGCCGCCCCGGCCGGGGGATCAGACGTCGACGCTGTCCTTCGGCGCGCTCTTGGCGTCGTTCAGCGCCGCCTGCTTCTTGGAGGCGATCAGACTGGTGATCGTGGTGACCACCAGGACCGCGCAGATCACGCCGAGCGAGACCGGGATGGAGATCTCGGGGACATGGACGCCGGACTCGTGCAGGGCGTGCAGCACCAGCTTGACGCCGATGAAGCCGAGGATCACCGACAGGCCGTAGCTGAGGTGGACCAGCTTCCTGAGCAGGCCGCCGATGAGGAAGTACAGCTGGCGCAGCCCCATCAGCGCGAACGCGTTGGCCGTGAAGACGATGTACGGGTCCTGAGTCAGACCGAAGATCGCGGGGATCGAGTCCAGCGCGAAGAGCACATCGGTGGTGCCGATCGCCAGCATCACGACCAGCATCGGCGTCATGACGCGCTTGCCGTTCTGCTGGATCCACAGCTTGGTGCCGTGGTACCGGTCGGCCACGCCGAAGCGTCGCTCGGCGGCCTTGAGCAGCCGGTTCTCCTCGAACTCCTCGTCCTCCTCGTCGGCCCGGGCCTCCTGGATCAGCTTCCAGGCGGTGTAGATGAGGAAGGCGCCGAAGATGTAGAAGACCCACGCGAAGCTCGCGATGATCGCGGCTCCCGCGGCGATGAATATCGCGCGCAGGACGAGGGCTATGAGCACTCCGACGAGCAGCACTCGCTGTTGGTACTGCGAGGGCACCGCGAATTTCGCCATGATCAGGACGAAGACGAAGAGGTTGTCGACGCTCAGCGACTTCTCGGTGATGAAGCCGGCGAAGAACTCTCCGGCGGGCTCGCCGCCGGAGAAGATGAGCAGTCCGAGTCCGAACAGTCCGGCCAGGACGATCCAGACGATGGTCCAGATTCCGGCTTCCTTGATCGATACGTCGTGCGGCTTGCGGCCGATGAAGAAGTCGACCGCGATCAGGGCCGCGAGACCCACGATGGTCAGGACCCACAGGGTCAGGGAAACATCCACTGCGCCTCCGGCAGTACGTAACGGCAGATTTCAGCGTCGTCGCTACCGGAGGTCTCTTCCACCCGTGGCGTTCACGGGCCGACGCCCCGGGATCTGGCCTGATCCGTATTGACGGGTACGCCGCAGCAGGTAGGGAGTACTCCCCTCCGTACGGAAAAGAGTACCCGAATCACCAAGGAAAGGTAAAGCAGTTAGTAAAAGAAAGACCAAGTCTCCTGGTCAGAGCGGTTTACTGACGCTTGACGAAAGACCCTTGGCGCATCTTTGAGACGTCAGCGGTTCCAGGAACGGCGGGCCGCCGCCACCTGTGCGAGCACCTGCTGGAGCACCTGGCTGCCCGAGGGCACAAGGGCAGGCTCGTATGTCCAGGCGTGGCCGACCCACGGGTCGGCCAAGTGGTCGTCGGGTACCGGGGTGAGGCGCATCAGCGAACGCCAGAGCGGATCGAGCAGCGGCCCGTAGGCGGCGGCGTCCTCGCGGTCGGCCACCATCATCAGATGGACGCCGACGGCAGGGCCCTCGTCCGCGAGATAGCGCAGTTGGGTCACGGCGCGGTCGTCGAAGCCGTGCGGGAAGTCGTTGACGATCAGCAGTTGCTCGGCGGTGTCGAAGCCCGGCGGCAGTGAGTCGGCCGCTCCGCCGCGCACCGCCATCTGCACCAGGTCGACGCGCTGGGTGAGCCGGGCCAGGACGTCAGCCACCCCCACGGCACCGACGGCGGGCGGGCCGTCGAGCACCCCGGACTGCACCAGCGGCGTCAGAGACGCGGCACCCGCACCGGCCGCGTCGATGACATGCACCGTGAACTCGCCCGCCGGATAGACGGCGAGCAGTCGCGCGGCGTGCGCCACAGCCGTGTCCATGGCAAGGCGTCGCAGCTCATCGGAGTCGGCGAGCGAGTCTTCGAGGCCGGAGCGGCCGCTGTCTATCCACAGCCCGCGCTCCAGCGGCAGCCTGACCAGCATCGGGATACTCAGGCCGTCGCTCTCGGGCAGATGGAGATCGCCGAGGCGCAGTGCCATGGGGATCTCCATCGGCGCCCGGTAGGCGTGCCAGACCGGGTTGTCCCAGCGCGCGTACGCCGGAGGCAGCGCGGGCTCGACGACCTCAACTTCGGCGGTGAGCTGGGCGAGGTCCCGGTCGAGCGCCGCGCGTGCCTGGTCGACCAGATCGGCGTGCTTGGCCCGGGCCGCCTCGCGCGCGGCGTCGCCCTGGCCGCCGATCCGGCTGCGCGGGTCGGACAGGACCCTGTCGAGCTCCTGCTCCATCCGCGAGTCGGCGAAGTCGACGGCACTGCGATACGCGGCGGTGGTGCGGGCCAGGTCCTCGAACATGCCCCACACCTGGTTGTAGAGCCGCTCTTCCATGGACCAGCCGGTCGCGTCGCCCGCGACGGGCTGTGCGGGCTGCCCGGGCGGAGCCGGTGGTGCGGTCGGCGGGGGCGGAGGCGGGGCCGCGGTCTGCCGTCCGGGGTGGCTGTAGTTGACCGAGCCGCCCGCCGTGGGAGCGGCGGGCTGGGTGACCGCGGAGGGGTCCGAGGGGTGGCTTCCCTGCGGCACCGCGGAGCCTTGCGGACCTGGCGTGTCGTACGGAGACGAGGACTGGCCGCCCTGCGCTCCGTTCCCGGCGGCGGCCTGGGGTCCGGGGTACGGCTGGTCCGGTCCTGTCGTCGACGCGGCCGCCTGTCGTGACCGGTCCCCGTCAGGCGTACGGGGCGGGGGCGCCGCGACCGAGCGGGCCAGGCCGTGAGCCACCGCCTCGTGGATGCTGCCGGCGAGTTGCTGAGCCTCGGGCAGGCCCTGGTCGGTGAGGAGTTCGGCGAGGCCGCCCGCATAGCCCTGGCCGACCGCGCGAACCTTCCAGGCGCCCTGCCTGCGGTAGAGCTCGAGGGCGACCACGGCGGACTCGGCGTCCAGACCCGTGAGGGTGTAGCTGGCGACCTCGGAGCCGTCCAGGCCGGTGACCGCGACGAAGGGGGCGGCGACGGCGCCGAACCGGACCGGACCGCCGACGCCGGACGGCAGCGCGAGCAGCACATTGACCCGGTGCACGCTGACGGGCAGGGCGTCCAGGTCGAAGGCCAGACGGTGGTCGGCCGCCGCCTGCTTGGAGACCTCCAGTCCGGGCAGCGTGGGCGCGCCCGGGTGGGCCACCCACTCGACACCGCGGACCTTGCCCTGCTCGTCGCCGAGCGTGGCACCCACCACGACCGGTTTGCCGGCCGAAACCCGGACCTCAAGACGGACCTGCGAGAGCGGATGGTTCTGCCCCCGGACCAGCTCGGCCGTCATCGCCTTGTCCCCCTATGTCGCTTCGTACGGTGCGCCCCGAGCTGCCTACAGGTGCGGCAGGATCGCGGGCATCAGGTCCTGGAACGTGCGCCCGTTGGCCGGCGTACCCAGAGCCGTCATCTGCCAGCCCGGGCCCGCGCGGTGCACCTTCGCCATGATCTGGGCCGTGTACTGGCCGCCGCCCGCGAGCGTGTAGCGCGCCAGCTCCTGACCGTTCGTCTCGTCGACCAGACGGCAGAACGCGTTCTGCACTTCCTGGAACGTCTGCCCGGTGAAGGAGTTCACGGTGAAGATGATCTGGTCGATGTGGACCGGGACGCGCTGCAGGTCGACGAGGATCGCCTCGTCGTCGCCGCCCTGGCCCACGCCGCCGACGAGATTGTCACCCGTGTGCCGTACGGAGCCGTCGTCGCTGACGAGGTGGCGGAAGAACACCACGTCGACGGGCTGCTTGTCCGCGAACAGCACGGCGGACGCGTCGAGGTCGATCTCCCGGGTGCGCGAGCCGAACAGGCCGCGGCGGGGAGCCGCCTGCCAGCCAAGCCCCATGCGCACCGCGGTCAGGGTGCCCCCGTCGTTCTTCTGCAGACTGATGGCCTGACCCTTGGTCATGTTGACCGTCACGCGCTGTTCCCCTCTCGAACTGTCCCCTGTTGCCGCGGAGTCCGCGGATGACCAGAACACTACGCAGCGGCACTGACAGTGCCGAACCCTGGGGCGCGCTTTGTGTCGGTCTTGCAACACAGCGCGCCCGTGCCGAGGTCCGGCACCGCCCGTGAGGGTGTCAGGCGATGCCCGCCTCCTTCATCTGGCGCAGCTCCTTCTTCATCTCGGAGACCTCGTCACGCAGCCGGGCCGCGATCTCGAACTGGAGGTCGGCCGCGGCAGCGCGCATCCGCGCTGTCATCTCCTCGATCTGCTCGGCGAGTTCGGCTGCCGGGCGGTCGGTCGGCACCGTCTCCTTGGTCTTGCTCTTGCCCTTGGCGGACTTGGCCGCCTTGGTTCCCAGCGAGGGCACGGGAGCCTTGGCACCCTTGCCGTCCTTCGCGCTGCGGTAGCCCGAGCCGAGCAACTGCTCCGTGTCGACGTCCTCGCGGGCGATCTGCGCCACGATGTCGTTGATCTTCTTGCGCAGGGGCTGCGGGTCGAGGCCCCGCTCCTTGTTGTACGCGACCTGCTTCTCCCGCCGGCGATTGGTCTCCTCGATGGCCTTCTCCATCGCCGGGGTGACCTTGTCGGCGTACATGTGGACCTGGCCGGAGACGTTGCGGGCCGCGCGGCCGATGGTCTGGATCAGCGAGGTGCCCGACCGCAGGAAGCCCTCCTTGTCGGCGTCGAGAATGGCCACCAGGGAGACCTCGGGCAGGTCGAGGCCCTCCCTCAGGAGGTTGATGCCGACCAGGACGTCGTATTCCCCGGCGCGCAGCTCGCGCAGCAGCTCGACGCGGCGCAGGGTGTCGACGTCGCTGTGGAGATAGCGCACCTGGATGCCGAGTTCCAGGAAGTAGTCGGTGAGGTCCTCGGCCATCTTCTTGGTGAGCGTGGTGACCAGGACGCGCTCGTCCTTCTCGGTGCGCTTGCGGATCTCGTGCACCAGGTCGTCGATCTGGCCCTCGGTGGGCTTGACGACGACCTCGGGGTCGATCAGGCCGGTGGGGCGGATGATCTGCTCGACCTGGCCGTCGGAGCGGGAGAGCTCGTACTGCCCCGGGGTGGCGGAGAGGTAGACCGTCTGGCCGATGCGCTCCTGGAACTCCTCCCACTTCAGGGGGCGGTTGTCCAGCGCGGACGGCAGCCGGAAGCCGTGGTCCACGAGGGTGCGCTTGCGGGACGCGTCGCCCTCGTACATCGCGCCGATCTGGGGCACGGTGACGTGCGACTCGTCGATGACGAGCAGGAAGTCGTCCGGGAAGTAGTCGATCAGCGTGTTCGGCGGGGAGCCTGGTTCGCGGCCGTCGAAGTGCATCGAGTAGTTCTCGACACCGGAGCAGGAGCCGATCTGGCGGAGCATCTCGAGGTCGTACGTCGTGCGCATACGCAGGCGCTGGGCCTCCAGGAGCTTGCCCTGCTTCTCCAGCTCGGCGAGGCGCTCCCCCAGCTCCTTCTCGATGTCGTTCACGGCGCGCTCCATGCGCTCGGGGCCCGCCACGTAGTGGGACGCCGGGAACACATAGACCTGGTTGTCGTCGCTGATGACCTCACCGGTGAGCGGGTGCAGCGTGGAGAGGGCCTCGATCTCGTCGCCGAACATCTCGATGCGGACGGCCAGCTCCTCGTAGACCGGGAAGATCTCGATGGTGTCGCCGCGCACCCGGAAGGTGCCGCGCGCGAACGCCATGTCGTTGCGCGTGTACTGGATGTCGACGAAGCGGCGCAGCAGGTCGTCACGGTCGATCTCGTCGCCGACCTTGAGCGAGACCATCCGGTCCACGTACTCCTGCGGTGTGCCCAGGCCGTAGATGCAGGAGACCGAGGCGACCACGACGACGTCCCGGCGTGTCAGCAGCGAGTTGGTCGCGGAGTGGCGCAGCCGCTCGACCTCCTCGTTGATCGAGGAGTCCTTCTCGATGTAGGTGTCCGACTGCGGGACGTATGCCTCGGGCTGGTAGTAGTCGTAGTACGAGACGAAGTACTCGACCGCGTTGTTCGGGAGCAGCTCGCGGAACTCGTTCGCCAGCTGGGCGGCCAGGGTCTTGTTCGGGGCCATCACCAGGGTGGGGCGCTGGAGCTTCTCGATCATCCACGCCGTGGTGGCGGACTTGCCGGTGCCGGTCGCACCCAGCAGGACGACATCCTTCTCACCTGCGCGAACGCGCTTTTCGAGCTCGGCGATGGCCGTGGGTTGGTCACCACTGGGCCGGTAGGGGCTGACGACCTCGAAGGGCGCCACCGAACGTTCGATCTTGGATACGGGCCGCATGAAGTCAACCGTACGACCCCGCACTGACAACGGGGCCGGATCACCAGCTCTGCGGAGCGCGGGAACCGCGGTGTCCACGGTTCCGCCACGGGCGGGGCGACGGACGGCGGGTGTGCGGGACGACCGGGTGCGCCGGGATGCCCGGCCTCTTCTCCGCGGGCCTCCAGTCGGGCTTGCCCATGACCATCATCGGGTCGAACATCACCACGACGCCCGCCAGACAGAGAAAGACCAGCGGGCCGATCATCATGGGCGCGAGCAGGGCGGCCGGTGAGTCGCCGCCGGGGGTGCTGGTCGAGCCGTGCAGATGCACGCTGAGGGCGGCCATGCCGGTGTAGTGCATGCCGCTGACGGCGAGCCCCATGACGAGGCTGGCGCCCACGCTCCAGAGGAATCCGCGGACCTGTCCCGCCGCCCACAGAGCGGTGGTGGCGGCGGCGACGGCTATGACGACCGAGGCGGAAACGGTGAGTGTGTTGTATTCGAGCTTCCCGTTGAGGCGCATGCCGGCCATGCCCAGGTAGTGCATCGAGGCGACGCCCAGACCTGTGAGGGTGCCTCCGGTGAAGAGCGCCGTTCCGGTGGCCCCCCGGTAGCCGACGATGAAGATCCCGACGCCGACCATCACGATGGCCACGCCCAGGCTCGCGAACGTCGTCGGCTTGTCGTAGTGGACCGGGGCCTCCTTGACCGTGAACCCCATCATCGCGATGAAGTGCATGGTCCATATGCCGGAGCCGATCGCGGCGGAGCCGAGCGCGAGCCAGCCGGCGCGCCAGGAGCGGGCGACGAGCATCGATCTGGTGGTGCAGCGCAGGCCCAGCGCTCCGCCCAGGCAGGCCATGAGGTACGCCACCAGCGGTGTGACGAGTCCGTAAGTGAAGCCGTCGACGGTGCCCTGCATGCGCGGCTGCCCTTTCCGCCCTGTTGCCCTGAAAAACCCCGGAATGTCCCCACCCTCGGGACCGCAAGAGCGGACGGGGCCGAGGCAGAGAGTATGACTCCCACCGGATTGGTCGAACGATTTTCCGGCAAAGAATCACAGCCCCGCCCCACCTGTGCGGCGCCAGTGAGCGGACTTGGACAACTCCTTTCAATCTGCGCCCCTCCGACACGCCTCTTTCACTTACCCTCTGCTGTCAGTCTGGTGCTGTACGTGATCGCTCGACGTGAGGAGTACGCATGCACGCGCGCGTAGCCGCCGCCACGACCGTCGCGCTTCTGGGGGGCACCGTTCTGATACTGCCCGGCCCACACGCCCGGGCCGGGGCGGTGCGGAGCACCGACCTGGTGATCGTCTCCCACCGCGGCGCCTCCGCCTACGCGCCCGAGAACACCCTGGCCGCCATCGACAAGGCGGCCGCGATGGGATTCCTCTGGGTCGAGAACGACGTCCAGCGCACCAAGGACGGTGAGCTCGTCGTCCTCCACGATGCTTCGCTGGCGCGTACGACCGATGTCGAGCAGCTCTATCCCCAGCGGGCTCCCTGGAAGGTCAAGGACTTCACCGCCGCGGAGATCGCTCGCCTGGACGCCGGGAGCTGGTTCGGCCCCAGGTACGCGGGCGCGCGCTTGCCCACGCTGAAGCAGTACATGAGCCGCGTCTCGCACAACCACCAGAAGCTCGTCCTGGAGATCAAGAACCCCCAGCTCTATCCGGGCATCGAGCAACAGACCCTCAAGCTCCTGAGCAACGAGGGCTGGCTCGATCCGGCGCATCTGAAGAGCAGGTTGATCGTCCAGAGCTTCAGCGCGGACAGTGTGCGGGCGGTCCACGATCTGCGCCCCGGGATCACGACGGCCTTCCTGGGCACGCCGCCGATCGCCCAGCTCCCGCAGTACGCCCGATTCGCCGATCAGATCAATTCGGATCACACCTCCCTCTCGTCCGATTACGTCTCCGCCGTCCACGTGCTCCACGGACCGCACGGCAGGCCCATGGAGGTCTTCGCCTGGACCGTGAACGACGCGACTACTGCCCGGCGGGTGGCCGGCTTGCGCGTGGCCGGCATCATCACCAACGTGCCCGACGTGGTCCAAGGGGCACTGCGGTAGCTGCCCGCTGTTCCCTCGCCCGTGGTGCGAAGGCGCTCCGGCGTCCGCGCCACGGGCGTTGTCAGTGGCGGGCCGTACGGTGGGTCGCATGGACAGCCATGGGGAGTACGAGCAGCAGGTCGTGTGGACCGTCGTGGCCACGGACATCGGTCCGCTGCTGCTGGCGGCGACACGCGACGGGCTGGTGAACGTGGTGTTCCACGCCACGGACGCGGTGCGTGAGAAGGCGCTCGACCGGCTCGCGTCGCGACTGGGCAGCGAGCCCGTCGAGGCACCCGAGTCCCCGCTGCTGGCCGAGGCGATACGCCAGGTCGCGGCGTACTTCGCGGGCGAGCGGCGCGACTTCGAGCTGCCCCTCGACTGGTCGCTGATCTCCGGGTTCAACCGGCAGGTGCTGCGTGAGCTGGCGTCCGGCGTCCCGTACGGCTCGGTCGTGGGCTACGGCGATCTGGCCGGGCGGGTCGGCCAGCCGGGTGCGGCGCAGGCCGTGGGGGTGGCCATGGGCTCGAATCCACTGCCGGTCGTCGTGGCGTGCCACCGGGTGGTCGAGAGCGACGGCGGCATCGGCGGCTTCGGGGGCGGTCTGGAGACCAAGCGGAAGCTGCTCGCGCTGGAGGGTGTCCTTCCGGAGCCGCTGTTCTGACGGCGCTCTCCCATGATCGGGAGCCGGTGTTCCCGAGGGCTCTGCCCGGAAATCCGGACCACAGGTCTGACGGGTTTCCTTGATCCGGAGCCGCTGCTCCGACGGCTCTCCCCTGAAATCCGGACCGCAGGTCCGACGGCTCTGCCCTGATCCTGGCGGAGCACGTCTTCCCGGTGAGAGGCCGTGGGGCCTCTGAAGTCCCGGGAGGCCCATGGGCCGCTCTCGGGGCTTCAGAGGCTGATGTGGTACGCCTTGCGGAGCGTCTCATGCACGGTCCAGGTCGTGCGGTCGCCCTCGCGCAGGATCGCCGCGTCGCCCGGGCCCACCTCGATGACGTCGCCGCCCTCGACCTCGATCGTGGCGCGGCCGCTGACCACGACGAACAGCTCGTTCGCCTCCGTGTCGGTCACCACGCCGGGCGTGATCTGCCAGATGCCGCGCAGCTGCTTGCCGTCGGCGGACTCCCACAGCACCTTGCCCGTCACGACCGGGTCGCCGGAGACGATCTGGGCCGGGTCGAGAGGCTCCGGTTCCAGCTCGGCGTCGGGGATGTGCACGGCGAAGGACGGGGTGGCCTGCGAGTTCATGGTCATGAGCGGTCACCCTAAAGGCACCCGAGACAGGCCTCGCGCGGAGGGTGGCCCCAGGAGCGCCAGACCGGCATCCGCCTGGACGTCAACCCGGCTCGTCCGAGGGCGGCGTACGGCTGAGTCGGCATGGGCGGCTGGGTGGGCGCGAAGCCATCGCTCTCGGCGCAAAGCCTCACTCCCGGAAGGGTGCTCCCGCGCGCGTGGGAGCACCCTTTCCTCCTGCCCGAGAGCTGCCCGAGCGCTGCGCGCGTGCTGGTCGTACCGCTAGTCGTAGTGCCGTGCCTCGAAGACGTTTCCGTCCGGGTCACGGAAGTAGAAGCTGCGTTTGGCCATCCCACGAGCACCGTAGGAGTCGTACGAGAAGCCCGAGAGGGGGACGGACCGCTCCTCCAGACGTGCCCGCAGCGCTTCGAAATCGCCTCCCCGGAGGGACAGGCACACGTGGTTGACCGGGTGCCCGGCACTGTCGGCCCCTCCGGGGACCATGTTCATGTACTCCGCCAGAGGCAGGGGCGCGAGGTCGAAAATGGTCTCATCATTGAGTCGCACGGAGGGGAACGACGCCTTTCCGGCGGCGAATTCGGTGACTCGCAGGGGCTCCAGGCCGACCGCCTTCTCGTAGAAGTCGGCCGACGCCACCGGATCACGCACCCAGAGGACGACATGGTCGAGACGTGTCGAGTTGTCCGTCATGCCCCCAGGCTGGTGTCGTACGCCGCAGGTCGCAAGGGTTTGGCCGGGCGCGCCGCCCGCCAGAGATCCAGAGACCGACGAACGTCGACCGACAGGAGGCAGACACGTGATCGCGTTGTCCGAAGAGGTGCGGGAGGCGCTCGACGCGCACCGGCCGGTGGTGGCCCTGGAGTCGACGATCATCGCCCACGGGCTGCCGCGCCCGCGCAATCTGCAGGTCGCGCTGGAGCTGGAGGATGTCGTACGGCACGAGGGTGCCGTCCCCGCGACGATCGCCGTGCTCGACGGGCAGCCCCACGTTGGCCTGGACAAAGAGCAGCTGGAACGCGTCGCGAACGAGGACGGGATCCGCAAGCTGGGGCACCGCGATCTGCCGCTCGCGGTGGCGGCGGGCGCGAGCGGCGCGACGACCGTGTCCGCGACGGCCCTGCTGGCAGCGAGCGCGGGCGTACGGGTGTTCGCGACGGGTGGGCTCGGCGGAGTGCACCGGGAGTGGACGGTGACCCAGGACGAGTCGGCCGACCTGGGCCTGCTGGCGCGCACCCGGATCACGGTGGTGTGCGCGGGCGTGAAGTCGATTCTGGACGTGCCCGCGACCCTGCAACGCCTGGAGACGCTGGGCGTGGCGGTCGCCGGGTACGGCACGGAACGCTTCCCCGGCTTCTATCTGTCCGACTCCGGCTATCCGGTCGACTGGACGCTGGAGTCGCCGGGGCAGGTGGCGGATGTCATGCGCGCGCAGGACGCGCTGGACGCTCCCGAGTCGGCGCTCATCGTCGCGAACCCTGTCCCTGAAGAGGAGCAGCTCGATCCCGCGCTCCACGCGCGCGTGCTCGCCGACGCGCTGCACGCGTGCGAGGCGGCGGGCGTGACCGGGCAGGCCGTGACGCCGTTCCTGCTCGACTATCTGGTGCGGCACACCGATGGCGCCTCGCTGAGCGCCAACCTGGCGGCGGTGCGCGGCAACGTACGGCTCGCTGCGCGGATCGCTGCGGCCTGGGCCGGGGCGTGAGCGGGACGGATCGCGGGGGCGCCGCCGGGCCGGACCCACGGGTGTCCATGGGCGCCCTGCTCGTCGTCGGGGACGTGGTCACGGATGTCGTCGCCCGGCACCGCGGACCGCTCGCCGCGGGCACCGACACGGCCGCCGCGATCCGCACCCTGCCGGGCGGCGCAGGCGCCAATGTCGCCTGCTGGGCGGCGCATTCGGGTTGCGCGGACGTACGGCTGCTCGGCCGGGTGGGAGCGGACGCGGCCGCGTGGCACGAGCGCGAGCTCGTGGCCTGCGGTGTACGTCCCCTTCTCGTCGTCGATCCGGAGGCACCGACGGGGACGGTGATCTGCCTGGTGGACACGGGCGCTTCGGCGGAGCGTACGTTCCTCACGGACAGCGGGGCGTCCCTGCGGCTCGCACCCGAGGACTGGTCACCGGCGCTGCTCGACGGTGTCGCGCACCTGCATCTGTCGGGCTACCTGTTCTTCTCCGAGCCGAGCCGGGCGCTGGTGTCGGTGGCACTGGAGTCGGCACGCGCGCGTGGCGTACGGGTGAGCCTGGACCCGGCGTCCGCTGGGTTCCTCACCGAGTTGGGGGTGGACCGCTTCCTCGAACTCGTCGACGGCGTAGATGTCCTGCTGCCCAGCCGTGACGAGGCGTACCTGCTGACGGGGCTGCCCGATCCCGCCGACGCGGCGGCCAAATTGAGCCGTCACGTCCCCCTGGTCGTCGCCAAGCAGGGCGCCGACGGGGCCGTGGTCGCCCGCTCCGGAACCGTCCGTGCCCATGTCCCCGCGCTACCCGCCACCCCCCGCGACACCACGGGCGCCGGCGACGCCTTCACCGGGGCGTTCCTCGCCGCCCTGCTCGGGGGCGCGGAACCCGAGGAGGCGGCGGCCGAGGGGTGCGGGGCGGGGGCGACGGCGGTGGAGCGGGTCGGGGGGCGACCGCCCACGGGGCCGTGACGGCGTACCGCGCACGGGGGCGTGTGACCCGTGCTCCCGCCCCGCCCACGTCAACGCGGCGTGCCCGGGCCCCGCGCGCAGCGGGTGCCGGCTCCCTTTCCGTCTCTGCCCCCTCTCCCCAGCTCCACCTCTCCTACTTACGTCCCCACGCCGAGATCATCGGCGCGGTCGCCAGGTCCATGGAGCCGGTGGCGACGTTGGACAGGTGGCGGTCGATGTCCTGGTGGGTGGCCAGGCCCGCGGTGACGAGCTGGTCGCGGATCTGGCGGATCGTCGCGGACTCCAGGGCGGCGCAGGCCGGCGAGGTGACGGGGAAGTACGCATCGGCCTCCACGCCGCGCAGCCCCGCCTGGCGGAGCAGACGCGGGAGCTTGCGGCCGTACGCGAGGTCGGCGCCGCGCTCAGCGAGCAGACTGCGGAAGCCCTGGCGCAGCCGGTTCGCGAGCTGCTGTTCGGGGCCGGACTCGTCGGGGCAGAGCAGGGGCTGCAGTGCGGGGTCGGCGTCCTCGACGAGAAGACGGCCGCCGGGCCGCAGGGCCTTGATCATCGACCGCAACGCCCGTTCACGGTCGGGCACATGGACGAGGACGAGCCGGGCGTGCACGAGGTCGAAGCCGTCCCCCGGCGGTTCCTCGGCACCCACGTCGTGGACGCGGAGCTCGACCGGCGGGCGGGCCGCGGAGGCCGCCCACGAGGTGTCGATGTCGGTCGCGACGACCCGCCCGGTCGGGCCGACCTTCTTGGCCAGCCAGGACACCACGGACGTGCCGCCCGCGCCGACCTCCCAGCAGCGCCAGCCGGACCCGATGCCGAAGCGCTCGATGTGCCGGAACGTCGTGGGGTCGAAGAGAGCGGCGAAGGCGTCGAAGCGCTGCCCCGCCTCGGTCTGTCGGTTGTCGAGGAGATACCCGTCGGTTCGCGTCATGAGGCGATCATCCCAGTTGGGCAGCTTGTCCGGAATCGCCGACGCTCCCGTTGTCGACACCTGCGCGATCCGTCGACGGTCATGCCGTCGACGGATCGCGCACTCCGCCGACGGTCCTGCCGTCGGCACCTGCGCGATCCGCCGACGACGCCTACCCGCTCAAGCGCAAGCCAAAGCCCAAACCCAAACACACACGCAAGCGAGCGCAATCAGCAAGTCGCGGAACGGAATGTTCCATTCCCACAGGCTTTTCCGGGACTTGATCAGGCCTGGCAGACTGGCGCGCCAAGGCGCAAAGTGCGGCGCGAGGAGATGCACGCGAGGAGATCCAGATGTCCATGGCAGTGAATCTGCGGAAGGTCACGACCCTCGGGGCGGTCGGCGGCCTCCGCAAGGTGGCGCGGCTGACACGGCGGCGCACCCGTGTCGACCTGAGTCACCCCGCCCGGTCTCCGCTGGGCTCCGCGGTGGTGAACTGCGTCGCCTACCAGGACGGCACCCGAGTCCCCGGGGGCCGCGATCTGGTGGACACCGTGGAGCGGATCCGCAAGAGCGACGAGGGATTCGTCTGGCTCGGACTGCACGAACCGACGGACCAGGAGTTCGCCGGCATCGCCGAGCTCTTCGACCTGCACCCCCTGGCCGTCGAAGACGCGGTCGAGGCACATCAGCGCCCGAAGCTCGAGCGCTACGGCGACACACTGTTCGCCGTGTTCAAGACGGTCTGCTACGTCGAGCACAAGGAACTGACGGCGACCAGCGAGGTGGTGAACACCGGCGAGATCATGGTCTTCGTCGGGCCCGACTTCGTCATCACCGTGCGACATGGGCGGCATGGCTCCCTGGGACCGCTGCGCGAGGAATTGGAAGCCGACACGTATCAGCTCTCCAAGGGGCCGGCCGCGGTACTGCACGCGATCGCGGACCACGTGGTCGACGACTATGTGAACGTCACGGATTCGGTCCAGGCGGACATCGACCAGGTCGAGGCCGACGTGTTCGCCGAGAACGGCGCACGGGCCGACGCCGGGCGCATCTACCAGCTCAAGCGTGAACTCCTTGAGCTGAAGCGAGCCGTGGTCCCGCTCGCCCGCCCGGTCCAGGAGCTCTCGACTCGGCCGATACGAGTGGTCGACCCGGAGATACAGGCCTACTTCCGGGACGTCTCCGACCATCTGCTGCGGGTCACCGAGCAGATCGCCGCCTTCGACGAACTGCTCAACTCGATCCTGCAGGCGCACCTCGCGCAGGTGACGGTGGCGCAGAACGAGGACATGCGCAAGATCACGGCATGGGCGGCCGTCATCGCCGTACCGACGATGGTCTGCGGGGTGTACGGCATGAACTTCGACAACATGCCGGAGCTGCACTGGAGGTTCGGCTACCCCATCGTCATCGGCGTGATATCCCTGGCCTGCCTCGTGCTGTACCGGGGATTCAGGCGCAACGGCTGGCTCTGAGACGCCCCTCGCCCGGCACCGCGGGCCGGACGAGAGCGCGCACTCATATGCGGGAGCGGCTGGACAGCGGGATCAGAGTCGCGCGGGTCGAGCGGGTCTCCCGGTCCTTCCGGGAGCGCCCGGATCGAGCGGATCTCCCGGTCCTTCCGGGAGTGGGGGGAGAACCGACGAGGTCAGCTCGTCGCGCCCCTCGCGTAGACGCTCTCGACCCAGGCGGCGAGTTGTTCGTCCGTCAGGTGCTGGGCCAGGTCGGCCTCGCTGATCATGCCGACCAGTCGCTTGTTCTCGATCACGGGGAGTCGGCGGATCTGGTGCCCCTTCATCTCCTGGAGCACCTCGCCGACATCGGCGCCGGACTCGATCCAGCGCGGAGTGCCCTGGGCCAGCTCGCCCGCGGTGACCCGTGCCGGGTCGTGGCCCATGGCCACGCAGCCGACGACGATGTCGCGGTCCGTGAGGATGCCGCAGAGCCGTTCGTTCTCGTCACTGATGGGCAGGGCGCCCACGTTGAGCTCGCGCATCAGCTGGGCGGCGCGGTCCAGGGTCTCGTGAGCGGGTATCCACTGGGCACCACGGTGCATGATTTCTCCGGCGGTGGTCATGAAGTACCTCCCGGTGCCGGACGGCCGGCGCGGCGCGGAACACACCGCTAGTCCCGGCGTCCTACATTCTTGCCGCGTCCCCAGGGATGTGCACCCGGAAGTCAGTGGTGACCAAGGGGGTCCGCCAGGCTCACCCCGCCACTCCCACCCCGCCCGGGTCAGGCCGAGAATCCGACGATCTTCCTCGGGACCACGCGGATGATCACACGGACCTCGTCGTCCTTCTCCGCCGGAGGATCGATGCCGAGGTACTTGTGGGAGAGCTCGTACGGAAGGCGCTTGGCGTCGTCGGGGAGGATCTCGGCGGTGCCGCGGATCTCGACCGAGGTGTAAGGGTTGGCGAGGTCGAAGACAGAGAGGCTGATACGGGGGTCACGTCGGAGGTTGCGCACCTTCTGGCGTCCGGCGGTCGAGGAGAAAAGGACGGTGTCGGCCTCGCGTTTGATCCAGACCACCGAGTTCTGGGGAGCACCGTCCGGGCCGAGGGTGGCGACGCTGGCGAAGTTCTTGCCGTCGAGGAGGGTGCGTACGGAGTCGTCGAAGGAGGCCGGGTTGTCAGCGAAGAGCGTCATGGGCACAGGCTAACTACATGCACGTGCATATAAAAGGCTTTAGGGGTCGGCACTTTCGATCAGTTGACCGGCCGATCACTGACCGGCGGACGGGCGGGCGGGCGGACGGGCGGACGGGCGGACGGGCCTATCAGCCGTTCCACGCCGGGTGGCGCGGGTCGTCGGCCCGCACCAGGACGTCGGCCGTGGCGCCGGGGTCCGCTTCGCTCTCGTAGCGCTCGAAAGCGGGGAGAGTCCAGTGCTCGGCCTCGGGGGTACGGCGGCGGAGGGCGCCCGGGGACAGGAGCACATGAACGCTGAGGTCGAAGGGGAACCAGTGGCGCAGAAGGAGGGGGCCGTGCAGCAACAGGAGGCCGTCGGGCGGGAGTTGGACGTAGGGGCTGCGGGTGGCGCGGTCGGTGGTCGGGTCCCAAAGATCGGGGAGGACGTGGCCGTTACCGCCCGCTTCGAGGGGGGCGAAGACCTCGCGCCAGAGGGCGCCGGTGTCGTACCAGCCGTCGTAATAGGCATCGACGTCCTGGTGGCCGTACTCGAGCCGGAGCGACGCGGGGCGCAGGAAGCCCTCCGCCCCGACGACGAGAGAGGACCGGCCGCGTATGCGCAGCGCCTCGGAGACGCGCTGCGCGAGGTCGCCCGGGCGGGCGGCCGGCGCCCCGTCGAAGGCGACGCGTGGCCAGGGGCTGCCGTCGTCCGGCTTCAGATCGAGCAGGCGCTCGGCCAGCAGGTCGCCGAGCCGTTCCCAGGTGATCGCTTCAAGTCGCACAGGGCCCATGATGCCGCGATCAGGAAGCGTCCCGGTGGGCGTGGCGGCCCGCGTGCGATGCGGGGAGCCGGCCGGAGGTCACCCTGGGTTCGTCGGCGACGTAGCTCTTGGGTGGGACCGGGGAATGAACCGCGTATGGCAGCGATCGCAACGTCCCCGCACCGCACCGGGCTCCTCGTCGTTCAGCCGCTCAAGAAGCGGCACTGTGCCGAGTGCCGGACCGGGCCTCTGGCACTGCTGGTGCTGGAGGAGGGGGCGCCGCGGTGTCTGGACTGCGCGGATCTCGGGCATCTGGTGTTCCTGCCGCGGGGGGACACCGCCCTCACGCGGAGGTCGCGGGAAGGCAGTGCGCTGTCGGCGGTGGTGGTGCGGTTCAACCGCCGACGGAGCCGGTACGAGCGGCAGGGCGTGCTTGTGGAGGAGACGGCACTGGCCCGGGCCGAGGAGCGATGTCTGGCCGACGCGGAGGCGCGGCGGCGACGCCGGGTGCGGGACGCGCGACGACGGGAGGCGGAGGATCTTCGGTTCACGGACGCCTTCGCGCGGGAGATACGCCGACTGTTTCCCGGCTGCCCGGCAGACCGGGCCCGGGCGGTCGCGGCGCACGCCTCGGTGCGCGGGAGCGGGCGGGTCGGGCGCAGCGCGGCAGGCCGTGCGCTCTCCGAGGCTGCCGTGACGGCGGCGGTCCGGGCGTCCGTGCGCCACACGGACACGCCGTACGACCAGTTGCTGATGAGCGGGGTGCCGCGGCACGAAGCGCGGCACCGGATCGAGGCCGTGGTGGAGGCGCGGCTCAGGGGGTGGCGCGATGAGCTCACGGCGCCCGCGTGACCGGAGCGCCGCCGGTCACGCCTGCCCCGGGACCGGGCGGGCTCGCGACCTCGTCGGCCCGGGATCAGAGTTCGCCCTGTCCGCTTGTGGACGCTCGCGTATGCGTCTGCGGGGCTCGACCATGGTCACTGTGGCCATGCGGGATTTCACTTGTGGTGACGGTTGGTGCCGGGCAGGATCTTTGGCTTCGGGGGGGCGACGCGGGAGTGGACATGATCGATGGACCGTACTTCGCGCTGACGGTGTTGGGGGTGCTGGGCTGCGGGCTGGTGGCCGGAGTGTTCTGCGGGTTCTCGACGTTCGTGATGAGGGGGCTCGCCGAGTTGCCGCCGGCGCAGGGGGTCGCGGCGATGAACGCGATCAATGTCGCCGCGTTGCGACCGCCCTTCATGCTGGTGTTCCTCGGGTCGGCGGGGCTGTGCGCGGTGCTCGCCGTCGTGACGTTCGTGCTGTTGCCGGACGACGGGACGGTGCAGCTGCTGCTGGGCAGCGCGCTGTATCTGTTCGGGTCGTTCGGAGTGACGGTCGTGGCGAATGTGCCGCGCAACGAGGCGCTGCTCAAGATGGAGCCCGGGACACCGGAGGCCGCCGTGTACTGGCGTACGTATGTGCGTGAGTGGACGATGTGGAACCACGTCCGCACAGTCGCGTCGGCCGCCGCGGCAGTGTCGTACACCCTGGCGCTCACATGAGGGTTCCTGACCCGCTCGCCTGTGGTCCCCGACCCGCTCGCCTGTGATCTCCGACCCGCTCGTCTGAGGGCGCGTTTCCCCCTCGTCCCTGCCGGCTCGCGAGCCCCTCACCTGAGGGTTCTCGTGCCGCGCAGCTGAGCGGCGTAGCTGACGGCGGCGACGTATCGTGGCGGGAAAGGAGTGCCGTCCGAAGGCCGTGGGCCGATGTGGGCCGATGACGTCCGACCGTCGGCGCGGCTCCGTACCGGCAGGCGTACGTGAGGGAGACGGCCATGGCCGATCCCAAGGGATTCATGACCACACCGCGCGAGGAGTACCCGCGCCGGCCCATCGAGGAGCGGGTGCGGGACTGGAACGAGGTGTATGTCCCGGGTGCGCTGCTGCCGATCATCAACAAGCAGGCAGACCGCTGCATGGACTGCGGCATCCCGTTCTGCCACGACGCGTGCCCGCTGGGCAATCTGATCCCCGAGTGGAACGACCTCGTCTCGCGCGACGACTGGCGCGCCGCGAGCGACCGGCTGCACGCCACGAACAACTTTCCCGAATTCACCGGTCGGTTGTGTCCCGCGCCGTGCGAGGCGGGCTGTGTCCTCGCGATCAACCAGCCCGCGGTCACCATCAAGAACGTCGAAGTGGCCATCGCCGACCGCGCCTGGGAGGACGGTTTCACGCCGCCGCGGCCGCCGGACCGGCTCTCCGGGCGGACGATCGCGGTGATCGGGTCGGGCCCCACGGGGCTCGCCGCGGCACAGCAGTTGACGCGGGCCGGCCATACGGTCGCGGTGTACGAGCGGGCCGACCGGATCGGCGGGCTGCTGCGGTACGGGATCCCCGCGTTCAAGATGGAGAAGCGCCACCTGGACCGGCGACTGGAGCAGATGCGGGCGGAGGGAACCAAGTTCCGTACCTCGACGGCGATCGGCACCGACATCCGCGCCGCCGACCTCAGAGCGCGCTACGACGCGGTGATACTCGCTGTGGGCGCCACGGCCTGGCGTGAACTGGACGTACCAGGGCGGGAGTTGAGCGGAATCCATCAGGCGATGGAGTATCTGCCGCTGGCCGACCGGGTGTGCGAGGGCGATCTGGAGGTCTCGCCGCTGTCCGCGGCCGGCAAGCATGTCGTGATCGTCGGCGGCGGTGACACGGGCGCCGACTGCCTGGGGACGGCGGTACGCGACCGCGCGGCGTCCGTGACCCAGCTGGACATCTACGCCCAGCCGGAGGCGGCGCGCGACGAGGACGTCGAGCCCTGGCCGACCTACCCGAAGATCTACCGGCTCTCCGCCGCGCACGAGGAAGCCGGCGTGCTGGGGACGGCGCCCGCGGCCGACGCGGACGCGCGGCTCTTCGCGGCGTCCACGCTCCGCTTCACCGGGGACGCCGACGGGCATGTGCGCTCCCTGCACGTCGTCGAGGTCGACGAGCGGCGCCGCCCGGTCTCCGGCTCCGGGCGGACCCTCCCCGCCGACCTGGTGCTGCTCGCACTCGGCTTCTCCGGCCCCGACCGCCACGACGGCCTGATCGACCAGCTCGGCCTCACCCTCGAACCGCGCGGGACGATCGCACGCGACGCGGACTTCGCGACCAACGTCCCCGGGGTGTACGCCGCCGGAGACGCGGCCCGCGGGCAGTCCCTCATCGTCTGGGCCATCGCCGAAGGCCGCGCGGTGGCCGCGGCCGTGGACCGCGCGCTGACCGGGGCGTCGCGCCTGCCGGCCCCGATCGGCCCCTACGACCGGCCGATGACCGTGTAGGCGCGGTACAGCGATGTGCCGGCCAAGCCATGGGCGCCGGCGGCCGCCTAACCGTGCCCGCCGACGGCGCTTGTCCCTGCGCGTCGGCGAGCCTCGTCCACGAGTGTCAACGGGGCTCGTCCCTGCACCTCAGCGGCGCTCGTCCCCGCGTGTCACCGGGGCTCGTCCCTGCACCTCAGCGGCGCTCGTCCCCGCGCGTCAGCGACCCTCGTCCCCACGTGTCAGCCGCGCCCGTCCGTGCCCGCCACCTTCGCCGTCGACAGCGCCACCCGGTTCCAGGTGTTGATCGTCAGGATCAGGGCCAGCACGTGGGCGAGCTCCTGCTCGTCGAAGTGGGCGGCGGCACGCGCGTACACGTCGTCGGGCACGCCCGCGTCGGCGACCCGCGTGACCGCCTCCGTCAGCGCGAGAGCCGCCTGTTCCCGGGGCGTGAAGAAGTGCCGGGCCTCGCGCCACACCGCGACCATGTGCAGCCGGTCCTCGCTCTCACCGGCTTTGCGGGCGTCGTTGGTGTGCATGTGGAGGCAGTAGGCGCAGTGGTTGAGGTGTGAGGCGCGGATCTGGATCAGCTCGACCAGGGCCGGGTCGAGGCCCTCGCGGGCCGCCGCGTCGAAGCCGACGAGGGCCCGGAAGACCTTCGGGGCGGACTTCGCGAAGTCGAGGCGCAGGTTTTCGGCCACGGCCGCCCCGCCCGGAACAACAGTGGTTCCGGCCTGCGTGTTCGTCGCGTCCGTCGCGTTGATCGGATTCGTCGTGTGCGTCGTGTTCGTCCTCATGACCATGAATCTACGGGTCGGAAAGACCGGCTGTAGGGTGCATTTCCATGGCGGAATCATGGGTCAATTCTGCGCAGCGGATCGGCGCCGATCTGCATCTGGAGCTGTCGGGTTCGGGCGGGCGACGGGCCGCGCTGATCCGCGCGCTGCGCGAGGCCGTACGCAGTGGCAGGCTCGCCCCGGGCACCCGGCTGCCGCCGTACCGCTCGCTCGCCGCCGACCTGGGCGTCGCGCGCAACACGGTCGCCGACGCGTATGCCGAGCTGGTCGCCGAGGGGTGGCTCACCGCCCTGCAGGGCTCGGGCACCCGGGTCGCCGAGCGCGCCGCACCGCCGGGCGCCCCCGCGCGCGTACCCAAAAAGGCACCTCCCCGCGCGCGTGGGCCGCGGCACGACCTGAGGCAGGGCACACCGGACGCGTCGTCGTTCCCGCGCGCCGCCTGGCTCGCGTCGTACCGCCGCGCTCTTCAGCAGGCGCCCAACGAGGCATTCGGGCCCGGCGATCCGGCGGGGCGCGTCGAACTGCGTGAGGCTCTCGCCGAGTACCTGGCACGCGTGCGTGGCGTACGCACGGAGCCCGGACGGATCGTGATCTGCTCCGGCTTCGCACACGCCCTGCGGCTGCTCTTCCCACAGGTCCTGCGGGGCCCGCTGGCCGTCGAGTCGTACGGCCTGGGCTTCCACCGCGAGCTGCTGGCCGCGGCATCCGTACGGACGGTGCCGTTGCCCCTGGACGAAGACGGTGCCCAGGTGGGCGAGTTGGGCCGGGAGCGGGCCGTCCTGCTCACGCCCGCACACCAGTTCCCGACCGGTGGTCCACTGCGGCCCGAGCGGCGGGCCGCCGTCGTCGACTGGGCACGCACGCGTGGAGGGGTGATTCTGGAGGACGACTACGACGGGGAGTTCCGCTACGACCGCAAGCCCGTCGGCGCCGTCCAGGGTCTGGATCCGGAGAGGGTCGTCCACATCGGCTCGGTCAGCAAGAGTCTGTCACCCGCGTTGCGGCTGGGCTGGATGGTCCTTCCGGAGCGGTACGTCGATGCCGTACTGGCCGTCAAGGGCGAACGGGAGGGCTGGGCCAGCGCGTTGGAGCAGCTGACGCTCGCGGACTTCATCGTCTCCGGCTCGTACGACCGCCATGTACGGCGCATGCGGCAGCGGTACCGGGGTCGACGGGACCGGCTCGTCGCCGCGCTCGCCGCGCAGGCGCCGCACATCGAGGTCACCGGAATCGCGGCCGGGCTGCACGCGGTGCTGCGGCTGCCGCCGGGGACCGAGCAGTCGACGGTCAAGGCGGCGGTCTGGCAGGGCGTCGCGCTGGACGGCCTCGCCGGGTTCCAGCATCCGGATGCGGTGACGGCCGCACCGGACGGCCTGGTGGTGGGGTACGCGACGCCGGCGGAGCACGCGTACGGGGCGGCGCTGGAGGCGCTCTGCGGGGTGCTGCCACCGGAGTGACAACACGAGTCGTCGACGCCCTCGCGGAGGACACCCGCGGGGTGCTTCCACCCGGCTGAAAGGCGCTACGAGCTGCGGCACAGCCCCTTCACAAGCGCTCCTTCACGAACGCCCCTTCACGAGCGCCGCGCCCCTCTAAGACTTCCTCTACGGCTTCCGCCCCACCGCCCCGTACCCGGGAATGACCCCGTCCTCCTGCCCGGGAACCGGCTCGCCCAGCTCGGGATGCCAGTGATGCGGCACCGCGACACCGGGCTCGACGAGATCGAGGCCGTGGAAGAAGTGGGCGAACTCGTCGCGGGAGCGCAGGGCCAGGGTGACGCCGGCCGCCTTGAGCTTCTCGATCGCCGCCGCCGACTCCTCCGGCGTGAAGTCCGCCGTGGCGTGGGTCATCATCAGGTAGCTGCCGGAAGGGAGTTCGGACAGCAGCCGGTCGACCAGGGCGTGCGCGCCGTCCTCGTCGGAGATGAAGTGCAGCAGCGCGATGAGTGAGAGCGCCACGGGCCGGCTGAAGTCCAGGACCTTCCGCGCCCCGTCGAGGATGGCGTCCGGGTCACGCACGTCGGCCTGCAGATACTCGGTCGCCCCCTCGGGCGTGCTGCGCAGCAGGGCCTCCGCGTGGGCCAGCACGATCGGGTCGTTGTCGCAGTAGACGACGCGCGCGTCGGGCGCGAGGCGCTGGGCTATCTGGTGCAGGTTCGGCTCCGTCGGGATACCGGTGCCGATGTCCAGGAACTGCCGTACGCCGTGCTGCGCCAGCCAGTGCGTGGCGCGGTGCATGAACGCGCGGTTGACTCGTGCCATGACCGGCACCCTCGGGTCGAGGGCGAGCATCTGCCGGCCCATCTCCTCGTCGACGGGGTAGTTGTCCTTGCCGCCGAGGTACCAGTCGTACATCCGCGCGGGGTGCGGTGTGCTCGTGTCGATCTCGAAGGGGGTCTGGCCCGTCATGACCGTCTCCGTAAGAAGTCCATTGCGGGGTAAGTGATCAACTCAGTACCAATATCAGGGAAATGGGGAAAAGAAGGAACGCAAGTGGGTCAGGAGAGAAGGAAGTCCGCCTCTCCCGCCTTCGCCCCCTGGATGAACGCGGTCATCTCACCGGGCGTGTAGATCAGGGCGGGGCCGTCCGGGTCCGCCGACTGGCGGACCGCGATGCGCCCGTCGGCGAGTTTCATCGCCTCCAGGCAGTTGCCGCCGTTGCCGCCGCTCCACGGCTTGTGCCAGCCCTCGTTGCCCAGTTCCCGGGCTGGCATTCCGTTGTAGATGCGCACATTGCGTATCCGCGGCCTGATGCGTTCCATTCACAGCTCCTTGCGGAGATCCCGGAGGATCTCCTTCGTGCGGTGTGCCGTAGCGGCCTGAGCCGCCATGCGGTCCATGACCTCGAGGTGGGTCGCCACCTCCGAGCGCGCGTCCAGGTAGACGGCGCCGGTCAGGTACTCGCTGTAGACCATGTCCGGGAGTTCCGGCACGGCAAAGCGGAACAGCACGAAGGGCCCGTACGTGCCGGGGTGCGGGCCCGAGGAGAACGGGATCACCTGCAACGTCACATTGGGCAGCTTCGTGACCTGGAGCAACTTGTCGATCTGAGCGCGCATCACCTCGGGGCCGCCGATGGGACGCAGCAGGGCCGTCTCGTCCATCACGGCCCAGATCCGGGGCGCGTCCTCACGCGTGAGCAGAGCCTGGCGTTGCATGCGCAGCGCCACATGCCGCTCGATGTCCTCGGGTCTGGTCTGGCCGATGGCGCCCGCCTTCAGGACGCCACGCGCGTAGTCCTCGGTCTGCAGCAGTCCGGGCACGAAGTGGGGTTCGTAGGAGCGGATCAGGGCGGCCGCGCCCTCCAGGCTCACATGCATGGAGAACCAGTCCGGCAGGATGTCGTGGAACCGCTGCCACCAGCCGGGCTTGTTGGCCTCCTCGGCCAGCTGGACGAAGGCCTCGGCCTCCTCGTCGCTGACGCCGTACGACTTCAGCAGGAGCTGGAGGTACGGGATTTTGAGGGAGACCTCGGCCATCTCCATACGGCGGACCGTGGCGGGCGCGACGCGCAGGATGCGCGCGGCCTCCTCACGCTTGAGACCCGCGCGTTCCCGCAGGTCCAGCAGGCGCCGGCCGAGGACGACCTGACCGACCGTCGGCGCGGACCGCGGTTCGCTCACATCCCACCTCCACTGTGTCCGGACAGCCCGGGCGGCGCCGTTCGGGGTCTCTTCCGACCGTCCCAACTGGCGCCGCTCGACATGCTGTTGCGAGCAGTGTGCCACGCGCCCCCACGGAGTCACACAGCACTCTGCATTTTTCAGAGTGACACTTGCCAAGTGTTCACGGCGGGGCGATAGTGGCAAGCGTGATTCCGTCCGCGCCGTTAGGAACAGACGCCGCCGAAGACCGGATCGGTCTCCGTGCGGCCGATGACCGGATCGGTCTCAGCGCCGCCGCCGCAGGGCCCCGCCCCGGCACGGCCGCCGAGCGCCGGTTTCGCTTCGAGCTGGCCGCACACCCGGGCTCCGTGGCCCGGGCCAGACACCTGGCGCGGGCCCGGTTGTCCGGCTGGGCGGTGTGCGAGGACACCTGCGAGACGGCGGCTCTCGTCGTCTCCGAGCTGGTCACCAACGCGATCGTGCACGCCGCGGGCGAGCGCGTCGTGTGCGAGTTGCACGACAGCGACGACGTGGTGCGGATAGCCGTACGTGACGAGGGATGCGCTCCAGGTGAGCCACACCCCTCCCCGCAGCGGCCCGATGAGGAGCACGGGAGGGGATTGTTCCTCGTCGCGGCTGTGTCCAGGGCCTGGGGGGCCCAGGACACCGGGCCGGGCCTGCTTGTCTGGGCGGAGCTGGAGCGCGCCTCGACCACCGAGGCGCCGGTCTGCGCCGACGCCGAAGCAGGGCCCGACCCGGACATCGAAGCCCGGTCCGACCTGGGCTGGACAGCGAAGAAACCACCGGCCGACGGTCGGGGCGCCGGGACGGAAGCGTGCTGGGGAACGAGGACCGCGGGGGTCCCCCCGATCGAGCGAGGCCGGGATTGGGGGAGGGTGTGAGCGGTACGTCGGCGGTGGGGCCCGGAGCGCGGGTCCTGAGCCTGGACACGCTGGTGCGCATGAAGCGCGGGCAGCGGACGCCGGGGCCACCGAGGCGTCTCCTCGTACCCGAGGGCATGACCGTGCCGCTGGGCTGCGACGCGGTGTCGGTGCCCGCCAGGTTCGGACCGCTGCTGCTGCCGCGGCTGCCGCGCGTGGGGTGTGTCTACGCCGACGGGGCGCATTGGTGGTGGCTCGTGCCGTCCGACTCCGACGTGGCGCTGGACTGGCCGGCGCCCGCGCACTACGCCACGGGGGCGGTCGTCCCGGATGCTCCCGGCGTACCGGGGCTCATCCACAAACCGGAGAGTACCGTTCCGTACACCCCGCCGATCCCCCTCTATCTGGCCGTGTGCCGGGTGATGGGAACTACACCCGTCTGGTCGCGTCCCATCAGCGCGTGAGGCATCCGGGCCGGGGCTGCCCCCTGCCCGGAGTGCCCCGGCGCACTCCTGCACTGTCCGAAGTGCGCCCCTCGCCCCAAAACCCCCTCGCCACCACGGGTGGAACGCCGCCTTCCTGGGGAATGCACCGTTCGTCCAGTCCTGGGGGAGGCCATTGGTGGGGAATCGGGCGGGAAAGCCGGGCGGGAAACGTGCGGCGGAGTCTGCGGGGAAGCCGGGCCGGAAGCGTGCGCGGGAGTCTGCGGGAAAGCCGACGGCGGAGCCCGCTGGGGCGGCGGAGCCGGCTGGGGACACGACCACAGCACCCGCGGGGGGCACGGCCGCAGAGCCCATGGGGGACACGACCACAGCACCCACGAGGGGCACGACCACAGCACCCACGGGGGACACGACCGCAGCACCCGCTAGGGAAGCAGCGGCAGAGCCCCCGGGGAATCCAGCGGCGGAACCCTGGGCGGAATGTGCGGCCAGACCCGCTGGGCAATCACCGGAACAGGCCGTCGGCGCAGAGCGGCGCGGTCAGGACGAGCCGCCGCCCTCCGACTCGGAGCATCTGCTCTTCGGGGGGCCGCTCCGGTACGACATGGGGTGGTCCCAACACGCCGACGCCTTCATGGAGTTGAACTTTCGGGCGATGGTGACGCGGTTGCCGTCGCTGCTCGCGTCCAGTTTCCGCCTCGCCTGGAAGGCGGATCCGCGCGCCGCTCGGGTCGTGCTGGCCGCCGAGCTGGCTCGCGGCGGAGCCCAGGCGGTCAGCCTGCTGGCGGTCAACAGCGTGCTGGGGCGGCTGATGGCGGGCGGCCCGGTCGAGGACCGGTTGCGGGGCGCGCTCCCCGCCCTGGTCACGGTCGCTGCCGTGATGCTGGTCGCAGCACTGCTGCGGGCCGCGTCGACGTACGCCACCGGCCGCCTGGAGCCGAAGGTCGAGCGGGTGGCGACCGAGCTGTACCTGGAGCGCGCGGCGGCCGTGGAGCTGGCCGCGATCGAGGACGACGCGTTCCACAAGCTGCTGGACACCGCCCAGTACGGTGCCCGGTCCGCCCGGAGCATGATCACGATCGCCACCCGGGTCGTGAACGCGATGATCTCGCTGTGCGCGGCGGCGGGCGTCCTGACGGTGCTGCACCCCGCCCTGCTGCCGCTGCTCGCCACGATGACCCTGCCGAGCGCCTGGAGCGCCCTGACGATCGCCCGGCGCCGCTACGAGTCGTTCCACACCTGGGTGCAGCACGCCCGCGCCGGGCATCTGATCAGCAGTCTGCTCACGGAGCCGGGCGCGGCCCCGGAGATCCGCGTGCACGGCGTCGGGCCGTTCCTGCTGCGCCACTTCCGTTCGATGTCGGAGACCGCCGAGGCGGAACAGGCGCGACTGGCCCGGCTCTCGGCCCGCACCGGTCTGATCGCCGCCGCCTGGACGGGACTCGCCACGGTGGCGACGTACGCGACGCTCGGCGGGCTGCTGCTGGCCGGCGCGATGGCGCTCTCCGTCGCGGGTACGGCCGTGATCGCGATCCGCACCGGCTCCGCGAGCCTCGACACCCTGGTCCTGGAGGTCAACTCCCTGCACGAAGAAGCCCTGTTCGTGGGTGATCTGCAACGCCTGTACGTCGAGGCGGCGGAGCGCGCGATTCCGGTGGGCGGCGATCCGCTCCCCGCCGACCCGAGCGAAATCCGCTTCGAGAACGTCACGTTCACCTATCCGGGCGCCTCGACCCGGCCCGCGCTCGCGGACGTCACCCTCAGCGTGCCGCTCGGCAAGATCGTGGCACTGGTCGGCGAGAACGGATCGGGCAAGACGACCCTGGTGAAACTGCTCGCGGGCCTGTACGCGCCCGAGCGCGGCCGGATCCTGTGGGACGACGTGGACACGGCGACCGCGGACCGGCATCAACTCGCCGAGCGCATCGCGATGGTGGCGCAGGACTTCAAGCGCTGGCCGTTCACGGCCCGTGTCAACGTCGCGGTCGGCCGCGCCTCGGCCCCGCTGACGAACGATCGTCTCGCCACGTCGGTGGCGGAGGCCGGGGCGGAGGACGTGGTCGCGGATCTGCCGCGCGGTCTGGACACCCTCCTGGCCCGCGGCTTCAGCGGCGGGCACGAGCTGTCGGGCGGTCAGTGGCAGCGCCTCGGCATCGCGCGGGCCGCGTACCGGCGCGGCGCCATCCTCATCGTGGACGAGCCCACCGCCGCGCTCGACGCCCGGGCCGAACTGGAGGTCTTCGAGAAGATCAGGGCCCTGGCGGGCACCGGCCAGACGGTCATCCTCATCACGCACCGGCTGGCGTCCGTACGCCACGCCGACCTGGTGCACGTCCTCGACCAGGGCCGCCTCGTGGAGTCCGGCAGTCCGCAGGAACTCCTGGCCACGGGCGGCGTCTACGCGGAGTTGTACGCGCTCCAGGCAGAGCAGTTCACGACGAAGGTGTCCACCGGGGAAGCCGGCTGACCGGGAACGGGTTGACCAGGCACGGGCTCATCGGGCAATTCACCCTTCACTTGCGGCTCACCTGCGTCCAGGTCCGGCCGCCCTCACTCGACGGCGTCGACACCTCGTACGACCACCAGGAAGGCGTCCGTGGACAGGTCCATGACGACCTCCACCGTCTGACCCTCCTGGCGGCGCGCCTGTGCGAACTCCTCCGCGGGCCAGGATCCTCGCGGCCCACCGGCGGGAAAGCGCTCCAGCACCGTTCGCCCGTTCACCCTGCACCTCCATGTAGCGCTGCTCTCGTAGAGTTAAACGCCTGACATGGGGTGAACGGCTCGGGAAGTGACGGTACTGAGACGTAGTCGACACTTGGTCGCAGGCCGGATACGAGGTACCTGGCAGTCCTCTCGGTCCCCTCAGCGCCCTCAGTCCTCGTACTCGTCGTGGTACCGGACGCGCTCACTGCCCGCGGGCGCCCCCAGCGCGGACGCGCGCCCCTTGGGCTCCTCCCACTCCTCCTGCCGCCCCAGCGCGGTGAGATCGAGGAAGGTGGTCGTGGAGCCGAGGCCGTCCAGGCCGCGCTCATATGTGGAGTACGTGTGGAAGACGCGGTCGCGGTCCCGCAGGAAACAGCTCACCCCCGGCCGTTCGTAGGGCTCGTCCCCGCCGAAGGATGCCTGGAAGTCGTAGGTGAAGTCGCTGTCGTACGACGAATACCAGGGCACCGTCCAGCCCATCCGCGCCTTGAAGGGCAGGATCTTCGTGTACGGCGCCCTGGACACGGCGGCGAACTCGGTCCCGCGGGCCCGCAGATGCGCGAGGTGCCCGATCTGGTCGAGGAACGCCGAGCAGCTGCGGCAGCCCGCGGCCCACTCCGGCGCGAACATGAAGTGGTAGACGACGAGTTGGTGCCGCCCACGGAAGAGATCGAGCAACGTCGCCTTCCCGTCGCCGCCCTCGAAGACGTACTCCGTGTCGATCTCGACCATCGGCAGCCGACGCCGCTCCGCGTTGAGCGCGTCCCGCGCGCGTGTGGCGGCCTTCTCCTTGACCAGCAGCTTCTCGCGCGCGGCGCGCCACTCCTCGCGCGAGACGATCTGCGGAAGCGTCATGTGTTCCTCCTGCCCAGCCTGCCCTGCTCTGCCTGTCCGACGGGGCCTTCTGTGGGGGTGGACCGGTGGAGGGAGCGGAACTCATCGGCGTACGGCCAAGATTCTTTCTGCGTACGTCGCCACTCGGTACGTCGCCTCTCGGTACGTCGCTCTCCGTACGTCGCTCTCCGTACGTCGCTCTCCATCTGTCACCTCTCAGTACGTCACCGGAAGCGCGAGCAGGCCGCGGGCTCGCAGGGAGGGCCGCCACCGCAGCTCGGCCGGGTCCGCGGCGAGGGCGAGGTCGGGGAGGCGTTCCAGGAGGGCGGACAGGGCGATCTCGGTCTCCAGGCGGGCCAGTGGGGCGCCCAGGCAGTAGTGGATGCCGTGGCCGAGTGCGAGATGTCCTGAGGCGTCGCGGCCGAGATCGAGGCGGCGCGGGTCGCGGTTGGCGGCGGACAGGGACAGCAGGACGGTCTCGCCCGCGGGTACGGAGACCCCGCCGATCGTCACGTCCTGGAGGGGGAAGCGGCGGATGGCGAGCAGGGCGGGACCGTCGTAACGGGCGAACTCCTCGATGGCGGCCGGTATGCCCTCCGGTCCGGTCAGCTGACCAGGGTGGGTGAGCAGCCCAAGGACGGCGTTCCCGATGAGCTGCACCGTGTTCTCGTATCCCGCGAAGAGGATGAGGAAGGCGAGCGACATCAACTCGTCCTCGGTGAGCCGGTCGCCCTCACCGCGCCGGCTTCCCACGGCGAGCCGGTCGTTCTCGTCCCGCACCGCGATCAGATCGGAGAGCAGGTCGTCCGCCGGCTCCTTGCGCTTGGCCGCGAGGAGCCCGGCGAAGAACCCGAGCATCGCCCCGATCGCCTCCTTCGCGGCGCCGGGGCGCGCCGGATCGGGGGCGACGAGCGCGTCCGTCCAGGCCCGGAAGTCCCGCCGGTGTTCGTCCGGAACGCCGAGCAGGTCGCAGATGACGGCGATCGGCAGCGGCGCAGCATAGGAGGCGATCAGGTCCGTACTGCCGTGCGGGCCCAGCGCGTCGAGGAGCCGGTCCGCGGTCTCCCGGATGGGCGCCCGCAGTTGCTCGACGCGGCGCGGTGTGAAGGCCCGGCCGACCAGACGCCGGATGCGGGTGTGGTCGGGCGGATCCATGTTCAGGAGGTTGGCGTCGAGGGCCGGCGGGAGGGTGAAGCCCTGGTAACTCCCCGGCAGCGCATGCCTCTTGTCCAGCGAGAGCAGGGGGTTCGCCAGGGCCTCGCGCACGTCCTCGTACCGCGTGACCAGCCAGGCCGGGCTGCCGTCGGGTCCGGCGACGCGGTGCACGGGCGCGGTCTCGCGGAGGCGGGCGTAGACGGCGTACGGGTCGTCGATGAGGCCGGCTGCGGGGTCCTGACCCATGGGCATGGGCATAGGCATGGGCATGGGCTCCAGCCTAGGCACGGTGGATCAAGTGTCGTACTCCTGGATCCTCTTGCCGTGTCCACGGTCGACGAGTGCGGGCAGCCGCTCCCCCAACTCCCGTACCGTGGACGGAAGATCGATGGTGAGGAGTTCACGGTCCCGCAACAGTAGCCGCCCGTCGACGATCGTCGTCCGTACGTCGCCGGCGCGGGCGCTGTGCACGAGCGTGGCCGCGAGGTCGTGGACGGGCTGGGTGTGCGGGCCGGTGAGGTCGACCAGGATGATGTCGGCCCGGCGCCCCGGCGCGAGACTGCCGATCCGCTCCCCCAGCCCGACGGCGCGCGCGCTCTGGAGCGTGGCATGGTGCAGTGCTTGACGAGACGTCAGCCAGCGGGGGTCGCCCTCGGCGGACTTCTGCACGAGGGCCGTGAGCGCCATCGACTCCCACACGTCGAGGGAGTTGTTCGAGGCCGCTCCGTCCGTGGCGAGCCCGACGGGGACGCCGATCTCGCGCAGCGCTCGTACAGGTGTCGGGTCCCAGGCGAACTTCAAGTAGCCGCGCGGCGCGGTCGCGACGGCGACCTGCCCCGTCGCGCGCGCCAGTACGGGAAGGTCGCGCTCGATGATGCCGGTGCCGTGCGCGATGAGGATCTCGGTGTCGAGGAGCCCGGTGCGCTCCAGGATCTCGATCGGCGTACGGCCGTACCGGGCCAGGCTGTTGTCCGTCTGGTCGCGGCTCTCGGAGGCGTGCAGATGCACGGGCAGAGCGTGCTCTCGGGCGAGTTCGGCGGTCGCGGCCAGGTCGGCGTCGGCCACGGTGTAGGGGGCGTGCGGGGCGAGGGCGGTGGTGATGCGCCCTTCGGCACCACCCCGGTGCCGCAGCGCGAACTCCACTGACCTCTCCCGCCCTTCGGCCCCCTGGGAGGAGAAGAAGGCCTGTCCCAGATGCGCGCGCAGCCCGCTGTCTGCCGTCACGGCGGCGACGGTGTCCATCGAGAAGTAGTGGTCAGCGAAGCAGGTGACCCCACCGCGGATCATCTCGGCGCAGGCGAGCCGCGCGCCCAACTCCACGTCTTTTTCGGTGAGATTGGACTCGATGGGCCAGATGAAGTCGTTGAACCACTCCTCGGCCGGCAGGTCCTCGGCGATGCCGCGCAGCGCGACCATCGGCGCGTGGGTGTGGCAGTTGATCAGGCCTGGCATCGCCACCTGCCCGCGGGCGTCGATGCGCTCGACGGCCTCGAGACCCACTTGGTCGCCGGTGAGGGCCTCGATGACCCCTCCTCGTACGACGATCGAGGCGTTCTCGACGAACCCGATCCGCTCGTGATCGTCATGCACGAGGGCGGTGCAACCGGTGATGACGAGATCGGCGGGGCCCGCGGTGGAGGGTGTCGTGGGAGCCGGTGGCACGGGTGGCGGCGTGACGGGTGGCGGCGTGACGGGAGGCGGCGTCATGGCGTCACCGTACGACGGTGTCGGGCCGCGGGGGCCCTGAAGCGCGCTTCGGGCCGGACGACGAGGCCCGTGTCAGCACCCGGGTACGACCTTGGCGACCGGCCCACCCGGGTACAGCCCTGACGACCGGCCCGCCCGGGTACAGCCCTGGCCACCGGCCCGCCCAGGTGCGGCCTTGGCCACCAGCCCACCCAGGTACGGCCCTGACGACCGGCCCACCCAGTACAGCCCTGGCCACCAGCCCACCCAGGTACGGCCCTGACGACCGGCCCACCCAGGTACAGCCCTGGCCACCGGCCCACCCGGGTGCGGCCCTGGCGACCGGCCAGGGTGTCCGTTGGTGTGGGCGGGCTTGCGGGGTGTCAGACGGTGACGCGGAATTCGGGCGCCGGTAGCCCCGCCCGCTTCCGGCGCTCGGCCAGTTCGTCGAGGAGTTCGGCGATACGGGCCGTGTGGCGGGGCGTGAGCCGCCCGGTGTCGTCGAGCTGGACGGCACACGCGGTGGTCGTGTCGACGAGCCGTTCGAGGGTGGCCGCGACCGCGTCCGTACCCTCGGCGTGCCGTGCCAGGGCGGGGAGTTCGGCGGCGGCGAGGTCGATCGCGGCGCGGGCCTCGGCCAACGCGCGATAGGCCTCGCGGCGCAGGATCCACCGGCCGGCCCGGTCGTCCGTCGTGCCGTCGCCGAGCACGTGGGCGAGATAGGCGTCCGCCGCCTCCACGGCGCGGACGAGCCGCGCCCGTACCGTCCCGCCGCGCTGCCCGAGCGCCGGCAAATGCCCGACGAGCAGCACGATCCCGCAGGCCAGCAGTGTCTCGCCGATCCGGCTCCAGGAGGCCTGTGGCTCTCCTCCCACCATGACGAGGGCGAGCACGAGGACGGTGACGACGGCGGTCTGCGCCGCGAAGTGGCGTATGGCGACGGGGATCAGCGCGCCGCTGATCGCCACCAGGACGACGAGTCCTTCCGGCCGTGGCAGCAGCGCCGCGAGCCCGGCGAAGACGACCGCGCCGAGCACGGTCCCGGCCGCCCGGCACACCACGCGCGAGGCGAGCGGGCCGAGATCGGGCTTGACGAGGAAGACGGCGGTCGCGGGGAGCCAGTACCAGTGGGAGTGGTTCCCGTACCAGCGGGCGTGGTGCAGGGCCTGCGCGACGGCCGCGCTGGCGCCGAAGCAGAGGGCGACCCGTAGCCCGTACTCGCGCCCGCCGGGCCCGAACCCGGTGCGTACCGCCGAGCGGATGAAAGAGACGGCTGTACGGCGCCGGGTGTGCAGGGTGGTTGCGGCGCCGCCGCCCCACCCCCGGTCGAAGACGTCGGCGGCGTGCAGCAGCGCGTCGTCGAGGGCGCGCAGCGCGGGGCCGGACCTGGCCGGCGCGGGCAGCGGCCCGGTGTGGGTGCCGCCGCGGACGGCGACCGCGAGCCGCCGCGGCCCCTCGGCAGCCCGCTCGGGCACGGCCTCGTCCGCCCAGGCGAGCGCGGTGGCGGCCTCGGCGAGCGGCAGGGCGGCGGCGTACTGCGCGTGCAGCCGCCGCTCGGCCGACGAACTGGCATACGGCCGCAGCCGGGGCCCGGCGAGCGCGTCCTGCGCATGATCGAGCGCGGCGGTCAGGGCGACCCGCCGCGCGCTCGCGTGCGGTCCCCCCACCGCTTCGAGGAGCGCCGCGATCGCGTCGTACACGGCGCCGACCGCGTCCCGCTCCCCGTCGAACCGGTAGTCCCCGGCACTGACCCCGGTCGTCGGCAGCGCGAGCCGCAGGGCGAGCAGCCACCCGGCCCCGCCCAGGAAGAAGAGCGCCCGCTGCCACCCCGGCTCGGGCAGCGGCATCCCGGCCCCGATGGCCGCGGCGACGAGCAGCTGCGTCCCGGCTCCCGAGGCGACGGGCCCGATGGCGCTGACGGCTCCGGCCGCGAGCCCGAGTCCGGTGAAGAGGAGGGTGAGTGTCACACCATCGACGTGCTGTCCGGCGTACGACCCGACGAGCAGCCCCGAGGCCCCGGCCAGGGCGGGAACCCCGAGCCGCTTGACGGCGGCCCGTCGGCTCCCGGGCCGATCGTTGATCCCGGCGAGCATGGCACCGAGGGCGGCGACGACCCCGAGTGAGGTACGCCCGCTCAGGACGGCCACGAGCAGCAGCGGCCCGGCAGCGAGGGCACCCCGCAGCACCGCGCTCCAGGGCACGGGCCCACGCTGGGCACGCAGGGCATGGGCGAGCCAGGGCGGTACGGCGACGCTCGGGAAGTGCACAGGGCTCCTGTCGGGCGAGGGCGGGCGGGGTGCCTTCGGGCGACGTCGGCCGGGCTGCGGTGTTCACACTAGGTCGGGGATCTGGAGAAAAAGGGGCGTGCGTATTGCGGCGGCGTGACGCTTGGCCGGGATGCCGCTTTCTTTATGAACGCAATTGACGTGGCGCGATCGACGTGGACGCGATCGAGGGCAAGCCCGATATGGCAGGACCGGGTCCGGGTGTCCCTGCCTCGGACCACGGTTACGTCTGCTGACATACACAGGCTGTCCAGGGCGAAAGGACCGCCCCCGTGAACGCGGCCCCGCTGAGTCCCGAGGACCCGACCGAACTCTGCGGATTCGAGCTGCTCGGCCGCATCGGTCACGGTGGCACGGGGCAGGTCCACCTCGGTGAGTCCCCGGGTGGAGAGCCCGCGGCGGTCAAGGTCATCAAGCCGTCGATGGTCGACTCCGGGACCCGGCTGCGCTTCGCCCAGGAGATCGAGGTCCTGAAGACGATCTGGGGTCCTCGTATCGCGGCCTTCCTCGACGCCGACGCGGAGGCCGAGCAGCCCTGGCCGGCCACCGAGTACATCGACGGCCCCGACCTCCACAAGCACATCAACACGCACGGCCCGCTGCCCATGGTGCCGGCCGCCTCCGTGGGTGCCACGCTCGCCGAAGCTCTGGCCGGAGTTCACGAGCAGGGCTTGCTCCACCGCGATCTCGAGCCGGCCAACATCCTCCTCGGACCGAACGGCCCGCAGACAATCGACTTCGGTCTCGCGGCGTTCACCGAATCCAGCGTGTCGCTCACCGCCCCGAACACCGTGCTCGGCCCCCCGCCCGCATGGCTCCCGAGCAGGCCAACGGTGTCAAGCCACTCATGGCACCCGTCGACGTGTACGAGCTCGGCGCGGTCCTGCTCTACGCGGCGAGCGGCCATTACGGCTCACGCGTCGGATGTGCACCACGGCAGCCCCTCCGCTCCGGCTGGCGACTGGGGGGTGCTCGCCCGCCGTACTGCGCGCGGGAAATCCGTACGGGCCGAGTCCCACGATCCCATCGCCGCTCGGCACGCCTGGCACCAGACAGACACACGGGGCCTCGGTATCACCGAACGACCTCCCCCCGCCACAGAAGGTCGGCGGCGGCGGGCGGAGACATCGCCTCCTGGGGTCAGGAGCCGGGCTTGTCGGTCGAAGAGGACTCCTTGCCCTTCCCGTTCGGCTGGTGGGTGAAGACGGCCAGGTGCCACACCCCCTTCTCCCGTGTCACGGTGAAGGTGTCGCGCAGGGACTTGCCCGCCTTGCCCTCGGCGAGAAGGCGGGCCGACCCGGTGTCAGGACCCATGTCGTGGTCGATCTGGACGTCCTTGATCTTCCATTCCCGCCCGCCCCGGTCCGCGAGGATGTGCGCGGCTTCCTGTCGCGACCAGCTCTCGTCCTTGACACCGCCGACCCTGATCAGACCGGTGGCGCTACGGGAGTTGAGGGCGTCCACGTAGGCCTCGACGGCATGGCGTGCCCCGTCGGAGGATGCCGACGCCGACTGGGAGGGGTCGGCCTTGTCGTCATGGGTCGAGCAGCCGGTGGCGACGGCCAGGGCGGCCAGCACAGCCAAGAGACGTCGACGTTCCACAGCGCACTCCTTGTTCATCTGCGGGTTCTCCTGCGGGGGGTGGCAGCCTGTCAGGTGCGGTGTGCGTACCACCAGGCACGAGGGTGGTCGGACAGGAGCTTGCGCAGGCTTTTGTTGTGGGTGTCGCCGGTGTGGTAGGTCAGGTACGGCGTGCCCTGGTACTTCTTCGTGACGATCATCGAGTGGTCGATGTTGTTGTTTCTGGTCCAGTCCGCCTGGAGCACGTCCGACTTGGCCAGTTGCCACACGTTGCCCAGGATCTTGGTTCTCTTCGCGTGTTTCTTCGCGAACCAGTACCAGTTCTCGGCGCCCGCCCAGGTGTAGCTGGTGAAGACCTTCGACGGCCCGTAGAACCAGTACTTGTTACTGGTCCGCTGGATGAGGGCGCCGCCCTTGGGGCCCCATCCGCCGGCCAGCATCGCCTGGGAGATGAGTTGGTGCAGTCGTTGCCGTAGTTCCGGTACGCGCCGTTGTGGTGGTCCCAGTACCTGTCGGCGTAGGCCACCATCTTGTTGTAGCTGTAGGCGGCCGAGACCCCCGACTTGACGGCGTCGGACGCGCCGCTGTCGGGCAGCGGGGTGGTGTCGGCCGCGTCGTACTTGCCCCCCTCGTCCTCGTCCGGTGCGCCGCCCCCGTCGTCGGCGGTGGCCTCGGCGTCCGTGTCGGCCACCTGCGTCGTCGGAGTCGGCCCGCCCTCGGCGTCGGCCTTGTCCGACGACAACAGCCACGCACCGTCGGAGCCCTGGGTGAACTTCACGGTGTGCGGGAGCGACAGTTCTTCGTACTCCGGCGCGCCCTCCTCGACCTCCTGGGCCGTGAACGGCAGCCGGAGGCGGGTGTGTTCGGTCAGCCGAAGCGTCGCCGTCCCGCCGTCCACGGTCGTGTCGTCGACCTTCACGTCGACCTGCGCCTGCGTGTAGCCGCCGTCGACCTCCTTGTACCGCCTGCCCTTCTCGGCGAGTGCGGCGAGGTCGTCCCGCGTCTGGGCGGCCATCGCCCCAGTGGCCCGGACGTGGGCGAGCGCGGCCCGAGCCGTGGGCGGAGACGTCGTCAGCATGTCGGCCCGCTGTTGCAGATAGCCCTCGGCGAGCCCGGCCAGTGCCGTGGTGTCGGCGCTCGCCGTGGCCGGCTCGGCGGCGGAAGCGGGCTGGGCGCCGGCCGGTATGCCGACGAGCGCGAAAGTCGCCACGGCTGTGGCCGCGACGACGGTCTGTCTGTGCTGCGCGATGCGCATGAATCCCCCTGTGATCACGGGCCGACTGGTCGGGTCAGCTCGAGGACCAAGAGATCGCATACGAACGTCGCGTTGCCCTGTGGTGGTTTCTTTACCCTGGAATGTCTGATTCCTCGCAGGTGAACCGCCACGGCCGGGAAGCACGGATGAGCACGGATGAGCACGGATGAGCGCGTACCTAGGCTCCGGGGTGCCTGAATCAGGCAGAATCGAAGGCGACGGGCACAGAGCCACTCCGGGTGGGAAACGGACACATGTCGCTGGGGGACAGCATCGGCAGCCGTGCGGGCCGGGAAGTCGCAGGGCAACCGGAGTACTGGACGGCGAGGATCGCACGACGCAGGCCTAGCCGGGCCGGGCCGGGTCTCTCCGCCGAAGTCCGGATCACACCCGGAACGGCTCGGACTCCAGTGCCGCGCTGAAGAGCGTCTCGCCGTCGGAGATGACGGAGGCGAGAGATCCAGGGTCCTGCTGCGCTCCCGCCAGGAGGTCGTCCACACCTCTCAGTCCCGCCCGCTCCAACAGCCGCTTCTCGTTCGTCACCCATTCCCCGCGCGCCGCCAGCACCGCGTGTGCGGCCTGCATGGCTGCCGTCGCCAGGGCCCCAGCGACCTCCGTGAGACGGCCAGCCGGCGCATGGTTGGCCTTCGCGTACGCGAGAGTGGCGCGAGCAGTGCCGTACCAGCGTTCGGCAGCGGAGGTGCGGAGCTTGCCGGGGTAGGCGGCCGGGCGGGGAAGTTCGCCCCGCAGGACGCGGTTGATGGCCAGCTCGGCGACGATCAAGTAACTGGGGATGCCCGCGAGGTGGAAGAGGAGAGGCTCCACGTGGAAGCGACCGGCCTCCGCCTCCGCCAGCTCGTGTTCGACGACGTCGAGGTCGCGGTAGTGGACGTCGACGCGGCGGTCGTCGATGGTCAGCCAGGCGCCGCCGTTGAACACGCCGCCGCCCCAGCCGCCGATCTCGGAGACCTCGCCCGGCCAGCCGACGGCTCTGAGGTCCTCGGGATCGAACTCTCCCCGGTAGTAGATCGCCATATCCCAATCACTGTCGGGACCATGGGTGCCTTGCGCGCGGGAGCCGCCGAGGGCTACGGCGCGGACGGTGGGGAGGGCGGCGAGGCGATCGACCACGTGGGCGAGGAACTTCTCGTCGTCGGCGTTCAACGGCACGGCTCTCCGATGGTGAGGTTTCCGATCGACTGGGCCTGGACGACCGAACCGCGGTGCATGCCACCGTCGATGGCGTTGTAGACGTTGCCCCTGGGCTGCTCGTCCGCGGCGCGCTCCAACTCATCGAGCAGTGAGCGGAGTTCTGCTGCGACCTCTGGGTCGGCCCGCGGTGTGCGGCGGAGCCGGTTGCGCCACTCGACCAGGACGTCGTCCGCCGCCCGCGCGTCGCCGGCTTCCCCCGCGGCGACCAACTCGGCCCGTGCGGTCTCCAACTCGCCCTGGACGACCTCCTCGTCACCGCTCCCCCGCGTGAGAATCGCGACGAGGCGATCGCGCACCTGCGCCCGGCCATCGCTCACCATCTGCGTCACCAGTGCGGTCGCTCCGGCCACCGCCAGCTCCGTCAACTCGTCCACCGGGCCCCTTCTTCGCAGTTGCGGGTACCTACCGTAGTCCGGAGGCGGCAGGGCGTACGTCAGCATTCCCGTGGGCTGCGGGGTGTCCGTCGGCCGCGGCCCCGGTCGCTCGGCTCCGGCGATTGTCAGTGGTGCCCGCTATTAAGTGATTTTGTCGTCACAGAACGTGGAAGGGCTGGGACCACCGCCCTGGTGAAGTGGCCGGCGAAATGGGGATGCGGGGCCGGTCACCCCACCCGCATCATCGGCAGGTTGTCCGTCGACCGATCCACAGGGAGGCCCCCATGGTCCAGCGCATCACCGTCCCCAGCCTCTTCACGCCGCCCCGCTACTCCCACGCAACCGTCGTCGAGGCCGGGACGAAGCTCGCCTTCCTCGCTGGTTCCGTGCCGCTCGACGCCGACGGGAAGGTGGTCGGCGAGGGCGATCCCGTACGGCAGGCCGAACAGGTGCTGGCCAATCTCGAGGAGCAACTGCGGGCGGTCGGCAGCGACATGACGCACGTCGTGTCGACCGACGTGTATGTCGTCGGCAGTGAACCGGCGGTGCTGTCGGCGGTCTGGGATGTCGTCGAGGCGTCCGGGCTGAGCATCGGCCCGCACTCGTCCACGCTGATCGGGGTGGCCTGCCTCGGGTACACCGGACAGCTCGTGGAGATCACGGCAACCGCCGTCGTGCCCGAGCCGGTGCCGGAGCACGCGGACGTGTCCGAACCCGACCGCGCCTAGGGGTAAGGCCCTGCCGGCCGCGTCGGTCCGTCAGCTCGAGACGTCGAGCGCGATGCCGTCCGCCCGGGCGATACCTGAGAAACGCAACGCCTCGCCGGGCGGGTGAGGTCACCGCCTGCCACCGCCCGGCCGACCACCTCGGGTTGCCCGCCTCAGGTCGCCCGCCGGCAGGCCGACCGAGCGGCACAGCACCGCGTACAGTCCGGCCGCCGACGCCGTCCCGATGAACCAGGAGTACGGGGCCACGTCGCTGAAGTCCTTCACCAGGGCGAGAACCGCGGCGACGGCCGCCGAGGGCAGGAAGGCCCACAGCGCCTTGGGGTTGACGCTGCGGTAGTAGTACGGCGATCCCGGCTGGGCGTCGAAGAGCTGCTCGACGTCGACGTGCGGTTCGATCTCCGGATACAAGCCCATCGCCCGAGGCTAGCCCGCGCACGGCCGCATCATCCGCTCCAGCCCCAGCCCCAACTCCAACGCCAACGCCAACGCCAACGCCCGAGGGCTAACCCGGATCCGGCAGGGTCGTCAGCCCCGCCGCCCGCGCCGCTGTCCGCAGTACGTCCCGCAGCATGGCGGGGGTCAGCCGCCCGGTGAAGATGTTCCGCTGACTGACATGGAAACACCCGAAGAGTTCCAGCCCCTTCAACCCCTCCGGCCCCTCCTGACCGTCCGGCCCGTCCAGGCGGCCGTCCAGCAGCACATGGGCTCCGTGCGTGAAGACCGGCCGCGGCCTGGGCACGGCCCAGCCCGCTTCCGCCAAGGCGGGCAACGCGGCCTGCCACCCGAAGGCGCCGAGCACCACCACCGCCCGCAGCGAGGGCCGCAGAAGCTCCAACTCCCTTACCAGCCAAGGGCGGCAGGTGTCCCGCTCCGTTGGCGTCGGCTTGTTGGCGGGCGGCGCGCAGTGCACGGGTGAGGTGACGCGTACGCCGTAGAGCTCAAGCCCGTCGTCCACGCTCACCGACGTTCCCCGCGATGCCAGCCCCACGTCGTGCAGCGCCGCGTAGAGCACCTCTCCGGACCGGTCCCCCGTGAACATCCGTCCGGTCCGGTTCCCGCCGTGCGCGGCGGGCGCGAGTCCGACGATGAGCAGCGCGGCGTCGGACGGTCCGAAGCCGGCGACCGGCCGCCCCCAGTACGTCTGGTCGGCGAAGGCGGCGCGCTTGGTGCGGGCCACCTCCTCGCGCCACTCGACCAGGCGCGGACAGGCGCGGCACCCGGTGATCCGCGCGTCCAGTTCGGCCAGGCCGTCGCCGTCCATGCCACCACCGTACGGCCACACGCGCCCCTCACCACCACGCGCACGCCCCGCCACACGCATTCCTCATACGACCACGCGCGCCCCGCGCGGCTACGCCGTCGCCGCCCCGACGGCCACAAACCCGCAGATCAGCAGGAACAGGAGGGCGAGCAGCGGCCAGACGAAGCGCAGGTACTTGTCGTAACCGACCTTGGCCAGGGCCACCCCGCCGATGGTCACCGCGGTCGTCGGCACCCAGAGGTTCATCCAGCCGCTCGCGGACTGCCAGGCGGTGACGACGACGGCGCGGGAGACGCCGGCGAAGTCGGCGAGCGGGGCGAGGATCGGCATGGCGAGGGTCGCGTGGCCGGAGGTGGAGGGGATGAGGAAGGCCAGCGGCAGGTTCACGACGAACACGATGATCGCGAAGACGCTGGAGGACGTCTCCCTCACGACCCCCTCGATCGAGTGCAGGACCGTGTCGGTGATCTTCGAGTTGTTCATGATCACGGTGACCCCGCGTGCCAGCACGATCACCAGCGCGGGCGACATGAAGTCCGCCGCGCCCTGGATGATCGTCGAACTCAGCCTCTGCTCACCCATGCGCGCGACGAGCCCGACCAGCACGGCCGCGCACAGGAACAGCGCGGCCAACTCCGGGAAGGACCAGTCGAGTTCGAAGCCGTACGGGATCGCGTCCGCCTTGCCGGTGAGCGCACTGGACCAGGGCACGACAGAGAAGATCATGAAGGCGAAGACCAGCGCCGTGGTGGCCAGGACCGCCTTGTGCAGGCCGGTCAGTTCAGGGACCTCACCGGCCGCCTCCTGGGCGTGCTCCCGGTCCCCGGGCAGGAATCCGGTGAGCGACCGGTCCGGATTCTTCTGTACGCGCCGCGCGTACCGGATGACGTACACGACCGTCACCGCCGTCAGCACCAGCCACATCACGAAGCGCAGAGCGATGCCGTCACCGAGCGAGATGTCGGCCGCGGAGGAAGCCACGCCCGTCGCGAAGGGGTTGACCGTCGAGCACAGCACGCCGATTCCGGCGCCCAGGATGATCGTGCCGACCGCCACCATCCGGTCGTACCCGAGCGCCAGCATCAACGGCACGATCAGCCCGTAGAAACCCAGTGTCTCCTCGGCGAAGCCCTCCACGGTGCCGAGCACCGAGAACACCACCATGATGCCGGCGATGAGCAGCGCCCCACGCGCCCGCAGCCGGTGAGCGAGCCGGCCGATGCCCCGGTCGAGCGCACCCGTCGCGAACACCACCGTGATGAACGCGCCGATGGCGAGCACGAAGAGGAACACGCCCGCGCTGCCGTACAGTTCCCCGGCCAGGTCCGGCCCGACTTGGCCGCTCTTCCGGTCCCGGATGCCGTAAAGACCGTTGACCGGCGAGAGAAAAAGGTCGTTGAGCCGCTCGACAAAGCTCTCACCGGAGTCGACCCGATGGTACGTGCCTTGGATCGGCGCCCCCGACGCCGTGCGGTCGTACTGCCCCGCCGGGATGAGGAAGGCGAGCAGCCACACCACGATCGTGACGACGGCGAGCACGGTGAGGGCGCTGGGAAAGGTGAATCTGCTCCGGTGCGGCGGCTCGTCGGTGGCTCGCCCGGCGTCCGGGGTGAGGGTCATCCGGCGCCCCCGGGCCGGACCCCGTCATCCGCGTCGGCCCGAAGGTCCACCATGTGCTCCCCGTCCCCATGCCGGAGGTCCGCCGCGTGCTCCCCGCCCCCATGGCGAAGGTCCGCCGGCACGGGCTCGACCGGGAGGCCCGGGAAGGTGACCGAAGCCATCGCGGCAAGCCGCTCCAGATCGGCGCGAAGGCCTTCCATCAACGCGTCGACCTTCGCTGCCATCTCCACGACGGGCCCCTCCGCTGTTCCCTCATGCACCCTGGACGACCTCACGCAAACGACCTCACGCAACAGCCTCAGGGCTCCGGAGGGCGGTCGCATCCGGAGTGGTCCGTGCGGTGGCCCGCCGAGTAGTCCGTGCGGTGGCCCGCCGAGTGGTCCCATGCGGTAGCCCGTGCAGTGGTCCGTGCTGTGGCCCGCGGGGTGGTCCATGCGGTGGCCCGTGCGAGGGGAAATCCACCCGGCGGCCGGGGCCGCGGGGACTAAAGTCGAGGGCATGGCTTCTCAGGGTGCTGACGGGGAGAAGAAGGTGACGGGTGCCGGAAGTGCGGGCGGTACGCGCGGCTCCGGCGACGCGGTGGCCGCGGCCGAGGCCGCCGCTCCCGCGGGCGGCGAGAGCGTGCGCGTCGACAGCTGGATCTGGTCCGTCCGTCTCGTCAAGACCCGCTCGATGGGCGCCACCGCCTGCCGCGGCGGGCATGTCCGGGTGAACGGCGAGCGCGTCAAGCCCGCGCATGCCGTTCGGGTCGGCGACGAGGTGCGCCTGCGGCACGACGGGCGGGAGCGGGTCGTCGTGGTGAAGCGGGTGATCCGCAAGCGGGTCGGGGCGCCCGTCGCCGTCGAGTGCTACGTCGACAACAGTCCGCCGCCTCCGCCGCGCGAGGCGGTCGCGCCGGCCGGGATCCGCGACCGGGGGGCGGGACGGCCGACCAAGCGGGACCGGCGCGACCTGGAGCGCTTGCGGGGGCTCGCCGCCGGTTCACCCGGTTTCTTCGGCTCGCCCGGGCCAACCGGGCCCACCCAAACCCCCAGGTCCACCCAAACCCCCAGGTCCACCGGATCCACCCGCTCCTCCAGGTCGAGCGGCTCCCCCGGTTCCCCCGGCTCTCCCGGCTCCGCCGGTTCCCCCGGTTCCGCCGAGGCAGGCTCCTGACCCCGCGTGTGCCGCCGTACGACGTTCAGGGCTCCCCCTGCTGAAAGGGGGAGCCCTTCGTCTCGTACGGCGCGCACGCCCCACGCGTCACGCCCTCCGGCGCACCCGGCGGAGCAGATCGGTGGTGTGACCGCGCCTGGCCCACGCGATCAGGGCGAGCGGCAGGATCAGGATCAGCGGGGTCGCCACGTACGGGCCGTGGATGGCGGTGACGTTCACGATGAACGCGCCGACCATCAGCGCGCTGAGCGCCACCGCTGCCACGGAGTCCAGGAGCGGGGTCAACAGGGCGATCCCTCCGGCGAGTTCGAGCGCGCCGATGATGTACATGCCCGTGTGGCCCCAGCCGAGCTTGTCGAAGGACTCGACGGCGGAGGGGTGGGCGATCAGCTTGGGGAGGGCGCTCGCGATCGCGTAGAAGAGACCGAGGACGATCTGCAGGGCCGTGAGGGAGATGCGGGCTCGGCGGGTGCGGGGGGTGCCGGTGCGGAAAGTGCCGGGGGCCGTGGCGGAGGTGGGGAGGGCGGTCTCGGACATGGAGGTCTCCTGTGTGAGCGGTAGCTGTCGCTTTCACAGAGGTAGACCGGGTGGAGGGCCGGAACTCATCGGTGTGCGGGTGCCCCGAGTCAGCCCTTCACCGCCCTCACCCACACCCCGTCCCCCGTCAGATACCGGTCCACCCGCAACCCCGCCTCCCGCAGCGCTTCCTCGAATTGGTCTCTCGTCAAGGGGCGGGCCAGGAAGGTCTGGGTCCAGGTGGCGTCCGGGAATTCGTACTCCGCGTGGACCGAGTTCACCCCGTCTCCCACCGGCTCCGCGGAGACGATCCGTAGGGTGAAGCCGGAGGGGTCGACCCGCTCGCGGGGCACGTTCGTGTGCCAGTCCTCTCCCTCGCGCTGGATCAACACGCAGCCGCCCTCGGCCACATGGCGGGCGCACGACCTCAGGATCGCCCGCCGTTCCTCGGGATCACCGGTGTGGACGAGGAACGACGCGAGCATCACCACGTCGAAGGTCTCGCCGGGGTCGCGGTCGAGATGGAGGTCCTCGATCGTGCTGCATATCGTGCGGGCCCCGCGAATCCGCTGCAGCATCTCGGGCGACTCGTCCACCGCCGTGACCGTGAACCCGCGCTCCAGGAGGGGGTGGGTCATCCGGCCCACTCCGCTGCCCAGCTCCAGGATGTGCGCGCCCGCGGGCACCGCCGCGGTGATGATGTCCGGCTCGTCTCCGACGGGCAGGCGCGTGTACAGCTCGACCGCGCAGCCGTCCGGTGTGATGGCACCGGGGCCGGTTCCCTCGTGTCCCTGACGCTTCTCGATCCTCATACCCGTCCAACGGGCGGCCTCCGCCGACGCGTTCCCACCCCGCCCCCATTCACCCGTTCGAGTGGCGAGCTACAGTGCGAACCACCCTTGCCCGCCATACCAGTGGCCGCCCGCGCGCAGATGATCCCCCACCGCGCGCTCGACACTGTTGCGTCGTGGCAGCTCCTCCACCGCCAGCTCCGGGTCGCCGAAGACGAAACCGACGGGCACTCCGTCGTCCGGGGTCTGATTCTGGTACACGAGCTCGAACCGGTCCTGGAAGCGGATGATGTTGGATTCTGCCGGCAGATACCGCTTGAGCTGGGTGTCGAGCAGCCAGGAGTGGCAGACGGCGACGTCATGGCGCTCGTCGGGGTAGTGGCGGGCGAAGAACTCCAGTGCCAGCGCGAGCGACCGGTCGCAGGCGGACGGGGACAGCGGGCCGCGGAAGTCGGTGATGTGCAGGCTCAGGTAGGGGTCGCCGGGGCCCAGATCCAGGCCCGCCGCCGCGACGGCCCGGCCCGTGCGTTGGCCGAGCCGCGCCCGCTGGAACTGGAGCCGGCCCAGCTGGAACAGCTCGCCATGGAAGTGCAGGGCTATCCACCAGGGGAACAGCAGCCCAGGGGTACCGAGCCGTCTGTGGTGGACGGCCACGTGCCGGCCGAGATCGGCGAGGGTGCGCCGCGACACGTCCTCCGGGACTCCGCGCTCCCGGTGGTACGCCCGCACGTACGGAAGCGCCGCGATGAAGACGTACACGTGGAAGCACCGCCCGAGCGCCCCCGTCGACGCGGGGAACGCGGGCGGCTCCCAGCCCTTTCCGATCTCCCCCATGTCGCGTACGAAGCGGGCGACGCAGCGGGAGAGAAGCGCCATGGTCTCCGGATCCGCCGCCAACTCGTCGCGCAGCGCGACGAGTTCATTGATGTGCTCGTGGGCCACGGTCAGGTCCAGCAGGACGTCCGGCAGCTCGGCCGCGTCCGGAAGCACCGCTTCCACGCGGGGAGCGCCCTCGCTCTCCAGATCCCTCAGCCACTCCGCGAGCCTCGCGTCCGCCCGCAGCGCCTCCAGCAGCACCGTCGCCTCCCCCATCGATCGTCGCTCCGACCGCTCTCCCATGGTGAACGTGCACCACGAAGAGTACGTTTCCCAGTAGGAGTAGTGATCCGAATGCGTACGGGCAGTGAACCGGTGACAGCGCGCAGTGCTCTGCGGCTGCGCTTCTGGCTGAGCCTGTGGGGGCTGATCTGGGCGATGGCCGGAACGGCGGCGTTCGCCCTGGTCGGGCGGCCCGGCTGGGCGGCCGCGTGCGGGGTGCTGTGGCTGATCGTCACCGTAGACATGATCATGATCCTGCGGCACATCCATCAGGGGCCGCACTATCAGCCGGGCCGCGACGTCCCGCCGTATCAACCGCCGGAGCCGCCGGAGCCGCCGGGACCTCGGCCCTCACGGCACCGGCCTACGTTCCGGCCGCCGCAACACCGCCATCCCTGACAGCGACCCGGCGTACGACGCGGTTCACGGCACGTATGTCACCCGTCACCGGGCGGCGAGTGGGACCGACGACTCACGAGTCGAAGCGTGCCGCTTCCAGATACTGCGGCTTCGGGTCGAGCGCCGCCGCCAGTCTGAAGTGCCGCTTCGCCTGCTCGGGGCGTCGCTGGCGCTCATAGGTGCGGGCGAGCGCGAAGTGCGCGAACGCGTTGTCCGGCTCGCGCTCCAGGACGATCGTGAACTCCAGCTCGGCGGGGCGCAGTTGCGCGGCGGCGAAGAAGGCTCGGGCGCGCAGCAGCCGGGCCGCGGTGTTCTCCGGGTGCGCGGCGATGACCGGGTCGAGCAGTTTCACCGCGCCCCGTGGGTCCCGCGCGGCGAGCAGTCGCTCGGCGGCGCGGAAGTCGATGACATGCGTCTCCGGTGTACGTCCGGTCGAACCGCTGGTCTCGGGCACGGCAGAGTCCTTCCCTCACTCCAAGGGTTCAACGCCCCCTCGGGGGCCCGCTATTCCTGGGGCCGCCGCGTTCTGTGTACGAGATCCGCCCATACGTCCCGTACGCGCCGCTGCAGCTCCTCCAGGGGTACGTCGTTGTCGATCACGATGTCCGCGATCTCCAGGCGCTTGTCGCGTGGGGCCTGGGCGGCCATGCGGGCGCGGGCGTCCTCCTCGGCCATGCCGCGCAGCCGTACGAGGCGATCGAGCTGGGTCTCGGGGCGGGCGTCGACGACGATCACGACGTCGTACAGCGATGCGAGGCCGTTTTCCGCGAGCAGGGGGACGTCGTGCACGACGACGGCATCCTCGGAGGCGGCGTTCTCGAGTTCCCGGGAGCGGGCGCCCACCAGAGGGTGCACGATCGCGTTGAGGACGGCGAGCTTCTCCGGGTCGGCGAAGACGATCGAGCCCAGCTTGGGCCGGTCCAGGCTGCCGTCCGGTGCGAGCACGTCCTCGCCGAAGGCGTCGACGACCGCCGCCAGCCCGGGAGTTCCGGGCGCGACGACCTCCCGCGCGATCCTGTCCGCGTCGATCAGCACCGCGCCGCGCTCGACGAGGAGCCGCGACACCTCGCTCTTGCCGGCGCCGATACCACCGGTCAGGCCCACCTTCAGCATGACCGGAAGCTTAGGGCCTGCCTCCGACAGCGCCATGTGCGGGCCCGGGAGCGGACCGTGAGTGGGCCCGAAGGTCAGCCGTCGCCCTCGCGCTCCGCCAGGAACCGCTCGAACTCCAGCCCGATCTCGTCGGCCGACGGGATATCCACGGGCTCCGCGAGCATGTTGCCCCGCGTTTCGGCGCCCGCCGCGGCGTCGTACTGGTGCTCGAGGCCCTGGACGAGAGCGACGAGTTCCTCGTCGCCCTCCTGGATCTGCCGGTCGATCTCGGTCTGCGTGCGGTGCGCCTCGGTGCGCAAGGAGTGCGCGATGCCGGGCAGTACCAGGCCGGTCGCGGCGGTGATCGACTCCAGGACGGTCAACGCGGCGTCCGGGTACGGGGAGCGGGCGATGTAGTGCGGCACGTGTGCGGCGACGCCGAGGACGTCGTGTCCGGCCTCCATGAGGCGGTACTCGACGAGGGACTCGGCGCTTCCGGGCACCTGTGCCTCGTCGAAGGGGCTGCGGTGGCCGGGCACCAGCTCGGTGCGGTTGCCGTGCGGGGTGAGGCCCACGGGTCGCGTGTGCGGGACGCCCATGGGGATGCCGTGGAAGTTCACCGAGAGGCGGACGCCGAGCCGCTCCACGATCTGCTGGACGGCGGCGGCGAAGCGCTCCCACTCCACGTCCGGCTCGGGACCGGACAGCAGCAGGAACGGCGCGCCCGTGGCGTCCTGCACCAGGCGTACGTCGAGAGTGGGCTCTTCGTAATCGGTCCAGCGGTCGCGCTTGAACGTCAGCAGCGGACGGCGGGCCCGGTAGTCCACGAGCCGGTCGTGGTCGAAACGGGCCACGACCTGGTGGGGCAGCGAGTCGAGCAGCCGGTCGACGATCTGGTCGCCGGTTTCGCCCGCGTCGATGTATCCGTCGAAGTGGTAGAGCATGACAAGACCGGCCGACTCCTGGGCGAGTGCCATGTCGACCACGGCCAAGCCCTTCGGCTCCCATGCGTACAAACCCTGCGGATCAAGCACTGTGACCGCTCCTCCTCGTGTTCGTACTGCACAACGTGGTGCGCGGCGCGGGCATTCCCGGCCCGCGCCGCGCACCGCCGCCTCTTTCCGACGTCTCAGCCGCCACGAGCGGCTCAAAGTCCTCCGTCGGCGGCCATGAGGACGCCTGGGGACGGTTATGCGGACAGCACGCGCGCGTGGAGTGTGGTGACCGCCTTGCGGGCGGATGTGAACGCGCCGTGCTGCCAGGCGTCGGTGTAGCTGAGCCAGTCGCCCGCGAAGTAGACCCGCCCGGTGGGCTCGTTCAGCGGCTTGTAGCGGGCGTCGTCGGGGCCGCCGGGGGTGTCGTGCCAGGCGGCCTCCAGGTGGGGCGTCTGGCGCCAGTGGTGGGAGAAGGAGGACGCGAGTTCGGTGCGGTACTTCTCGCCGTAGATCTTCACGCCCGCGGCGACCGCGCGCTTCTCGCGCTCCTCGGGGGTGAGCTTGGCGTACGAGTCCGCGTCGCCGCCGTAGTTGTAGTAGCCGATCAGCACACCGCGCTCGCCGTGGAAGCCGTACGAGGGGTGCCAGATGTGGGTGACGTCCTGGTCGGTCTCGGTGATACCGCCGTAGATGCCGTGGTCGAGTTCCCACCAGCGCGAACGGTACTCCAGACCGATCTTGGCGGCGGACTGCGGAGTGATCGCCTCCAGGGCGCTCTGGACGCCGGATCCGAGGTTGTGCGGGATCCTGGCGAGGATGTTGGGCGGGAGGGCGCCTATGCAGTAGTCGGCGTCGATGGACTTCGTGCGGCCGCCCTGGGTGTAGGTGACGGTGACGCCATTCCCCTTGTCGGTGATTCTGGAGACCGCGGCCCCTGTACGGACGCGATGGGCCCCGATCTCCCTCGTCAGCGCCCTCGGTATCCGGTCCATCCCTCCCACCGGCTGGAACATCAGCATCGCCTGGTCGAAGCCGAACTCGAAGGAGAAGTAGCGGCCGACTCCGCTGGCGAACACCTCCGAGGCGGAGGGGATGTCACCGAGCAGGACACCGGGGGTGCCCGCGGCCGCCGGGACGGTGGTGTAGCCGCGGCGCTCTCCGCCCCCGTACGTCAGCTTGTCGCCGAGTTCGCCGAAGTCCTTGAGGAACTCGACGAGCTTCTCCTGGTCGGTGGCGGTCAGCTCCTTGTCGAGGGCGCCCTTGTCGGTGGCCTTGGCGAGCAACTCGGAGACGTAGCCGTACACATCGGCCTTCGCGGTGCGGTAGCGCACCGGCTTGGTCATGCCGCTCGACTCGTTGTAGAGGTACGCGTCCGCGTTCGTATTCGTGAACACTTCGATCGGAACGCCGAGTTCGCGGCAGTAGTCGAGGGTGACCATCCACTGCGGCAGGCGGGCCGGACCCGCGTTCATGTAGTGGCCCTCCCCGAAGCGGGCCGTCTGTGTGTTGCCGTAGAGGTCGGTGGTCGAATCGCCGCCGCGCACGGTGAAGTTGCGGCCACCGGTGCGGTCCCTGGCCTCCAGGACCGTACAGTCGTAGCCCGCCTTGCCGAGTTCGTACGCGGACGCCAGTCCCGCGATGCCGCCGCCGACGATCACGACCTTGGCGGCGCCGCGTCCGGTGAGCGTGAAATCGCTCGACTTCGGTGCGCGGAAGGACTGTTCACGCCCTGCCGCCTGGGCGGTGGGCGCGAGCCCGAGGGCTCCCATGGTGGCGAACATCGCGCCCGCGCCCCCGGTGAGACCGACGTTGCGGAGAAAGGCGCGCCGGCTCGCGTGTGTACCCGATCGCTGCTGTGCTGCCATGACTTCGGCTCCCCTCACGATCTTGAATGACGCGGGGATCCTGGCAACGGCCTGTTACGGCACGGGAGTTACTCGTGTATCCACCACGTTTCCCTCCCCGCACACCCGGAACCGGTCCGGACCTTGACGCAACCATGCGGCCCCCTTACGTTCATATGGGCACCCAAAGTTCACGTACAGGAACACGCTTCTATGCGAACCGACGGGAAGGTCACCCCCACATGCGCATCCGACGCACGCTCCTCCTCCCCCTGATCGCCGCGACGACGGCCACGGCCGGCGCGATCCTGACCGCTCCCTCCGCCTCGGCGGCCCAGGTCATCGAGGTCTCCACCGCCGCCCAGCTGAAGTCGGCGCTCACCTCGGCGTCCTCCGGCGACACGATCCACCTCGCGGACGGCACGTACAGCGGCAATTTCACAACCACGCTCGACGGGACCTCGGCGTCACGGATCACGCTCACCGGCTCCTCGAAGGCCGTCCTGAAGGCCGGTGGCGGCTACGGCCTGCACCTCGACGGCGCCTCGTACTGGACGGTCCGCGGTATCACCGTCACCGGCGGCCAGAAGGGCATCATGATCGACTCGGCGCAGGGCGTCGTCGTCGACACGGTCACCGTCCATGGACTCGACATGGAGGGCGTCCATTTCCGCAACTCCAGCACGGACGGCGTGATCAAGAACTCGAAGATCTACGACACCGGCAACGACGGCCGCGGGATGGGCGAGGGCGTGTACGTGGGCACGGCCGGCGGCACCTCCGACAAGAGCGACCGCATCGAGATCACCGGCAACACCATCGGCCCGGACGTGGGCGGCGAGAACGTCGACATCAAGGAGGGCACCACGGGCGCGCGCATCACGGGCAACACTTTCGACGGCAGCGGCCTCACCGGCGCCAACTACGACGACTCCTGGGTCGACGTGAAGGGCAACGACGTCCTCGTGGAGAACAACAAAGGCACGGCCACGACGAACGACGGCTACGAGACCCACACCCAGCAGTCCGGCTGGGGCTGCGGCGCGGTGTTCCGGGGCAACACCTCGAACCTGACGGGCGCGACGGGCGACAAACAACTCGCGATCAACGTGACCAACTACGGCACGAGCTGCAAGACGACGGTGTACGCGTCGAACACGGTGACGGGCGGCAAGGGCCTCACGAACATCACCGTCACGCCATAGCGTCATCCCGGAGAAGCGCCCGTCAGGCGCGCGGGGACCTGTGCGACCAACCCTCACAGCCCGCGGACAAAAGACCGGTGGGCCGCACCCCCCGTAAGGGGTGCGGCCCACCGAACTACTGGCTAGCGGAACCTAGACGGTTCAGCTCTGGCCACCCGCAAGCTTCTCGCGAAGCGCGGCGAGGGCCTCGTCCGACGCCAGGGCGCCGGAGTTGTCGTCCGACTCCGAGGAGTACGAACCGCCCGAGACGCCCGCACCGGAACCGGCGGCGGGGGCGGCAGCGCCCTCGGCCTCGGCCTGCGCGTCCGCCTCGCGGGACTTGATGACCTGCGCCTGGTGCTGCTCGAAGCGCTGCTGCGCCTCGGCGTACTGGTGCTCCCACGCCTCCCGCTGGGTCTCGTAGCCCTCGAGCCAGTCGTTGGTCTCGGGGTCGAAGCCCTCGGGGTAGATGTAGTTGCCCTGGTCGTCGTACGACGCGGCCATGCCGTACAGGGTCGGGTCGAACTCGACCGAGGCCGGGTCGGCACCGAAGGACTCGTTGGCCTGCTTCAGCGAGAGGCTGATGCGACGGCGCTCGAGGTCGATGTCGATGACCTTGACGAAGATCTCGTCGTTGACCTGGACGACCTGCTCCGGGATCTCCACGTGGCGCTCGGCCAGCTCGGAGATGTGGACCAGACCCTCGATGCCCTCGTCCACGCGGACGAACGCACCGAACGGAACGAGCTTGGTGACCTTACCCGGGACGACCTGACCGATCTGGTGCGTACGGGCGAACTGCTGCCACGGGTCTTCCTGCGTCGCCTTGAGCGACAGGGAGACGCGCTCGCGGTCCATGTCGACGTCGAGGACCTCGACGGTGACTTCCTGGCCGACCTCGACAACCTCGGAGGGGTGGTCGATGTGCTTCCAGGAGAGCTCGGAGACGTGGACGAGACCGTCGACGCCACCCAGGTCCACGAAGGCACCGAAGTTGACGATCGAGGACACGACGCCGGAGCGGACCTGACCCTTCTGGAGGGTGGTGAGGAACGTCTGGCGAACCTCGGACTGGGTCTGCTCGAGCCAGGCACGGCGGGACAGGACCACGTTGTTGCGGTTCTTGTCCAGCTCGATGATCTTGGCCTCGAGCTCCTTGCCCACGTACGGCTGGAGGTCGCGAACGCGGCGCATCTCGACGAGGGAGGCCGGCAGGAAGCCACGGAGGCCGATGTCGAGGATGAGACCACCCTTGACGACCTCGATGACGGTACCGGTGACGATGCCGTCTTCTTCCTTGATCTTCTCGATCGTGCCCCAGGCCCGCTCGTACTGAGCGCGCTTCTTGGACAGGATCAGACGGCCTTCCTTGTCCTCCTTCTGGAGAACGAGGGCTTCGATCTCGTCACCGACGGCGACGACCTCGTTCGGGTCGACGTCGTGCTTGATGGAGAGTTCGCGGCTCGGGATGACGCCTTCGGTCTTGTAACCGATGTCGAGCAGGACCTCGTCCCGGTCGACCTTCACGATGACGCCGTCGACGATGTCGCCGTCGTTGAAGTACTTGATCGTCTCGTCGATCGCGGCGAGGAAGGCTTCCTCGTTACCGATGTCGTTGACCGCAACCTGCGGGGTGGTGGCGGTGGTCTCGGTGCTGCTCGTCATGTGGGAAAGGGCTCCGGTACGGACAGTGAGTCGTAGGTACTGCTTACGCCGGGAGCCCGTTTCGCTCTGCAGAAGGCCGGACAGCCAAGGAAGCGCCCAGCCTGGCCGGTGCCTTGACAAGCACACACCAGTGGCGCCTCGAAAACCGAGGGGACATACATACAGATGCGAGCGCAGCCTGCTACGTCTGAGGAGCGCAGGCCCGCAGCGCAACTTGTAGCATACGGGGGCAGCCGGGCAGGGTCAATGCGCGAAGGCGCACACCCGGGGCGGATCGCCGCATACCCGGCACAAGACCTGTCTCACGAGGCCACGCGGGCCATGGCGCGCCTCTGTCGTGACACCCCGAGACGGGTTGGACGGAAGAGTACGACGAGGGAGCCGATCATCCAAGAGCCCGAACCGTTCGAACCCGAAGCCACCCGACGTGACGCGAACGTCACGGAGAGTTCCCGGGCCAACCGGGGCTGGTGGGACCGGAACGCGGACGAGTACCAGATCGAGCACGGCACGTTTCTCGGGGACGACCGCTTCGTGTGGGGTCCCGAGGGCCTCGACGAGGTGGAGGCCGAGCTGCTCGGCCCGCCGGAGGACCTGAAGGGCAAGGACGTCCTGGAGATCGGCGCCGGGGCGGCCCAGTGCTCGCGCTGGCTGGCCGGCCAGGGCGCGCGTCCGGTGGCCCTGGACCTCTCCCACCGCCAGCTCCAGCACGCCCTGCGCATCGGCGGGGGCGTGCCTCTGGTGGAGGCCGACGCGGGCGCCCTGCCGTTCGCCGACGGCTCCTTCGACCTCGCCTGCTCGGCGTACGGCGCGCTGCCGTTCGTCGCCGACCCGGTCCGCGTCCTGCGCGAGGTGCACCGGGTGCTGCGCCCCGGGGGCCGCTTCGTCTTCTCGGTGACCCACCCGGTCCGCTGGGCGTTCCCGGACGAGCCGGGGCCCGAGGGCCTGTCGGTGTCCGCCTCCTACTTCGACCGCACTCCGTACGTGGAGCAGGACGAGGAGGGCCGCGCGGTGTACGTCGAGCACCACAGGACCGTCGGGGACCGCGTCCGCGACGTCGTGGCGGGTGGCTTCCGCCTGATCGACCTCGTCGAGCCGGAGTGGCCCGCCTGGAACACCCAGGAGTGGGGCGGCTGGTCCCCGTTGCGCGGGAATCTGATCCCGGGGACGGCGATCTTCGTGTGCGAGCGGGACTGACGCGCGGAGGGATGCGAAGTCCACGCGGGCGTGGACGGGGCGGTGCCGAGCCCACGCGCACGTGACGGGCGGTGCTGGGTCCACGCGCGCGTGACGACGGGCGGTGCTGGGTTCACGCGCGCGTGACGGGCGGTGGCGAGTCCACGCGCGCGTGGTGGGTGTCATAGCTCCACGCGCGCGAGGAGGACGTTCTTGACCGCACGCGCGCATGCGGCACGCGCGCGTGCGGGTGGGGCTGAACGTGCGCGCGTGCGGGGCTGTGGACTGCGCGTGCGCGTGCCACCGCCCGTGCACGTGCGGTGGGCGGTACCGCGCCCCGTGCGCGTGCGGTGGGCGGTACCGCGACTGCGACTCCCGCAGCTCGTGCGAGAGCGGTTTGACGCTCGTACGAGACTGGGGGCGTGATCCGTTACGACGCCCTGGACCTGTTGCCCGTGCGCGGCGCCCTGCCCGGTCTGCACGACGCCCTGGAGGGTGACGGCAGCGCCGTGCTCGTGGCGCCGCCCGGCACCGGCAAGACGACCCTCGTGCCGCTGGCGCTCGCCGGTCTCCTGGACGACGGGCGGCCGGCCCGCCGGATCGTCGTCGCCGAGCCCCGGCGCATCGCGGCCCGGGCCGCCGCCCGGCGGATGGCGTGGCTGCTGGGCGAGAAGGCCGGTGAGAGCGTCGGCTACACCGTGCGCGGGGAGCGGGTGGTCGGCCGGCACGCGCGCGTGGAGGTCGTCACGACCGGTGTCCTGTTGCAGCGGCTGCAGCGGGACCAGGAGTTGCCGGGCGTCGACGTGGTCGTTCTCGACGAGTGTCACGAACGGCATCTGGACGCCGACACGGTGGCCGCCTTCCTGTGGGACGTGCGGGCCGCGCTCCGCCCCGAACTGCGCCTGGTGGCCGCGTCCGCGACGACGGACGCCGAGGGGTGGGCCCGGCTGCTGGGTGGCGCGCCGGTCGTCGAGGCGCGGGGTGTCTCGTATCCGGTCGAGGTGGTGTGGGCGCCGCCGGTGCGGCCCGTACGGCCGCCGCACGGGATGCGGGTGGACCCGGCGCTGCTGACGCATGTGGCGTCGGTGGTGCGGCGGGCGCTGGCCGAGCGCGAGGGGGACGTGCTGTGCTTTCTGCCCGGGGTCGGGGAGATCGCGCGGGTGGCGGGTCAGCTGGGGGATCTGGGTCCGGTCGACGTACTCCAGGTGCACGGGCGGGCACCCGCCGCCGTCCAGGACGCGGTGCTGTCGCCGGGTGCCGGGCGCCGGGTGGTCCTCGCGACCTCGGTGGCCGAGTCGTCGCTGACCGTTCCCGGGGTGCGGGTGGTCGTCGACTCGGGGCTCGCGCGGGAGCCGCGAGTGGATCACGCGCGCGGGCTGAGCGCGCTGACGACGGTACGGGCCTCGCAGGCGGCCGGGCGGCAGCGGGCGGGGCGGGCCGGGCGTGAGGCGCCGGGAGCGGTGTACCGGTGCTGGACGGAGGCGGAGGACGCGCGTCTGGTCCGCTTCCCCGCGCCGGAGATCAAGGTGGCCGACCTGACGGCGTTCGCCCTGCAGGCGGCCTGCTGGGGCGACCCGGACGCGACGGGCCTCGCGCTCCTCGACCCGCCGCCGGGTGGGGCGATGGCGGCGGCGCGCTCGGTCTTGTCGGCGATCGGTGCGGTGGACTCCGCGGGGCGGGCGACGGAGCGGGGGGTGCGCATGTCCCGGCTCGGGCTGCACCCCCGGCTCGCCCGGGCCCTGCTGGACGCGGTGCCCGAGGTCGGGGTGAACCGGGCCGCCGAGGTGGTCGCCCTCCTGAGCGAGGAGCCGCCGCGCGAGTACGGCGACGATCTCGCCGCGGCCTGGCGTGCCGCCCGGCGCGGGGGCGACGCCTATGCCGGCCGCTGGCGCGCGGAGGCCCGGCGTCTGCGGGCCGCGACCAGCCCCGCTCCTGTGGCGCGGGACCTTTCCCGCCCACCCCTCCGTGGCCCCCTGCTGGAAACGCTCGTCGACCCCGTGACGGAAACGGGCATCGCCGAACCCCGGCCCGGCACCGCCAAGGCGCCTTCCACGTCCGCCTCGCCTCCCTCCAGGGCGGGTGAGCGGGCAAGCGCCGGGGACGACCGGGTCGTCGGGCTCGTGGCCGCGCTGGCGTTTCCCGAGCGGGTTGCGCGGGGGCACGGCGGCTCCTATCTCATGGCCTCCGGGACGCGGGCCGAGCTCGGGGACGGGACAGGGTTGCGGGGGGCTCCGTGGCTCGCCGTCGCCGTGGCGGATCGGCCCGTGGGTGCCGGGCACGCGCGCGTGCGGCTGGCGGGCGTGATCGACGAGGAGACGGCACGGTGGGCCGCCGCCGGGCTCCGCTCCGAGGGTGCCGAGGTCCACTGGGCCGAGGGGGACGTCGTCGCGCGGCGGGTGGAGCGGCTGGGGGCCGTGGAGCTGGCGGTCCGGCCCATGAAGGACGCGGACCCCGGGCTCGTACGGGAGGCGCTCGTGGAAGGGCTGCGGGAGGAGGGGCTGGGGCTGTTGCGGTGGACGCGGGACGCGGAGACGTTGCGACAGCGGCTCGCCTTTCTGTACCACCACCTCGGCGCTCCCTGGCCCGACGTCTGCGACGACGCCCTGCACGCGCGCGTGGAGGAGTGGTTGGAGCCGGAGCTCGGCCGGGCGCGCCGGCGGAGCGATCTGGCGCGGATCGATGCCGGGCAGGGGCTCGGCCGGCTGCTGCCCTGGGCCACCGGTGACGCCGCGCGGCTCGACGAGCTCGCTCCGGAGCGGATCGAGGTGCCGAGCGGGTCCAGAATCCGGATCGACTACGAGAACCCCGACCGGCCGGTCCTCGCCGTGAAGTTGCAGGAGATGTTCGGGCTGGCCGAGACGCCCCGTGTGGCCGGCATACCGGTGCTCGTGCATCTGCTCTCCCCCGCCGGCCGGCCCGCCGCCGTCACGGCCGACCTGGCCTCCTTCTGGAGGGACGGCTACCGGGCCGTACGCAGCGAACTGCGGGGGCGGTACCCCAAGCACCCGTGGCCCGAGGACCCGGCGACCGCCGAGCCGACGCGGTACACGAACGCGCGGCTCAGGCGTTGACCGGCTCGGGTTCCGCGGGCTGGGCCGGTGCCGGGTCTCCGGGCCTGCGGTGGCGCGCCTCCAGGTACAGGGAGAGGGACAGCAGGGCCGCGCCCAGGAACAGGAAGCCCCAGGGCAGGTACGACGTCATCATGAGGACCAGCGTGCGGTTCGACTTGACCAGGTCGACCGTGTGCTCGATGTAGTCCTCGCGCATCTTCACGTGCCCGGAGAAGGCGGTCACCTTGTCCCGGCCGCCGAGCAGGGTGCCGCCGCGGAGTTCCTCCTTGTGGATCTCCTCGCCATAGACGGGCGCCCCGGTCACCGGTTCCACCCAGAATTTGCGGACGGTGGTGTACCAGCGGGTGGTGCCGGTCTTGGCGACGGACTCCGGGGTGATGCCCTGGACGGGCATGATCTTGGGGAACGCGACCTTCGTCCAGGGGATGGTCTGCTCGAAGTAGTAGACCTTGACGCCGCGGAAGGTCTGGGTGCCCTTGTAGTGGATGGGGGCCGAGGTGCGGGTCTGCGCGTCGAAGTACTCGTAGTCCCGTTTCTCCGTCTGGAAGGGCCACTTGAACTCGATGCCCTCGCGGGTGACCGGGTCGCCGTCGACGGACTCGCCGGTGGCGTGGACGGGTTCCTGGCTGTGCGCGTCGAAGATGTAGCGCTCGGGCAGCTTGGAGACCATCTTGCCGTCGGGGCCCTGGACGTAGGACAGGGAGTCCCAGACGACGACGTCGCGGCCCGCGGTCTTCTCGATGCTGTCGGAGGCCCCGACGTTGCCCTTGAGGGTCTGCACGATGGTGACCTTGGGGACCTTCTTGGCCTTCATGGTGCCGTAGTCGAGGAGGGTGGCGTCCTTCGCCTCCAGGACCATGTCCTGGTACTGGTTGGCGGGGATCTTCGCCAGGCGCGGGAAGGCGTACCAGCGCAGCAGCGGGGACAGCGCCGTGAAGAACACGGCGAAGGCGAGCAGGATCAGGCTTGCCTTGCGGCGCATCTCGGCGTCCCTCCCTGGGAGTTGCTGGACCGCGAGCACGGTGTGCGGGTGCGCGGGCGCGGTCCACGGGCGTGCGGGCACCGTCCACGAAGGTGCGGGCACGGTCTACGGATGTGCGGGCACGGTCGTCAGCAGCGGTTTCGGTGATGTCTTGCCTGCGTGTGAGCCCATGGCCGTCATGGTCAGCACCAGGGCGACCGCCACGGCGAGACCGGTCGCGGCGGCGATGAGGGCACGCATGCGGGCCTCCCGAGGGCAAGGAGCTGATACATCGTCAGGTCCGGCACCGTAGCAACGGCGGGGCGAGATGAGAACACGTTGCACACACAGACGCGGGCAGAGAGAGGGCACGGACGAGGGCGCCCCTCCGCCGGAAAGCGGAGGGGCGCCCTGGACGCGCGTACGGACTACGAGGTGGCCGCGGCCACCGCGTACGGACTACGAGGTGGCCGCGGCCACCTTCAGCTCGACGGTCAGTGTCGCGCCGCCCGTGGTGTTGACGCGGAGCAGGAACGTGCCGGTGGTGTCGTCCGCGTACAGCTTCGGCAGCTTGAGGACGCCGTCGGCGTCCGTGGTGAGGTCCGTCAGGGTGCGGACGGTCTTGCCGTCCGCGTCCTTGAAGTAGGGGCCCTTGTCGTTCTCGGTCGCGTCGTCCGCCGACTTGATGAGGGTCGCGGTGGCGGCGACCTTGTCCGCGACGGCACCCTTGTAGGTGGCCTTCACCTCGACCTGGTCGGCGAACTCGCCGCCCGGCACACAGGTCAATGCGGTGTCGCTGGTACGGGTGAGGGTGTCGGCCTGGCGCGGGGTGACGGTGGCCGTGTAGTCGAGGCCGGCCATGACCCGGCCGACGACGGTGGCGCGGACCGTGAAGTCGCCGGTCTTCTCGCCCGCCACGAGCGCGGGCGCGGTGGCCTTGCCCGCGCTGTCGGTGACGACCGTGGCGACGGTCTCGCCGCCGGTGAAGGTGGCGTCCGTGGCGTCGCCGACGATCGTGAACCGCACCCGGACCTTGGCCACGGCCTTGCCGGCCTTGGTCTCGGTCCGTACGGCGATCTTCTGGGCGAAGGTGTCGCCCGCCGTCGCGGTGAGCTTCGCGGTGTCCGCGTCCTCCAGGTGATCCACCGTCTCGGTGGGGGTCGGCGGCGTCGGACTCGGCGACGGCGTCGAGGGGGTGGACGGCGTGGACGGCGTGGACGGCTTCGGGCTGGGGCTCGTCGAGCCTCCGTCGCCGGGCTTGGGAGTGCTCGGCTTGGGGCTCGGCCTGGAGGGCGCGGGCGGCGTCGGGGTGGGGCTCGCGCCGGAGGTGTCGTCGCTGTTGTGCGAGGGCAGCGCGCCGGTGCCGTCCGGCACCTCGTGGGTGCCCTTGCGGTAGTACTCCAGCCACGACAGGACGGTGTTGAGGTACGCCGTCGAGTTGTTGTAGCTGAGGATCGAGGCGTTCATCTGCGCCTGGACCGACATGTCGTGGTCGAACCGGCAGAGGTAGTGGCCGGCGGCGAGCGCCGCGTCGTAGACGTTGTTGGGATCCTTCTTGCCGTCTCCGTTGCCGTCGCGGCCCGCCCACGCCCAGGTGGACGGGATGAACTGCATCGGTCCGACCGCGCGGTCGTGGGTGGAGTCGCCGTCGTACAGGCCGTGGTCGGTGTCGCTGATGTTCGCGAAGCCGTTGCCGTTGAGGACCGGGCCGAGGATCGGCGAGTACGTCGTACCGCCGGCGTCCACGCGGCCGCCGCGGGCCTGGCCCGACTCGACCTTGCCGATGGCGGCGAGGAGTTGCCAGGGCAGGTTGCAGCCCGGCTTGGAGTCGCGCAGGGACGCCTCGGCCTTCTTGTAGGCGTCCAGGACGGTCGCGGGGATGCCCGCCTCGGCGTCGCCTGTCACCACCGGCGGCGTCGTGCCCGTGGTCGGCGACGGGTTGGGGCTGTCGAGCGGCGGCAGGTCGGTGTAGTAGCGCGAGTTGCCGGTCGCGGTGCCGTCGCCGCCGGTCGCGTCGGGCGCGGCATCGGCGCCGGTCGTCTGTCTGCCGGCGTCGTCGGTGGACACTCCCGGGGCCTGGGACGCGGCCAGGGCCGCGACCGCGGCCGCGGCCACGGCGGTGGTTGCCGCCCCTTTGCGCAGCCTCCTGCCGAAATGCGCCGCCATTGAGTGAACCCCTCCCGTGGACGACCGCTGTGCGCCTTTGCCGGTGTTTCTCCGTGCGCTGCTTCTGTGTTGGACCGAGCTCCCCAGCACGGTGACCCAGGTGACACTACGACAACTTCCGTCGCGCGGGCACCCGCTCGCGCCCGATATTCACCAGTTGGCCACGTGTCGACGTCGCGCATACTGGCCCTCGGTGATCACGCGCACGGAAATACCCGGCCAACGTTAGCCGTAGGGGGACCACTTGCCCTTCACTCTCAGCCATGCGGCGGCCGTACTGCCCGCCGTGCGCGGTGACGGAAGCGGGCGCGGCCGACTGGTTCCCGCCGTCCTGGTCGCCGGTTCGTTCGCTCCCGACATGACCTACTACGCGGCGAGTGTGCTGCCCGGGGCCATGGAGTTCGGCACCTTCACGCACTCGTTCACCGGGGTGTTCACCGTCGACGTGCTCATCGCCTGGGTGCTGGTGGGCGCCTGGCTGGTGCTGCGCGAGCCGCTGGTGGCGCTGCTCCCGGCGGCCCGGCAGGGGCGTCCGGCGCGGCTGCTGCGCTGCGGGTCACCCCGTCGACGCCCGCGCCCGTCAACGGTCTTGCGGTGGTACGTCTCCGCTGCCCTCGGCGCGCTGACCCATGTCGTCTGGGACGCGTTCACCCATCACGACCGGTGGGGCGTGCGGCTGATTCCCGCGCTGGGGCGGGAGGTCGGGGGCATGCCGCTGTTCTCGTACGCGCAGTACGGCAGTTCGGCGGTGGGGGCCGTCGTCATCGCGGCCTTCGTGGTGGTCGCGGTACGCCGGACGCCCACCGGCGAAGCCGTCGGCGTACCCGTGTTGTCCGTCTCCGACCGGTGGTCGGCGGGCGCCGTACTCGGGTGCTGCGCGCTGGTGGGCGCCGTACAGCGGGCTTCACGCTGGTGGGCCGACGGGGGCACCGGCGCGAAGCCCTGGGAGGTGATCCCGGCGCTGTGTTTCGGCGGGGGCGCGGGCCTGGTGCTCGGGCTCGGGCTGTACGCCGTGGGCGTCAGGGTGTGGCGTCCGGCTCCGGCTCGTCCCGGCCCGGCAGCTGCTCGTACGGAGCCGAGCCGTCCGACTGCTCGCTGACCGCGCTCTCCGGGACGGGGCTCTCGATCCGGCCGCGGCCTTGGTTGAGGCCGCGGTGCACGGCCTGCGCGATGCGCTCGATGGTGCGGACCCCGTACGCCATCGTCGGGTTGTCGTGCGTCAGGACGACGATGTGGTAGGTGCGGGCGGAGCCCGTGAACGCGCCGACGCTGTGCACGCGCCAGCCGTGCGTGGCCCGGGGCAGCCAGCCGTTCTTGATGTGCGCCGTGAGGCCGGTGGGCATGCCGGAGGTCACCCCCCAGCGCTGGTCGCTGCGGACCTCGCTCATCAGCTTCAGGCCGTCGGCGCGGCTCGTCAGGAACGAGCGGGCGTTGGTGAGCACGTCGAGGAACCGCATCTGGTCGGCGGCCGTGGTGCGGGTCAGGCCCCAGTAACCGTTCGGGCCGAGGACGGTGCCGGTCGTCCCCACGCGGGTGAGGAGACGGTTGAGGTAGGCGTGACCGAGGTCGGTCCACAGCCGCAGGGCGGAGTCGTTGTCCGACTGGGTGATCATGGGGCGGATGTTGGCCAGCTCCCAGGTGGTGAGCTTGCGGCCGAGCTCCTGGGCGCGACGAAGGACGCCTTCCATGATCATGACCTTGGCGACGCTCGCCGAGTCGTATTGCCGTTCGCTGGCGAGGGAGCAGGTCAGGCCGGTCTCGTCGTCGCGCACCGCCACCGAGACGGTGCCCTGGCGGGACGACAACGCCGCCTGGATGTCGCGTGACATCTGGGCGGCGAGGTCGGGGTCTCGGGTGGAGCTGCAGTCCACGGGCACCTGCGCGGTGCCGGCTTCCGCGGCGACCGCGGGTATCGGCGCGAGCAGCGCCGAGGCGACAGCAGTGGCTGCGAAGACGACGGCCGTGGCTATGGCCGTACGGCCGTGAAGCATGCGTATACCCATGCCCGCATCCTTACGGGCCCCCGGGGCGGAGGGCGCTTTCGCGGGGGCCACGCGGGTGACGATCCCCTTCGGGGGGGCGCCCGCTTACGGGGCTCGCGCACCGGCGGTCGCCGGGGGGCCGGCGTCCTGTCTTTCGGTCACCGTGGCGTGGAGGTTCGCCCTGTGGCTGGCTGCCTGGGGCTTGCCGTGGGGTGCCGAGGCTCGTCCTGCGACCGGGATGGGGGGCCGAGGTTCGCCCTGCGGCCGCGCTGGGATGCCGATCCTCGCCCTGTGGTGCGGCTGCCTGCCGGGGGGCTTGCCCCAGGGGCCCGGGGCACGCCGGTTCTGGTTGGTGCGGCACCGGCGGCAGCGCCGTGCTCGTTGCGGGCCGTAGCGGCGGAGGGGACCTACCGCCTGCCGGTAAGTCCCCTCCGCCGAAGCCACGCGGGCCCACGGCCCGCCGGAGGCTAGTGCGCCGCCGACTCCCAGTCCGGGCCGTGGCCGACGGAGACGTCCAGGGGCGCCCGGAGCTGGACGGCGTTCGCCATCTCGTGGCGGAGGAGCTTCTCGGTCCTGGCGCGCTCGCCCGGGGCGATCTCCAGCACGATTTCGTCGTGGACCTGGAGGAGCATGCGGGACTTGAGGCCCGCTTCGCGCAGCGCCTTGTCCACGTGGAGCATGGCGATCTTGACGATGTCAGCGGCCGTGCCCTGGATGGGGGCGTTGAGGGCCATGCGCTCGGCCGCCTCACGGCGCTGCCGGTTGTCGCTGTTGAGGTCCGGCAGGTAGCGGCGGCGCCCGAAGAGCGTCGCCGTGTAGCCGGTCGCCCTCGCCTCGTCGACCGCGCGCCGCAGATAGTCCCGTACGCCGCCGAAGCGCTCGAAGTACGTGTCCATCAGCGCACGGGCCTCACCCGCCTCGATATTCAGCTGCTGGGAGAGGCCGAACGCCGACAGCCCGTACGCCAGCCCGTACGACATCGCCTTGATCTTGCGTCGCATCTCCGCGTCGACGGCGGACCGCTCGACGGAGAACACCTGGGAGGCGACGGTGGTGTGCAGGTCCTCGCCGGAGGTGAACGCCTCCAACAGGCCCTCGTCCTCGGACAGATGGGCCATCACCCGCAGCTCGATCTGGCTGTAGTCCGCGGTCATGAGGGACTCGAAGCCCTCACCGACCACGAAACCGCGCCGGATGGCGCGGCCCTCGTCCGTGCGGACCGGGATGTTCTGAAGGTTCGGGTCGGTGGAGGAGAGGCGGCCGGTCGCCGCCACCGTCTGGTTGAACGTCGTGTGGATGCGACCGTCCGCGGCGACCGTCTTGATCAGGCCCTCGACGGTGGACCGCAGCTTGGCCTGCTCACGGTGGCGGAGCATGATCACCGGCAGTTCGTTGTCCGTCTGCGTCGCGAGCCATGCCAGCGCGTCGGCGTCCGTCGTGTAACCGGTCTTCGTCTTCTTCGTCCTCGGCAGAGCCAGCTCGCCGAAGAGGACTTCCTGAAGCTGCTTGGGCGAGCCCAGGTTGAACTCGTGCCCGGCGGCCGCGTGCGCCTCCTTCACCGCCTGCTGCACGGCGCCCGCGAACATCTGCTCCATGGCCTCCAGGTGGGCCTTGTCCGCCGCGATGCCGTGCCGCTCCAGGCGGGCCAGCAGGCTCGACGTGGGCAGCTCCATGTCGCGCAGCAGGTCGGCCGCGCCGACCTCCTCGAGCTTCTCGCCGAACGCCTCACCCAGGTCGAGGATCGTGCGGGCCTGCACCATCAGCGCGTCGGCCTCGGCCTGCTCGTCCGTGCCGAAGGCGAGCTGACCGTCCGCCGCGGCGGCGGGCCCCAGCTCCCGGCCGAGGTACTCCAGGGACAGCGTGTCCAGCGCGAAGGAGCGCCTGCCCGGCTTGACCAGATAGGCGGCGAGCGCGGTGTCCATGGACACGCCCTCGATGCTCCAGCCGTGCTCGGCGAAGACCCGCATGGCGCCCTTGGCGTTGTGCATGACCTTGGGCTTCTCGGGGTCGGCCAGCCACTTCGCGAACGCGTTCTCATCGGCCTCGTCCAGCTGCGACGGGTCGAACCACGCCGCCTTGCCGTCCGCCGCGGCGAGGGCGACCTCGGCCACCGCGCCCGTGCCCAGCGCCCACGAGTCGACCGCGGCCACGCCCAGCACCGCGGTGCCGTGCTCGGCGAGCCAGGGCTTCAGCTCGCCCGCACCCAGCACCGAACCGTCCAGCTCCACACCGGCGACGGCGACCGGCTGCGCCCCCTCGGGCTCCTCGGCACCCGGGTCGACGGCCAGGAGCCGCTCACGCAGCGAGGGGTTGCGGATCTCCAGGGTGTCCAGGACCAGGGCGACGGCCTTGCGGTCGTATGCGGCGCGCTCCAGGTCGGTGACCGTCCTGGGCAGCTCCACGTCCTTCACCATCTCCGTGAGACGGCGGTTGAGCTTCACCGCCTCCAGATGGTCGCGGAGGTTCTGCCCGGCCTTGCCCTTGACCTCGTCCACGCGCTCGACCAGGTCCGCGAACGAACCGAACTGGTTGATCCACTTCGCGGCCGTCTTCTCACCGACACCGGGGATGCCCGGCAGGTTGTCGGACGGGTCGCCGCGCAGCGCGGCGAAGTCGGGGTACTGCGCCGGCGTCAGCCCGTACTTCTCGAAGACCTTCTCCGGAGTGAACCGGGTCAGCTCCGAGACGCCCTTCGTCGGATACAGCACCGTCGTGTGCTCGGAGACCAGCTGGAAGGAGTCGCGGTCGCCGGTGACGATCAGCACCTCGAAGCCCTCGGCCTCGGCCTGCGTGGCGAGCGTCGCGATGATGTCGTCGGCCTCGAAGCCGTCGACCGCGAAGCGCTGCGCGTGCATCGCGTCGAGCAGCTCGCCGATCAGCTCGACCTGCCCCTTGAACTCGTCCGGGGTCTTCGACCTGTTCGCCTTGTACTCGGTGAACTCCTCGGAGCGCCACGTCTTGCGCGAGACGTCGAACGCCACCGCGAAATGCGTGGGCGCCTCGTCGCGCAGCGTGTTCGCCAGCATCGACGCGAAACCATAGATTGCGTTCGTCGGCTGGCCGGTCGCGGTGGTGAAATTCTCCGCGGGCAGCGCGAAGAACGCGCGGTACGCCAGCGAGTGCCCGTCCATGAGCATCAGCCGCGGACGGCCCGTCCCTGCGGTTGTGTCGGTCTTCTTCGATGCTGTTTCTGCCACGCCCCCGATCCTGCCACGGCCCACTGACATCGAGAGCCCCCGCGGCCCGCCGTCGTCCTCGCCGACCGACACCCTCGGCCCCGGCAGGGTCATCAGCGGCCTACGCCCCTCCGACCCCGCACGGTCACCGCCGGCCAACGGCTCCAGCCCGACATAACCATCATCAGCCGATGCCCCCCGGCCCCGCACGGTCACCGCCGGCCGACGGCTCCGGCCCGGCATGGTCATCGTCAGTCGATGCTCTACGGCCCGGATGGTCATCGTCTGCCGACGGTTCCGGCCCGGGACGGTCGCCGTCAGCCGATGCCCTCCGACCCCGCACGGTCGACGCCGGCCGACGGCTCCAGCCCGACATGGTCATCGTCAGCCGCTGCCCGCTGACCCGACATGGTCATCGTCAGCCGTTGCCCTCCGACCCGGCAAGGTCATCGTCGGCCGCCGGTCCCGACCGGCACGGCGTCGTCGGCCGATGCCGCAGCGGCCCGGCACGGTTGTTGTCGGCGCCGCGTGCGAGGATCGAAGAGGTACGAGAAACGCACGGCGGACGTGTGCACGCGAAGGGGTTCAGCGATGGCCAGCAAGCCGCCCAAGAGTGATCCGGTGCAGGACGCGCCGCAGGTCGCCGAGCCGAAGCACGCCGCGGCCGGGCTGCCCGCCATCGGGCACACCCTGCGCATCGCGCAGCAGCAGATGGGCGTGCGCCGCACCGCGCTCACCCTCCTTCGCGTCAATCAGAAGGACGGCTTCGACTGCCCCGGGTGCGCCTGGCCCGAGCCGGAGCACCGGCACGCGGCGGAGTTCTGTGAGAACGGCGCGAAGGCGGTCGCCGAGGAGGCCACCCTGCGCCGGGTCACCCCGGACTTCTTCGCCGCGCACTCGGTGAGCGACCTCGCCAGTCGCAGCGGCTACTGGCTGGGCCAGCAGGGCCGCCTCACCCACCCCATGTATCTCCCCGAAGGCGGCGATCACTACGAGCCGGTCACGTGGGAGTGCGCCTTCGACATCGTCGCCGAGGAGCTGAAGCACCTCTCCTCCCCCGACGAGGCCCTCTTCTACACTTCGGGCCGCACCAGCAACGAGGCCGCGTTCCTCTACCAGCTGTTCGCCCGTGAGCTGGGCACGAACAACCTGCCGGACTGCTCGAACATGTGCCACGAGTCGTCGGGCTCCGCCCTCTCCGAGACCATCGGCGTCGGCAAGGGCAGCGTCCTGCTGGAGGACCTCTACAAAGCGGACCTGATCATCGTCGCCGGACAGAACCCCGGCACGAACCACCCCCGGATGCTCTCCGCGCTGGAGAAGGCCAAGGCCAACGGCGCGAAGATCATCACGGTCAATCCGCTGCCCGAGGCGGGCCTGGAGCGCTTCAAGAACCCGCAGACCCCCCAGGGCATGCTCAAGGGCGCCGCCCTCACCGACCTGTTCCTGCAGATCCGCCTCGGCGGCGACCAGGCCCTCTTCCGCCTCCTGAACAAGCTGATCCTGGAGACGGACGGCGCCGTCGACGAGGACTTCGTCCGCGAACACACCCACGGCTACGAGGAGTTCCGGGCCGCCGCCCGCGCCGCCGACTGGGACGAGACCCGCACCGCCACCGGCCTCACCCGCGAGAAGATCGACGAGGCCCTCCGTATGGTCCTCGCCTCGAAGCGCACCATCGTCTGCTGGGCGATGGGCCTCACCCAGCACAAGCACGCCGTGCCGACGATCCGCGAGGTCGTCAACTTCCTCCTGCTGCGCGGCAACATCGGCCGCCCCGGCGCGGGCGTGTGCCCGGTGCGCGGCCACTCGAACGTGCAGGGCGACCGCACCATGGGCATCTTCGAGCGCCCCGCACCCGCCTTCCTGGACGCCCTGGAGAAGGAGTTCGGCTTCGCGCCGCCCCGCGAGCACGGCTACGACGTCGTACGGGCCATCCGCGCACTGCGCGACGGCGACGCGAAGGTCTTCTTCGCCATGGGCGGCAACTTCGTCTCCGCCTCCCCCGACACCGAGGTCACAGAGGCGGCCATGCGCCGCGCCCGCCTCACCGTGCACGTGTCGACGAAGCTGAACCGCTCGCACGCGATCACCGGCGCGCGCGCCCTGATCCTGCCCACCCTCGGACGCACCGAGCGCGATCTCCAGGGCAGCGGCGAGCAGTTCGTGACCGTCGAGGACTCCATGGGCATGGTGCACGCCTCACGCGGCCGCCTGGAGCCTGCGAGCCCCCATCTGCTGTCCGAGCCGGCCATCGTGTGCCGCCTCGCCCGCCGCGTCCTCGGCCACGAGTCGCGTACGCCCTGGGAGGAGTTCGAGAAGGACTACGCGACCGTCCGCGACCGCATCGCGCGCGTGGTCCCCGGCTTCGACGACTTCAACGCGCGCGTGGCGCACCCCGGAGGCTTCGCGCTCCCGCACGCCCCGCGCGACGAGCGCCGCTTCCCCACCGCCACCGGCAAGGCCAACTTCACGGCCGCGCCCGTCGAATACCCGAAGCTCCCCGAGGGCCGTCTGCTGCTGCAGACGCTGCGCTCGCACGACCAGTACAACACCACCATCTACGGCCTGGACGACCGCTACCGAGGGATGAAGAACGGCCGCCGGGTCGTCCTCGTGAACCCCGAGGACGCGCGCGAGCTGAACCTCTCGGACGGCTCGTACGTCGACCTCGTCAGCGAGTGGAAGGACGGCGTGGACCGGCGCGCGCCCGGCTTCCGCGTCGTGCACTACCCGACCGCCCGGGGCTGCGCCGCCGCGTACTACCCGGAGACCAACGTGCTGGTCCCGCTGGACGCCACCGCCGACACCAGCAACACCCCTGCCAGCAAGTCCGTCGTCGTACGTCTGGAACAATCGGCAACCGACTGAGCGTTTGCTCAGCGAGAGTGATCCACGACGAGTGATCCACGACGAACGGAGCCGGGCCCGATGGGCGAGCAGCACACCGTGAAGTTCCCGCAAGAGGTCATCGACGAGTACGCCGCGCTCGGCGTCGACCTGCCCGCGCTGTTCTCCGCGGGCCACCTCGGCTCCCGCATGGGCGTCCAGATCGTCGAGGCCTCCGCGGACCGCGTCGTGGGCACCATGCCGGTGGAGGGCAACACCCAGCCCTACGGCCTGCTGCACGGAGGTGCCTCCGCCGTCCTCGCCGAGACCATCGGCTCCGTCGGCGCCATGCTCCACGGCGGCAGCTCCAAGATCGCCGTGGGCGTCGACCTGAACTGCACCCACCACCGCGGGGTGCGCTCCGGCCTGGTCACCGGCGTCGCCACCCCCGTACACCGGGGGCGCACCTCGGCGACGTACGAGATCGCCATCACCGACGAGGCAGGCAAGCGCGTCTGCAGCGCCCGCCTGACCTGCATTCTCAAGGACGCCCCCACGGGCTGACACCGAAAGGCAGCCGATCTCCGGTGGGCAGCCCATCTCCGGTGGGCAGCCGATCTCCGGTGGGCAGCCCATCTCCCGTGGGCGGTGCGCGGCACCCGGGGGCGCGGTGCGCCGTACGCCGTGCGTCGTGCGGGGGTTCACCCGGTCTCTCGTGGCGGCCCGCCGAGGCGAGGGCGGTCGCGTGGGCCGAGCCGGCCCACGCGGCACGAGCGGTCACGCGCCGGGGCACCGACGCCGCGGCGCCCCATAGGCGATCACTGCTCGGTCGGGCCCGCCTTCTCGCCGGCCTTCGGATCCGCCCCGCTGATGCCGGGCGGGCGGGGAGGTCATCGGTGCGCCGACGAGCCGGCGCGCGACTCCCCAACCCAGCACCCCAGCAGCGGCCCAACCCCCCACCCTCCAAAACCCATTGGCCCCCGTCACCCATTGGCGGACCCGCACCCTCCGGCATAGCGTGAAGCATGACCGGCATCGGGCCCGTCGAGCCGTATCACCCCGGTGACGCCGACGGCCGCCCCCACGAGGACGGCCCCGCCGACCTGCTGTGGTCCAACTCCTCACCGGCCAGCGCCCGTTGGGCCGCGCTGCCCCGCTTCCGGCGCCGCCTCCTCCAGGCACTCGCCATCGGCGCGGCCGCCACCGGCGCCGTACTCACGCTGCGCCCCACCCCGGCCACCCACGCCGCCCCCAACCCCTACCCCTGGCCCGCCGGCGTCACCACGCTGCACTACAAGGGCCGCGGACCCGCACCCGCGACCTTCCGCTTCAAAATCGACATCGCCCGCGGCAGCCCCGTCACCGTCCACCAAGTCACGGCCGGACTGCCCGAGTTGGGCGCCACCACCGCACCCCCACTGCCACTGACAGTGAGGGCCGGATCGCCCCGCCTGATCACCGTACGCATCACCGTATACAAGTGCGCCGCCCTGCCACCCGCCCTCGACCTCCCTCACCTCGACCTGCTCCTCAGCAACAGGACCGCCCGGCAGCAGCAGAGCTTCCTCTTCGGCGGCACCTACCCCCGCGACCTGTGGACCGACCTGCGCGCCGCCTGCTTCCCCAACCCCGCATCCCCCGCGCCCAGTTCCGCGGCCAAGATTCCCCCGCGCACCCTCACACGCCGGTAACAGTCGGTTACCTCTGCCGTAATGAAGCAATGCTCATGACACCGCACCCCCCGCGCCCCGCCCCACCGAACGCCCCGAGCGCTCGCCGTGACAGCCACAGCCGCGCGGCCCCACGAACCGGAACAGGGCGTTCTCACCATGCGAACACGCGGGCCCCCCAGGACGGCACCCCGAAATGCTCCGATCGTCCGCCCGCCCCCGCCAAGACAGCCCCCGCATAACAAGAGCGTCACAGCCTTCCCTACGCTCCTCCCCCCTCCCCCTACCTGCGCTTATAGTCACGGCCAGTCACCGCGCCGCCGGGCGCGTCTGCTGCACGGCCTGCACCACCCAGTACGGCCCGGCGAGACACACGGCCCCCACCCTGGGGAGCCGCGCCAGGGAGAGGACTTAACGTGCGACACCGTTCTTTGGTCATCCTTACCTCCGTGCTCACCACGGGAGCACTCACGCTGACCGCTTGCGGCTCGCGCGACAACGGCGGGGACAGCAAGAGCAGCAAGAAGACCGAGATCATCATCGGCGTGGACGCGCCGCTGACCGGTCAGAACTCCGCCACGGGCCTCGGCATCCAGGGCGGCGTCCAGATCGCCGTCGACGACGCCAACAAGAACAACACCGTCCCCGGCGTGACCTTCAAGGTCCAGGCACTCGACGACAAGGCGATCCCGGCCAGCGGCCAGCAGAACGCCACCCAGCTCGTCCAGAACGACAAGGTCCTCGGCGTCGTCGGCCCGCTGAACTCCGGCGTCGCCACCCAGATGCAGCAGGTCTTCGCCACCGCCAACCTGGTCCAGATCTCGCCGTCCAACACCGCGCCCGAGCTCACCCAGGGCAAGAACTGGCAGACCTCGAAGTCGCGCCCCTTCAAGACGTACTTCCGCACCGCCACCACCGACGCGCTCCAGGGCGGCTTCGCGGCCGACTACGCCTACAACACCCTCAAGAAGCGCAAGGTCTTCGTCGTCGACGACAAGCAGACCTACGGCGCCGGCCTCGCCAAGCTCTTCAAGGCCGGCTTCACCAAGTCCGGCGGCAAGGTCGCGGGCCAGGACCACGTCAACACCGGTGACACCGACTTCTCCGCCCTCGTCACCAAGATCAAGAACTCCAAGGCCGACCTCGTCTACTACGGCGGCCAGTACGACGAGTCCGAGAAGCTCACCAAGCAGCTCAAGGACGGCGGAGCCAAGATCCCGCTCTTCGGCGGCGACGGCATGTTCACCCCGACCTACATCGAGACCGCCGGCAAGACCTCCGAAGGCGACCTCGTCACCTCCGTCGGCCAGCCCGTCGACTCCCTGCCCTCCGCCGCCGACTTCATCAAGAAGTACAAGGCCTCCGGCCTCAAGGGCGACTACGGCACCTACGGCGGCTACTCCTACGACGCCGCCACCGCCATCATCAAGGCCATCGGCAACGTCGTGAAGGACGGCAAGATCCCCAGCGACGCCCGCGCCAAGATCGTCACCGAAGTCCAGAACACCAAGTTCGACGGCATCGCAGGACCCGTCTCCTTCGACCAGTACGGCGACACCACCAACAAGCAGCTCACCGTCTACCAGGTCGTCAACGGCAAGTGGAAGGCCGTCAAGAGCGGCACCTTCAACGGCTGATCCTCACCGCCGCTAGCACCACCAAAGGGCCGCGCGGCCACTGACCACACGTCACCGCGCGGCCCGCTTCATACGCCCTGCTCAACACTCCCCACCACATGGAGGCCATGCGGTGAACACCCTGCCGCAGCAGCTGGCCAACGGGCTGTTCCTCGGCTCGATGTACGGGCTGATCGCCATCGGCTACACGATGGTGTACGGCATCGTCCAGCTCATCAACTTCGCCCACGGCGAAATCTTCATGACCGGCGGCTTCGGCGCACTCACGGTCTATCTGTACGTCCTGCCCAACGGCACATCCATGTGGATAGCCCTCCCAGCGATGCTCATAGGCGGCGGAATCGTCTCCGTCCTCATCGCCGTCGGCGCCGAACGCTTCGCCTACCGACCACTCCGCGGAGCACCACGCCTCGCCCCCCTCATCACCGCGATCGGCCTCTCCCTCGCCCTCCAGCAGGCCATCTTCAACTGGTACCCCAACGCCAAGACCGACCGCAACTTCCCGCAACTGCCCTTCGGTCCCTGGCACCTCGGCTCCATCAGCGTCCAGAGCGGCTCCGTCTTCGTCATCATCGCCGCCCCCCTCTGCATGGCCGCCCTCGCCTTCTTCGTCCGCCTCTCCCGCACCGGCCGCGCCATGCAGGCCACCGCGCAGGACCCGGACACCGCCCAGCTCATGGGCATCGACACCAACCGCATCATCGTCATCGCCTTCGCCATCGGCGGCTTCTTCGCCGCCGTCGCAGCAGTCGCCTACGGCCTGCGCTACGGCACGGTGAAATACGACATGGGCTTCCAGATGGGCCTCAAGGCCTTCACCGCGGCCGTCCTCGGCGGCATCGGCAACATCTACGGCGCCATGATCGGCGGCCTCGTCCTCGGCCTCGCCGAAACCATGGCCACCAGCTACATCGACGGCATCCCCGGCATGCAGCAGCTCGGCGGCGGCGGCTGGTCCTCCGTCTGGGCCTTCGTACTCCTCATCCTCGTACTGCTGTTCAGGCCACAAGGCCTAGTCGGCGAACGCGTCGCGGACAGGGCGTGAGCACCATGGCAACCATCGAGAACACGGCAAACCGCGGACTGATCGCACTCCCCCAGACAGCCGCCCGCGCCCTCATCGCCATCGGCGCCATCGCCACCATCGCCAGCACCTTCATGTCCTGGACCTACACGTCCGACTTCCCCGGGGACCTCACCTACTACGGCTCCCCGGCCGGACTCCAGATCCTCGACCTCGTCGCCGGCGCCCTCACCCTGCTCTTCGCGCTCACCCTCTTCGACATCCGCGGCCTGCGCTGGCTCAACCCGGCGGGCGCCACCCAGCCCGTCGTCCTCGCCGCCACCTCCGCGTTCGCCGTCAGCTGGTTCAGCGCCATCGCCATCGCCGTCGACCTCAAGGGCCTCGTCGCCCTCGACCCCGGCGCCTACATCGCCGCCATCGGCTCCCTCATCACCCTCGTCGGCACCCTGGCACTCCCCAAGCCCGGCGACACCTTCAAAGCCTGGGTCAGCAAGCCGGACACCATCCCCCCGGCCGCCAAACTCCCCGGCTGGGGCGAACGCCTCGTCATCACCGCCGCCACCGCCGTGGCCCTGATCGTCTTCACCTACGGCATCGGCGTCGACCCCGACGCAAGCGAAACGTTCCTCGGCTACCTGCTCCTCGTCATCTTCGGCACCTGGGCCCTGCTCACCGCCGGACTCTTCGACCGCTTCGCCGAACTCAACGCCCGCCACAAGGGATTCGCCACCTCCATGGCATTCCTCGCCGCGGCGATCTTCCCCTTCGTCGAGAACAACGAACACAACGCCAACCTCGGCGTGAACATCCTCGTCGTCGCCACCGTCGCCCTCGGCCTCAACATCGTCGTCGGCCTCACCGGACTCCTCGACCTCGGATACGTCGCCTTCCTCGGCGTCGGCGCCTACGCCGCAGCCCTCGTCTCCGGCTCCGAGTTCTCCCGCTTCTCCGGCGTCCAGTTCCCCTTCTGGGCCGCCATGCTCACCGGCATGGCCGCATCACTCGTCTTCGGCGTCCTCATCGGCGCCCCCACCCTGCGACTGCGCGGCGACTACCTCGCCATCGTCACCCTCGGCTTCGGAGAGATCTTCCGCATCTCCGTCAACAACCTCGACGGCTCCAGCGGACCCAACCTCACCAACGGCCCCAACGGCATCTCCATGATCCCGGACCTCAAGATCTTCGGGTTCAACTTCGGAAGCGCCCACGACGTCGGCGGCATCACCCTCGGCCGATTCGCCAACTACTTCCTGCTGATGCTGCTCATCACCGCGCTCGTCGTCCTCGTCTTCAACCGCGCCGCCGACTCCCGCATCGGCCGCTCCTGGATCGCCATCCGCGAAGACGAGACCGCCGCCACCGCCATGGGCATCAACGGCTTCCGCGTCAAGCTCATCGCCTTCGCACTCGGCGCCTCACTGGCAGGCCTCGCCGGCACAGTCAGCGCCCACGTCGGCTACAGCGTCAACCCGGCCCCCTACCAGTTCGCCGGCTCCGTGCCCCCGAACTCCGCCTTCCTGCTCGCCGCGGTCGTCCTCGGCGGCATGGGCACGGTCAACGGCCCCATCCTCGGCGCCACGCTGCTCTACCTCCTCCCGGAGAAGCTCAGCTTCCTCAAGGAATACCAGCTCCTGGCATTCGGCATCGCGCTCGTGATCCTCATGCGCTTCCGCCCCGAAGGCATCATCGCCAACCGCCGCCGCCAGCTCGAATTCCACGAGACCGACCAACTCGACATCCCCGAACAAGGCCTGCCCGACACCACCGTCGGCGTCACCAAGGCAGGGGCGTGACCCACATGACCACCACCACGGCCCCCACCCCCGTCCTCGAAGCCAGCGGCGTCACCATGCGCTTCGGCGGCCTCACCGCCGTACGCAGCGTCGACCTCACCGTCAACACCGGCGAGATCGTCGGCCTCATCGGCCCCAACGGCGCAGGCAAGACGACCTTCTTCAACTGCCTGACGGGCCTGTACGTCCCGACCGAGGGCAAGGTCTCCTACAAGGGCAAGGTCCTCCCGCCCAAGCCCCACCTGGTCACCAGCGCCGGCATCGCCCGTACCTTCCAGAACATCCGGCTCTTCGCCAACATGACCGTCCTGGAAAACGTCCTTGTCGGCCGCCACACCAGGACCAAAGAAGGCCTCTGGTCCGCACTCCTGCGCGGCCCGGGCTTCCGCAAGGCGGAGGCGGCGTCCCGCGAACGCGCCATGGAGTTGCTGGAATTCATCGGCCTCGCCCACAAGGCCGACCACCTCTCCCGCAACCTCCCCTACGGCGAACAGCGCAAGCTCGAAATCGCGCGAGCGATGGCAAGCGAGCCGGGCCTCCTGCTCCTCGACGAGCCCACCGCCGGCATGAACCCGCAGGAGACGCGAGCGACGGAAGACCTCGTCTTCGCCATCCGCGACCGAGGCATCGCCGTCCTCGTCATCGAGCACGACATGCGCTTCATCTTCAACCTCTCCGACCGCGTCGCCTGCCTCGTCCAAGGCGAAAAGCTCGTCGAGGGAACCTCGGAAGTCGTCCAGGGCGACGAACGCGTCATCGCCGCCTACCTGGGCACACCCTTCGAAGGCGCCCCCGGAGCCGACGAAGTCGCCGAAGTCGAAGCGGCGGAGGCAGCGGAAGCGGCGGAGGCAGCGGACGCATCAGAAGCGGCAGCCGCCGCGGAAGCTCCCGAAACCGCGGAGCCTTCTGGGCCCGCCGAGGCCACGGAGACCGCAGAGGCATCCGACGCCTCACAGGCGTCCGAAACGTCCGACGCTTCAGAGACGTCCGAGGCGCCCGAAGCATCAGACACTTCCGACGCTTCAGAGGCAGAGAGCACCACCCGCAAGGAAGGAAACGCCCAGTGACCGCACTACTGGAGGTCGAAGACCTCAAGGTCGCCTACGGCAAGATCGAAGCCGTCAAGGGCATCTCCTTCACCGTCGAAGCCGGCCAGATCGTCACCCTCATCGGCACCAACGGCGCCGGCAAGACAACCACCCTGCGCACCCTCTCCGGGCTCCTCAAGCCCAGCGCAGGCCGCATCCTCTTCGACGGCAAACCCCTCAGCGGAGTCCCCGCCCACAAGATCGTCGCCCTCGGCCTCGCCCACTCCCCCGAGGGACGCCACATCTTCCCCCGGCTGACGATCGCCGAAAACCTCCAACTCGGCGCCTTCCTGCGCTCCGACAAGGCAGGCATCGAAAAGGACATCCAACGGGCATACGAGCTGTTCCCCATCCTGGGCGAACGCCGCAAACAGGCGGCCGGAACCCTCTCCGGCGGCGAACAGCAGATGCTGGCCATGGGCCGGGCCCTCATGTCCCAGCCCAAACTGCTCATGCTCGACGAACCCTCCATGGGCCTCTCGCCGATCATGATGCAGAAGATCATGGCCACCATCGCCGAACTCAAGGCCTCCGGCACGACCATCCTCCTCGTCGAGCAGAACGCCCAAGCCGCGCTCTCCCTCGCCGACCAAGGACACGTCATGGAGGTCGGCAACATCGTCCTCTCCGGCAGCGGACAGGACCTGCTGCACGACGAGTCCGTACGGAAGGCGTACCTCGGCGAGGACTAGGCCCCTGCCTTGATACGAAGAGGCCCGCGCCCCTTGTCGGGGACGCGGGCCTCTTCCGCTGTACGGGGGGGCGGGCTGGGGCCAACCCCTAGCCCTTCTAGCCCTTCGCGGCCTTCTTCTCCTCGGCGTCCTGAATGACCGCCTCGGCGACCTGCTGCATCGACATACGACGATCCATCGACGTCTTCTGAATCCACCGGAACGCGGCCGGCTCCGTCAGCCCGTACTGGGTCTGAAGCACCGACTTCGCCCGGTCCACCAGCTTCCGCGTCTCCAGCCGCTGCGTGAGATCCTCGATCTCCTTCTCCAGCGCCTTCAACTCCGTGAACCGCGACACGGCCATCTCGATCGCCGGCACCACGTCACTCTTGCTGAACGGCTTCACCAAGTACGCCATCGCACCCGCGTCGCGCGCACGCTCCACCAGGTCGCGCTGCGAGAACGCGGTGAGCATGAGCACCGGGGCGATGGACTCCTCGGCGATCTTCTCGGCCGCGGAGATCCCGTCCATCTTGGGCATCTTCACATCGAGGATGACGAGGTCCGGGCGGTGCTCACGAGCCAACTCGATGGCCTGCTCGCCGTCACCCGCCTCGCCTACGACGCTGTAGCCCTCTTCCTCCAGCATCTCTTTGAGGTCGAGACGGATCAGCGCCTCGTCCTCAGCGATGACGACGCGGGTCGTCAGCGGAGGCACGTGCGACTTGTCGTCGTCGGGCGCGTCTACGGGCTGGGGCGACTCGGGGGCGGTCACGGGGGCTCCTCGTTCAGGGCGGGGTACTGCTCCCAAGAGCGTACCCAGCTGCGGTAAGGTGGTGGCGCAAGGGGGCGCCGCACTCCTTCCTTTCTAAGGCCCCAGTACTCCAATTGGTTAGAGAGGCCGCTCTCAAACAGCGGACAGTGTGGGTTCGAATCCCACCTGGGGCACTTTTCCTTCGATTCCAAGGTCTGCTCCCGCAAGCGGATGTTCACGTTCTCGTGAACATCCGCCTTTTCGTGCACAGGATCACGATCAGTGACACAGGGTGCTCGCATGAACTTTTACGGCACAGAAGTGCGACAGAAGGCGCTCACACTCCTGCGCGGCGGTGCGCGGAACGCGGACGTGGCGCGGACGTTCAACGTCCCGCTCGGCACGGTCAGCTACTGGAAGCACATGGACCGGGCGAAACGTGGCGAGTGCCGGGGGAAGCACGACCCGAAGTGTCCCCGGTGCGACGGACGACATCTGGACGAGTCCGCGTACAGCTACCTGTTCGGCCTGTACCTGGGCGACGGCCACATCAGCCACTACGCCGAGCACCGCGCGCCCAACCTCATGATCACCTGCGCTGAGTCATGGCCCGGACTCATGGACGACTGCGAGCAAGCCATGCGTGCAGTGTTCCCCGACAACTCCGTATCCCGCGTGCGTAGGATCGGCTGCCGCAATGTGAAGGTCTACTCGAAGCACTTACACTGCCTGTTCCCCCAGCACGGCCCCGGCAAGAAGCACGAGCGCCTCATCGTCCTTGAACCCTGGCAGCAGGAAATCGTCGATGCCCACCCCTGGGAGTTCATCCGCGGCCTCATCCACTCGGACGGCTGTCGCATCACCAACTGGACGACCCGCCTCGTCGGCGGTGAGCGCAAGCGCTACGAGTACCCCCGGTACTTCTTCACCAACAAGTCCGACGACATCCGGAAGCTCTTCACCGACACCCTGGACAAGGTCGGCGTCGGATGGACGACGCTCGCCCGCGGCAGCGACCCCTTCAACATCTCGATCGCCCGCAAGGCCTCCGTCGCCCTCATGGACGCCCACGTCGGCCCCAAGTACTGACCACGGGCCGACCGCAATGTGACCCGTCACTGCCTGCCCCGCCCTCGATTGGGACTTGGCCCAAATCGCGGAAGAACCGTTGACCGGAGTGAGCCCCCGCGGCGATCTTCGGCGGCATGACTCCGATGAACCGACGAGGATTCGTCGCCGCGGCCGCCGGTGCGGCTGCGGCGGCCGTTGCCCTGAACCCGCAGTCCGCCGCCGCACTCGGTGCGAGCGGGGGCGGTAGCAGCACGGATGCCGGTGACTTCGAGGCCGCCGACAAGGGTTTCATCGCGGCGCTCGAACCGGGCGTCGTGAAGAACGCGGCCGGCCGCGTGGTGTGGGACAACGACGCGTACGACTTCCTGAAGGGCGACGCGCCCAAGATGCGTGCTGCCGGAGGGGGCCGGGGATGTGCCGATCCTCGCGCCCGAGGGGTTCATGGAGCACGCCGTCTCCGAGAACGTGTACGCGGGGACGGCCATGAGCCGCCGCTCGGTCTACATGTACGGCGCCCAGCTGGACAAGGGACCGGCGGCGCAGATCGGATGCGGGCTCGGTCAGAACATCTCTACCGGCACGATCGGACTCCTTGAGCCGACCAGGTACGTCTCCGCGACCGGGCAGCGCGATCGGGCTGTACGGCGGTCGGGTCGACGTCGCTTAACGTGAAGGGGATTTATCAGCGTTATATGGGGTGGTTCTCTGGGAATCCCGCGCATGTGTGGGAGCATCCGCCGGTGGCGGAGGCGGAGCGGTATGTGAAGGCGTTGGGTGGGTTGTCGGCCGCTGTTTCGAAGGCTCGGGGGTTCGTTCGGGAGGGTGATCTTCGGTTTGCGGTGACTCTGCTCAATCATTGTGTTTTCGCGGAGCCGGGTGCCGAGGGGCCGAAGCGGCTTCTTGCTCAGGTTTACGAGAGGCTGGCGTACGCGACGGAGAATGCGGTGTGGCGGAATTTCTATCTCACGGGTGCGATGGAGCTTCGGGAGGGTGTGAAGGCGCCGTCGAGGGCGTCGGACAGTGCGGATGTGAGGGCGGCTCTGTCTGTCGATCAGCTCATCGATGCGATGTCGGTGCGGGTGAACGGGCCGACGGCCTGGGGTCTCGATCTTGCGGTCGACTGGTATCTGCCGGGGCAGGGTAGGTACTGGCATCTGCGGCTGAAGAACGGGGTGCTGACGTATACGGTCGGTGCGAAGGCCAGTTCTTCTGCGGGGCTCACTCTGACCATGAGCAAGGTGCAGTTGCTTCAGCTGCTTGCGGGAAAGGGGCTGGGTGCGATTGAGACGTCGGGTGACACCGCCTTGCTCGCCGAGTTGTTCTCGGTGCTCGTGACGCCGACGGCGGACTTCAACATTGTGACGCCGTAGAGGAGTGGAAGAGCCGCCGTGGAAGAAAGGGGGCCCCTTTGAGGAGGGCCCCCTTGCGCACTACTTGGGGCTGTCGTCCTCGCCGATGTGGTGGACGCGTACGAGGTTTGTCGAGCCGGAGACTCCGGGGGGCGAGCCTGCCGTGATGACGACGATGTCGCCTTTCTGACAGCGGCCGTATGTGAGGAGGAGTTCGTCGACCTGGTCGACCATGGCGTCGGTGGAGTCGACGTGGGGGCCGAGGAAGGTTTCCACGCCCCAGGTGAGGTTGAGCTGGGAGCGGGTTGCCGGCATCGGGGTGAAGGCCAGTAGCGGGATGGGTGACCTGTAGCGGGACAGGCGTCGGACGGTGTCGCCGGACTGTGTGAAGGCGACGAGGAACTTGGCGCCGAGGAAGTCGCCCATTTCGGCTGCGGCGCGGGCTACGGCGCCGCCTTGGGTGCGGGGCTTGTTGCGGTCGGTCAGTGGGGGGAGTCCCTTGGCGAGGATGTCTTCCTCGGCCGCTTCGACGATGCGGGCCATGGTGCGGACCGTTTCGATGGGGTATTTGCCGACGCTCGTTTCGCCGGAGAGCATGACGGCGTCGGTGCCGTCGATGACCGCGTTCGCGACGTCTGAGGCTTCCGCGCGGGTGGGGCGGGAGTTTTCGATCATCGAGTCGAGCATCTGGGTGGCGACGATGACCGGCTTGGCGTTGCGTTTGGCGAGTTTGATGGCGCGTTTTTGGACGATGGGGACTTGTTCCAGCGGCATTTCGACGCCGAGGTCGCCGCGGGCGACCATGATGCCGTCGAAGGCGGCGACGATGTCGTCGATGTTGTCGACGGCCTGGGGTTTTTCGACTTTGGCGATCACGGGGAGGCGGCGGCCTTCTTCGTCCATGATGCGGTGGACGTCTTCGATGTCCTTGCCGCTTCTGACGAAGGAGAGTGCGATGACGTCGAAGCCGGAGCGGAGGGCCCAGCGGAGGTCTGCTTCGTCCTTGTCGGAGAGGGCGGGGACGGAGACGGCGACGCCGGGGAGGTTGAGGCCTTTGTGGTCGGAGACCATGCCGCCTTCGACGACGGTGGTATGGACGCGGGGGCCGTCGACGGCGGTGACTTCGAGGCAGACTTTGCCGTCGTCGACGAGGATGCGCTCCCCGGGGGTGACGTCTGCGGCGAGTCCGTCGTAGGTGGTTCCGCAGGTGTTGCGGTCGCCTTCGGTGCCTTGTTCGACGGTGATGGTGAAGGTGTCTCCGCGTTCAAGGAGTACGGGGCCTTCGCTGAAGTGGCCGAGTCGGATCTTCGGGCCTTGAAGGTCGGCGAGGATTCCGACGCTGCGGCCGGTCTCGTCGGAGGCCTTTCGCACGTGTTGGTAGCGCTCCTCGTGTTCGGCGTAGGTGCCGTGGCTGAGGTTGAAGCGGGCTACGTCCATTCCGGCGTCGACCAGGGCTTTGATCTGGTCGTACGAGTCGGTGGCGGGGCCCAATGTACAGACGATTTTTGCTCGGCGCATGGTTTGAGCCTAGGCCTTACCGGTGGGTAGAGAATTGGTGGTGCGTGACTACCCAACAACCTTTGCGTGAAGGGTTATTGACAACTGTTGAATTGTGCGCGGGGGCGCTCTGATGAGCGGGGTGGTCTTTGGGTGGGTCTCCGGTCGCATTCGGTCGCATTTATCTATGGCCGCAGCTGTGGTGGTGCCATGGTGAATCGGGCGTTGACTTGGGCGTAGACGTGTTGGCGTTGGGGTTCGAGGTCGAGGGGGGCGGCTTCGTCGGGGGCGGCCCCCGCGTAGGACATGGAGCGCATGGCGCGGCCGGGTGCGGCGGGGTAGGGCTGGGGGTTCTCGGCGCCGATGTCGGCGAGTTCGACGAGGGCGGCGAGGGTGGTGCCGAGGGCTTCGGCGTATTCGCGGGCGCGTTGGACTGCTTCGCGGACGGCCTGTTGTCGGGCTTGGCGGTGGGAGGGTGAGGTGGGGCGCAGGGCCCACCAGGGGCCGTCGACGCGGGTGAGGTCGAGGTCGGCGAGTCGGGTGGTGAGTTCGCCGAGTGCGGTGAAGTCGGTGAGTTCGGCGGTGATGTGGACGCGGCCGTGGTAGGCGCGGATGCGTTCGCCGCGGCCGTGTTTGGTGAGTTCGGGGCTGATGGAGAAGGCGCCTGTTTCGAGGCGTTCGACGGCTTCTCCGTACGACTTCACGAGGTCCATCGCTGTGGTGTTGCGGCGGGTGAGGTCGGTGAGGGCTTCTCGTCTGTCGGTGCCGCGGGCGCTGACGGTGATGCCGATGCGGGCGATTTCGGGGTCGACTTCGAGGTGGGCTTCGCCGCGGACGGCGATGCGGGGGGATTCGGGGGTGCCGTAGGGGACTGCGGGTGGGGGTTCCTCTGCGGTGGCCATACGTCCCACTCTGTCACCGGAGGGGGGGTCGTGGTGTCCGGTGGTCACCAGATAGAAACCTCCTGGGCCTGTTCCGGAGTGTCATGTGTGGGTCAGAATCTACGCGCGTCGTTGACCATTCCCCAAGGAGTTGTAGACATGCCGTTGAACCGCCGGAAGTTCCTGAAGAAGTCCGCCGTGACGGGTGCGGGGGTGGCGTTGACCGGTGCGGTGGCGGCTCCGTCCGCGCGGGCGGCGGAGGCGCGGGGCGGCGAGAACGCGCCGAAGCGGTATTCGCTGACGGTGCTGGGTACGACGGATCTGCACGGGCACGTGTTCAACTGGGATTACTTCAAGGACGCGGAGTACACGGACAAGGCGGGCAACGCGCAGGGTCTGGCGCGGATTTCGACGCTGGTGAACGAGATCCGCGAGGAGAAGGGCCGCTGCAACACGCTGTTGCTGGACGCGGGTGACACGATCCAGGGCACTCCGCTGACGTATTACTACGCGAAGGTGGATCCGATCACCGCCAAGGGTGGTCCGGTGCATCCGATGGCGCAGGCGATGAACGCGATCGGCTATGACGCGGTGGCGTTGGGGAATCATGAGTTCAACTACGGAATCGAGACGCTGCGGAAGTTCGAGTCGCAGTGTCGTTTCCCGCTGCTGGGTGCGAACGCGCTGGACGCGAAGACGCTGAAGCCGGCTTTCCCGCCGTACTTCATCAAGAAGTTCCATGTGGCGGGTGCTCCGCCGGTGACGGTGGCTGTCCTGGGTCTCACCAATCCGGGTATCGCGATCTGGGACAAGGCTTATGTGCAGGGCAAGTTGACGTTCCCGGGTCTGGAGGAGCAGGCGGCGAAGTGGGTGCCGAAGCTGCGGTCGATGGGTGCGGACGTCGTGGTCGTGTCGGCGCACTCCGGCTCCTCCGGCACTTCCTCGTACGGTGACCAGTTGCCGTACATCGAGAATTCGGCGGCGCTGGTGGCGCAGCAGGTGCCGGGTATCGACGCGATTCTCGTGGGTCACGCGCATGTGGAGATCCCGGAGTTGAAGGTCACCAATACGGCGACGGGTAGGACGGTGGTGCTGTCGGAGCCGTTGGCGTATGCGGAGCGGTTGTCGGTGTTCGACTTCGAGCTGGTCTTCGAGAAGGGGCGGTGGGAGGTCGAGTCGGTGGCGGCGTCGGTCCGCAATGCGAACTCGGTCGCCGACGACCCGAGGATCACCAGGTTGTTGAAGGACGAGCATGACGTGGTCGTGGCGTATGTGAATCAGGTGGTCGGGAGGGCGACGGAGACGCTGACGACGGTCGAGGCGCGCTACAAGGACGCCCCGATCATCGACTTGATCACCAAGGTGCAGGAGGACGTGGTCAAGGCGGCGCTGGCGGGTACGTCGTACGCGTCGCTGCCGGTGATCGCGCAGGCGTCGCCGTTCTCGCGTACGTCGGAGATTCCGGCGGGGGATGTGACGATCCGGGATCTGTCGAGTCTGTATGTGTACGACAACACGCTGGTCGCGAAGGTGATGACGGGCGCGCAGGTGCGGGCGTACCTGGAGTATTCGGCGAACTACTTCGTGCGGACGGCGGCGGGGGCCGTGGTCGACGTGGAGAAGCTGACGAATGCGAACAACCGTCCGGACTACAACTACGACTATGTGTCTGGTCTTCGGTACGAGATCGACATCGCGCAGGCGGAGGGTTCGCGGATCAAGAACCTGACGTACAACGGTGCGGCGCTGGACGACGCGCAGCAGTTCGTGCTGGCGGTGAACAATTACCGGGCCAATGGTGGCGGGGCCTTCCCGCATGTCGCTTCCGCGACCGAGGTGTGGTCGGAGTCGACGGAGATCCGTACGCGGATCGCGGAGTGGGTGACCGCGAAGGGCACGCTCGATCCGAAGGAGTTCGCTTCGGTGGACTGGAAGCTGACGCGGGAGGGCACGCCCGTCTTCTAGGGCTGCTTCTTCTGCTTCTGCTTCTACTTCTGCTTCTTCTGCTTCTCCGGTTCTGGAGGTGCGTCTTCCCGGCGGCCCCTTCTTATCGCCCCTCGATGAGGGGGGTGAGGGTGGGGGCCGTTTGGCGTGCGGTGGGGATCTGTGGGTGGGGCTCGAGTCCGAAGGTGGTGAAGGCGGTGCGGGCGGGGAGGGGGTAGGGGTCTTTGCCGGTGAGGGAGTTGAGGATGGTGGCGCTGCGCCAGGCGGCGAGGCCGAGGTCGGGGGCGCCGACGCCGTGGGTGTGGAGTTCGGCGTTCTGGACGTGGACCCGGCCGGTGACGGAGGGGTCGAGGACGAGTCGGAACTGGTCGTCGATGCGGGGGCGTTCGCTGCTGTCGCGGCGCAGGTAGGGGTCGAGTCCGGCGAGGATCTGGTCGAGGGGGCGTTCGCGGTAGCCGGTGGCGAGGACGACGGCGTCGGTGGTGAGGCGGGTGCGGGCGCCTTGTTGGCCGTGTTCGAGGTGGAGTTCGACTTTGGTGGTGGCGACGCGTCCGGCGGTGCGGACGGTGACGGCGGGGGTGAGGACGGCGTCGGGCCAGCCGCCGTGCAGGGTGCGGCGGTAGAGCTCGTCGTGGATGGCGGCGATGGTGTCGGCGTCGATGCCTTTGTGGAGTTGCCATTGGGCGGCGACGAGCCGGTCGCGGACGGGTTCGGTGAGGTGGTGGAAGTAGCGGGTGTAGTCGGGGGTGAAGTGTTCGAGGCCGAGCTTGGAGTACTCCATGGGTGCGAAGGCTTCGGTGCGGGCGAGCCAGTGGATGTTCTCGCGGCCTGAGGGGCGGTTGCGGAGCAGGTCGAGGAAGACTTCGGCGCCGGACTGTCCCGCTCCGATGACGGTGATGTGTTCGGCGGTGAGGAACTGTTCGCGGTGCTTGAGGTAGTCGGCGGCGTGGATGACGGGCACGCCGGGTGCTTCGACGAGGGGTTTGAGTGGTTCGGGGATGTGGGGGGCGGTGCCGACGCCGAGGACGATGTTGCGGGTGTAGGTGCGGCCGAGGGCTTCGGCTTCTCCGTCGGTGTCGAGTTGGGTGAAGTCGACTTCGAAGAGGGCGCGGTCGGGGTTCCAGCGGACGGCGTCGACCTGGTGGCCGAAGTGGAGGCCTGGGATGTTGTCGGCGACCCAGCGGCAGTAGGCGTCGTATTCGGCGCGCTGGATGTGGAAGCGCTCGGCGAAGTAGAAGGGGAAGAGGCGCTCGCGGGCTTTGAGGTAGTGGAGGAAGGACCAGGGGCTGGTGGGGTCGGCGAGGGTGACCAGGTCGGCGAGGAAGGGGACTTGGAGGGTGGCGCCGTCGATGAGCAGGCCGGGGTGCCAGTCGAAGCCGGGGCGTTGTTCGTAGAAGACGGTGTCGAGTTCGGCGAGGGGGTGGGCGAGGGCGGCGAGGGAGAGGTTGAAGGGGCCGATGCCGATGCCCACCAGGTCGCGGGGTGCTTCGGCGGCGGGGCGTGGCGGGATGGGCGTCGGGCTCATTGGGGTGTGTGTCCTTCCACCAGTTTCAGGAGCGCGGCCAGGTCGCCCGGCCGGGTGTGGGGGTTGAGGAGGGTGGCTTTGAGCCAGCGGCGGCTGTCGAGGGTGGCGCGGCCGAGGACGGCGCGGCCTTCGTGCAGGAGGGTGCGGCGTACGGTGGCGACGGCGTCGTCGGTGGCGTGGGTGGGCCGGAACAGGACGGTGCTGATGGTCGGCCGGTCGTAGAGCTCGAAGCCGGGGTGGGCGGCAATGAGGTCGGCCAACTCTTCGGCGTGGTCGCAGACTTGGTCGACGAGTTGGCCGATGCCGTGCCTACCGAGGGTTTTGAGGGTGACGGCGATCTTGAGGATGTCGGGGCGTCGGGTGGTGCGCAGGGAGCGGCCGAGGAGGTCGGGCAGGCCTGCTTCGGTGTCGTCGTCGGCGTTGAGGTAGTCGGCGTGGTGGGCGAGTGCGGTGAGGTCGTGGGGGTCCTTTACCGCGAGGAGTCCGGCGGCGACGGGCTGCCAGCCGAGTTTGTGCAGGTCGAGGGTGACGGTGTGGGCGCGGTCGAGTCCGTCGAGTCGGGCGCGGTGCCGGTCGCTGAAGAGGAGGCCTCCGCCGTAGGCGGCGTCGATGTGGAGGCGGGCGCCGTGGGCGGCGCACAGGTCAGCGATGTCGGGCAGCGGGTCGATGAGTCCGGCGTCGGTGGTGCCGGCGGTCGCGGTGACGAGGAGTGGGCCGGAGAGTTCGGTGAGGGCTTCGTCGAGAGCGGCGGGGTCCATCGTTCCTGCGGGGGCGGGCACGACGACGGGGTCGGGCAGGCCGAGCAGCCAGGCGGCGCGGTGCAGGGAGTGGTGGGAGTTGGCTCCGCAGACGAGTCGCACTCCGCCGTGGGCTTCGCGGGCGAGCAGGAGGGCGAGTTGGTTGGACTCGGTGCCGCCGGTGGTGACGAGGGCGTCGGCCATCTGGGCTTCGTGCGCGAGGGCCTTGGTGACGAGGGCTTCCAGCGCGGAGGCGGCCGGGGCCTGGTCCCAGGAGTCGAGGGAGGGGTTGAGGGCGGAGGCGGCGAGGTCGGCGGCGGTGGCGACGGCGAGGGGTGGGCAGTGGAGGTGGGCGGCGCACAGGGGGTCGGCGGGGTCGGCGGAGCCTTCGGCGAGTGCGCGTACGAGGAGGCGTAGGGCGTCGTCGGTGCCTTGTTGCGGGAGCACCTCGCCGACGGTCTCGCGCATCCGGCGGGCCACTGCCTCCGGTCCTCCCGCCGGAAGTGGTCCTCCGCGCGCCGCGCCGCCTTCTTGGAGTGCGTCGAGGACGGTGTCGAGCAACGGCCGCAGTGCGCTGGGGCCTTCGGGGCCTGAGGCGAGGGGCGGCGTGCTCATGGGTGTCCTCCGGTGGGCGCGCGGCAGGGTGAGTCCAAGCCTGTACGCATTTCGGGTCGGCGCGCCCGTATGGGACAACGATCCGACCCGAATGGGGGTACTGCCGTGCGGAGGAAATGTGCCGGGTGGGCGGGGGTGCTAGGGGCGGAGGGCCAGGGGTGCAGGAAGCAGGCGTGGAGGGTCAGGGGTGGAGGGTAGGGGTGGAGGGTTCGCGCCCTCCACCCCTGCCCGTCCCGTACAGGGTTCGCCCCCTCCGCCGCTGCCCGTCCCGTACCTGGGGGGCTGCCGCCCCAGCCCCCGGTTCGGTCTGGACGGCCTCGGCCTCGTACTCGACCGCCGGAGGGGCTGAGGATCAGCCCGTCCGGACCCGCAACGCCCGGTTCAGGTCGTCGAGTTGGTCGGCGAGTTTGCGGCGGAGGGCCGGGATGGGGTCGGCGTCGCGGAGGCAGGCCTCGCCGAGGGTGAGGGTTTCGGGGGAGATGGCGTGGGTGGGGAAGGCCCAGCGGCCCGCGGCCTCGGCGATGGCGGGACCGCGGCGCGCGGCGACGGCCACGGCGTCGGGCCAGTACCGGGTGACGTACTCGCGTACGAGGTCGGCCTGTTCGGGCTGCCAGAAGCCCTGGGCGGTGGCGGTGAAGAGGTAGTTGGAGAGGTTGTCGGTGGTGAACATCGACTCCCAGGCGGCGCGCTTGGCCTGCGGGTCGGGCAGGGCGGCGCGGCAGCGGGCGGCGCCTTCCTGGCCGGTTGCGCTGGGGTCCTGGACGAGTTCGGCGTCGATGACGGCGTCGTCGATGGCGCCGAGGACGGCGAGCCGGCCGAGGATGCGCCAGCGCAGCTCGGGGTCGAGTTCGGGGCCGCCGGGGACGGTGCCTTCGGAGAACCAGGCGCTGATGGTGTCGGGGTGGGCGGCGACGTCGATGTAGTGGCGTACGGCGGTGAGGCGCAGGCCGGGGTGGGAGCCGTCCTCGGTGCGGCGCATGAGGTCGCGGCACAGGTCGGTGAGGGTGGCGAGGGCGGTGGGGCGGTCCTCGGCGGGGAGGTAGCGGTCGGCGACGTGGGCGGACGCGAAGGACAGGACGCCTTGGACGAGGGCGAGGTCGGTCTCGTGCGGGAGGTGGGCGCGGGCGGCGTCGACGTAGGCCATGGCGGGCAGTTCGCCGTCGCGGACGGCGTCGCGCAGGGCGTTCCAGACGACGGCGCGGGTCAGCGGGTCGGGCAGGCCGGAGAGGCCGTCGCGGACGGTGGTGAAGGATTCGGGGTCGAAGCGGACCTTGGCGTAGGAGAGGTCGCCGTCGTTGAGGAGGAGCAGGGCGGGGCGTTTGCCGATGGCGGCGGGTTCGGCCTGCGGGACGTCGATGTCGAGGCGCTCGCGGAGGGTGAGGCCGCGCTCGCCGGTGAGGGTCTGGTCGTAGAGGCCGACGGCGATGCGGTGCGGGCGGTTGCCGTCGCGGGCGACGGTCAGTGTGCGGGTGCCGTCGTCGCCTGTGGTGATCTGTGGGGTGAGGGTGTCGACGCCGGTGGTGCGCAGCCAGGATTCGGCCCAGGCGTGTACGTCGCGTTCGGTGGCTCCGGCGAGGGAGTCGATGAAGTCGGCGAGGGTGGCGTTGGCGAACTTGTGGCGGGCGAAGTGGGTGTTGATGCCGGCGAGGAAGTCCTTCTCACCGAGCCAGGCCACCAACTGCCGTAGCGCGGAGGCGCCCTTGGCGTAGGAGATGCCGTCGAAGTTGAGCATGGCGGAGGCGGTGTCGGGGACGGCGTCCGGGTCGGGGGCGACGGGGTGGGTGGAGGGGCGCTGGTCGGCGTCGTAGCCCCAGGCCTTGCGGGCGACGCCGAAGTCGGTCCAGGTGTCGGTGAAGCGGGTGGCTTCGGTGAGGGTCTGGTAGCCCATGTACTCGGCGAAGGACTCGTTCAGCCAGATGTCGTCCCACCAGCGCAGGGTGACGAGGTCGCCGAACCACATGTGGGCCATTTCGTGGGCGATGACCATGGCGCGGGTCTGCCGCTCGGTGTCGGTGACGGCGGAGCGGTAGATGAATTCGTCGCGGAAGGTGACCAGGCCGGGGTTCTCCATGGCGCCGGCGTTGAACTCGGGGACGAACGCCTGGTCGTAGGAGTCGAAGGGGTAGGGCTCGTCGAACTTCTCGTGGTAGCGGTCGAAGCACGCGCGCGTGACGTCGAGGATCTCGTCGGCGTCGGCGTCCAGGTGGGGGGCCAGGGAGCGGCGGCAGTGGATGCCGAAGGGCAGGCCGTGGTGTTCGGTGCGGACCGAGTGCCAGGGTCCGGCGGCGACGGCGACGAGGTAGGTGGAGATCAGCGGGGTGGGGGCGGCCTTCCAGTGGCCCTGGCCGAGGTGTTCGGTGACGCCGTTGGCGAGGACGGTCCAGCCGTCGGGGGCGGTGACGGTGAGCTCGAAGACGGCCTTGAGGTCGGGCTGGTCGAAGGCGGCGAAGACGCGCTGGACGTCTTCCATGAACAGCTGGGTGTAGAGGTAGGTCTCGCCGTCGGTGGGGTCGGTGAAGCGGTGCATGCCCTCGCCGGTGCGTGAGTAGCGCATGGCGGCGTCGACGCGCAGTTCGTGCTCGCCCGCGGTCAGGCCGTGCAGCGGCAGCCGGTTCTCGACGAGGGTCTGGGGGTCGAGGGGCTGTCCGTCGAGGGTGACGGAGCGCAGCTCGGCGGGCTTCAGCTCGACGAAGGTGTCCGCGTCGGCGCGGGCGGTGAACCGGATGACGGTGCGGGAGTCGAAGGTCTCGTCCCCGCGGGTCAGGTCGAGTTCGATCCCGTAGTGGTGGACGTCGAGGAGCTTGGCACGGGTCTGCGCTTCGTCGCGCGTCAGTACGGACATGGGGCCATGCTGCCTGATGGTGCTGACAGGGCACAGAGGGGGCCCGGTACGCCCCTTATGTCGCGGGCCGTATGCCGCGGGTCTTGTGTGGCGGGCCTTGTGCCGCGGGCCTTGTGCCGCGGGCCTTATGTGGCGGGTCTTGTGTGGCGGGTCTTGTGTGGCGGGCCTTATGTGGCGGCCTTATGTCGCGGGCCGTATGTCTCGCGCCGCGGAGGCGGGAGCCGACCGCCGGTCAGGGGACCGCCGGTCAGGGGGCGCTGTCCTGCTCCAGCTTCTCGCTGTGGGGTTCGCGCGGGAGGGGGACGCGGGTGTCGGGGTGCGTGAGGGCGGGGGCCGGGCCGTGTTCCTTGAGCAGGGCGCGCAGTTCGCGCACCTCGCGTTCGAGGGCGCGGTGGCGCTGGTGGGTGTCGTACAGGTAGCGGACCTTGGTGCGCAGCGCCCAGGGGTCGACGGGTTTCATGAGGAGGTCGGCGACGCCGAGGCCGAAGGCGATGGAGGTGAGTTCGGCGTCCGGGCCGAAGCCGGTGAGCAGGATGATGGGGATGTGCTGGGTCTGCTCCAGGCGGCGCATGTAGCGGACGACGTCGAGGCCGCTGACGCCGGGCATGCGGACGTCGAGGAGGAGCAGTCCGACCTGGCCGCGCAGGACTTCCTTCAGGGCGTCGTCGCCGCTGGTCGCCCGGGCCACGCGGTAGCCCAGCGGGGCCAGGGCGCTCTCCAGGGCGTACAGCGTGTCCTCATGGTCGTCGACGATGAGGATCTTGGCATCCGACGGCATGGCCCGACGTCCCCTCGTTTGGGCATTCCAGCTTATGCCCGTACGGACTCACGACGTACGCCCGTGGTTGTGGTGCCCGGTATCCGTGGTGGGTGGCAGGGAGTGTTCGACAGCGAGTGATCGTCCTGACGCCCCGGCAGGTAGTGCTCAGGCAGGATGCCCGCTCGGGGCGCCCGGTGTCACTCCCCCGGCTCGCCCGCGGCGTCGTCCGCGCCGTCCGCGATGCGCTCGTGGTGCCGGATGACCTCGGCGATGATGAAATTCAGCAATTTTTCCGCGAAGGCCGGATCCAGCTTGGCGTTCTCGGCGAGCCTGCGCAGCCGGGCGATCTGGTGGGCCTCGCGGGACGGGTCGGCGGGCGGCAGCTGGTGCGCGGCCTTGAGGAGGCCGACCTGCTGGGTGCATTTGAAGCGCTCGGCGAGCATGTGGACGACGGCGGCGTCGATGTTGTCGATGCTGTCGCGCAGCCGGGCGAGCTCGGCGCGGACGGCGGGGTCGACTTCCTGAGGCTTACTGCTGGTCATGAGATCCAACCCTACGTGGCGTGCAGGTGCTCGATCATGGGCGGATCGTCGGGGTCCGGTATCTGGTTGCTCCAGCCGCCGGGGACGGTTCGGCCCTGCTGGGCGCGGAAGCGGACGGGGGCCATGCCGACGCGGCGGGTGAACAGGCGGGAGAAGTAGGCGGGGTCGTCGTAGCCGACGCGGCGGGCGACGGCGGCGACGGGGAGTTCGGTGGCGGCGAGGAGTTCCTTGGCGCGGCCCAGGCGGATGCCGAGGAGGTAGTCCTTGGGGCTGCATCCGGCGCCGCGGCGGACGGCGGTGCGCAGTTCGGCGGGGGTCATGCCGTGCCGGGCCGCGTGTTCGGCGACGGACAGGGGCTGGAAGGCGTCGCGGGCGAGGGCCTGGAGGACCTCGTCGCCGTCGGGGGCGAGGTCGGCGCGGGCACGGCGCAGGGCGACGAGCAGTTCGTGGACGGCCGCGCCGGTCTCCACCTCCAGGAGGGGGTTGCCGCGGCGGGCGGCGCGGGCGATGCGGCCGACGACGGCGCGGGCGGCGCCCGCGTCGGCGAGGGGGACGACGGGCCGCCCGGGTTCGATGTAGCCGAGTTCGGTGTACGGGGCCGTCGCGGGCCCGGTGAAGTCGACGAAGCACTCGTCCCAGCTCGGGTCGGGCCCGTAGTGGTGGGGTGTGTCGGGGGTGAGCCAGATGAGGGCGGGTGCGGTGACGGGGTGGCGGTGTCCGTCGGGGGTGCGGTACCAGCCGCCGCCGGCACTGATCACGACGGCGACGTGGTGGTCGAGGGTGCGCGGTCCGACGACGGGCAGTTCGCCGTGCTGGAGGCCGACGCCGAGGCAGACGAGGCCGAGCCGGTGGTGGGCGGGCCCGGGGGTGAAATAGCGCATCCAGGTGTGGTACATCCGCTTTCCTCCCGCCCGCTCGGCGTCCCTGACGTGCTTTCGCACGTGTCCACGCGGCTCTTGCGTCCAATCAGCGCTGATCTTTGTCCATGGACCGGGCCACCGCCAGGGGTGATCGTGTGCCCATGAGCGAGTTCACGGTGGGGGACACGGATTTTCTGCTGGACGGACGCCCGGTGCGGCTGCTGTCCGGCGCGCTGCACTACTTCCGGGTGCACGAGGAGCAGTGGGCGCACCGGCTCGGGATGCTGCGGGCGATGGGGCTGAACTGTGTGGAGACGTACGTCCCGTGGAATCTCCACGAGCCGCGGCCCGGCGGCTTCCGGGACGTCGGGCAACTGGGCCGTTTCCTGGAGGCGGCCCGCGCGGCGGGGCTGTGGGCGATCGTGCGCCCGGGCCCGTACATCTGCGCGGAGTGGGACAACGGCGGGCTGCCGCACTGGCTGACGGGAACGCTCCGCACCCGCGACGAGGAGTATCTGCGGCATGTGGAGCGCTGGTTCCGGCGGCTGCTGCGCGAGATCGTGCCGCGGCAGATCGACCGCGGCGGGCCGGTGCTCATGGTGCAGGTCGAGAACGAGTACGGCAGCTACGGCTCCGACCAGGTGTATCTGCGCCGCCTTGCCGACCTGCTGCGCGCCGAGGGGGTGAGCGTGCCGCTGTTCACCTCGGACGGACCCGAGGACAACATGCTCACCGGCGGCTCGGTCCCGGGCGTCCTGGCGACCGCCAATTTCGGCTCCCACGCGCGCGTGGCCTTCGAGACGCTGCGCCGGCACCGGCCCGAGGGCCCGCTGATGTGCATGGAGTTCTGGTGCGGCTGGTTCGACCACTGGGGCGCCGGCCACGTCGTACGCGATCCCGGCGACGCGGCGGACGCGCTGCGGGAGATCCTGGAGTGCGGGGCGTCGGTCAACCTCTACATGGCGCACGGGGGCACCAGTTTCGCGGGCTGGGCGGGTGCCAACCGGGGCGGCGGCGCGCTGCACGACGGGCCGCTGGAGCCGGACGTCACCTCGTACGACTACGACGCGCCGATCGATGAACTCGGCCGCCCCACCGAGAAGTTCTGGCGCTTCAGGGAGATCCTGGCCGCGTACGCGGACGGGCCGCTGCCCGACGTACCGCCGCCGCTTGCGCAACTCGGCTCTGCCACACCGGTCACCCTTCGGGAATGGGCCTCCCTGGACGCCGTACTGGAGACACTGGGCGGCCCCGGAGGCGAGTACCCTATGCCGCCCACGTTCGAGGAACTTGACGTGGACCAGGGGCTGGTCAAGTACGAGGTGACCGTGCCCGGTCCCCGGCAGCCGTACCCGCTGACCGTGCGCGGGCTGCGTGATCTGGCGGTGGTGTACGTCGACGGCGCGCGGGCCGGGGTGCTCACCGAGGACGAGCCGACGCTCAAGGAGCTTGTCGCGGGGCACGCGCGCGTGGAGCTGTGGGTGGAGTCCCTGGGGAGGGTCAACTACGGGCCGCGCACCGGCGAGGCGAAGGGCGTCACGGGTGGTGTGCTGCACGAGCGGCAGTATCTGCACGGGGTGCGGGCGCGGGGGTTGCGGCTGGACGCGCTGGCCGATGCCGGGACCGACGGCGGAACCGGCATCGGGACCGGCCTCGGGACCGGCGTCGGGACCGGCGTCGGGACCGGCGTCGGGGGTGTTCCCTTCGGGGAGCTTCCGGAGGACGGCGCCCCCGGCCTGTACCACGGCACCGTCGAGGTGCGCGGCGCCGGGGACGCCCTCCTCGAACTCCCCGGCTGGACCAGGGGGTTCGTGTGGATCAACGGATTCAACCTCGGACGCTACTGGTCCGTGGGCCCACAGCGTTCGCTGTACGTCCCCGGTCCCGTCCTGCGTGAGGGCGCCAACGAGGTGTGGGTACTGGAGCTTCAGGAAGCTCCGGAGCTTGACGAGACCCTGGAGCTTCAGGAAGCCCCGGAAATCAAGGAGGCCCTGGAGCTTGAGGAGGCCCCGGAGCTTGAGGAAGCTCCGGAGCTCCAGCAGGGCCGCAGGTCTCAGGAGACCTCTCTCACCTCGAAGGAGTCCAGCGCGAACTCCGCCGTGCCGTCGTCGCCGGTCTTGCGGAGCCCCACCCAGGCCTCCCCCTCACCCGGCGCGGTGAACTCATAGGCAAGTTCGGTCGGTTCGGTGGCCGCGGGAAGGTCGGTGCGGGAGAGTTCCGTGGTCGTCGCCCCTTGATCGACGCCGGTGATCCAGGCGTACTGGCCGGCCTTCTCGTTCTCGTGGCGGAAGGTGACGCGGTAGCGGCGGCCGGGCTCGAAGCGGACGGTGTGCGGCACGGTCCGGTAGACCAGGCCGTCGTTCTCACCGCGTGACTTGAGGGACTGGGAGCCGTCGACGACGTCGTCGATCGCCTTGCCGTTCCAGCCGCGCCGGGTGAACGGCGCGTGCCGCTGCGCGATATGGGTGCGCGGGTCGGTGGCACCGCCCGCGTCGCCCTTCACGAAGGGTCCCCAGCCCTGGGGGACGTTCTCGAAGTCCTCGAACACGAGCGTTCCCTGCCTGGCGCTGCGCCGCGCCGGCACGACCCGGACGTTGTCGAACCGCACGCGCGCGTGCCCGGCGTCGGCGCGCAGCGTGAGATCGACCCGGCCGCCGCCCTCGGGCACGGTGAAGTACGTGAACATCCGCTGGAAGCGGGTGCCGTGCTTGCGGTCGGCGGCGACGTGGTTGCCCGCGGTGGACGTCCGTGTCCAGTTGACGGCCGTGACACCGTCCGCGGTACGCACCTGGAGGGACGCCTTGCGGATGTCGTCCGCGTTGTCGCCGACCTCGACCTGGACGGAGGCGGCGTACGAGCCGGGCTGGAGGCGGCCGAGCCGCTGGGAGACGGCTGCGGCGCCGCCGGATGCGATCACCAGCTCGTAGTCACCGAGGTGGCTGAGCTCGACGGAGGCGGGGCCGGTGACCGTCCAGCCCTTCAGGGAGCCGGAGTTGAAGCCGGGGTCGTGGAGCGGAGTGGCCTGCCCCCAGACGGGGTCGGCGGCGTCGGAGGCGGGGGTCCCGCCGGTCGAGCGAAGCCGAGACTGAGGGAGGGTGCGGTAGAGGACGTACGGCTGCTTGGGCGCGGCGTCGAGGGTGACCTTGCCGCCGCGTACGGGGACGTACATGACGAACACCCGGCCCTGGTCGGTGAGCCGGTACAGGGCGACCCGGGACAGGCCCTCCCACGCGCGCGGGAGCCGCCAGGTGCTGCTGCCGCCCCGGGGGTTGTAGTGGTAGAGCTTCGTGGCCTTCTTCGGGTCCCAGGGGAGGAGGTAGCGGCCCCCGTCGTAGACGAGCCGTCCGTCGGTGGTGATGCGGCGGGTGCCGTCCGCGTCGGAGACGGACGTGGACCCGTCGAAGGTGATCTCGTGCTCGCCCCAGGTCCTGACCGGGTACGCCTGGAGGTACTTGGCGGGCAGCGAGTGCGCCCAGATCAGGTCGTAGAAGTAGCTCCAGTCGGTCTTGCCGGTCCAGCCCTCGAAGTTGCCCATCCGGGCGATGCCGAGCAGGGTGGGCCACTTGTCGGCGAAGACGTCCTTCTGATGGTTGCGGATGAAGCGGATGAGCTGGGAGTTGATGCCCCGGGAGGTGTCGGGGCCGTAGTCCGTCTCGGTCGCCCAGTGCGACCACAGCGACGAGCGCTCCAGGCCGTGGCCCCACTCGGAGGTGACGTGCCAGCCCTGGTCGCGCAGGGCGCGCTGCAGGCGGTCGGAGGTCCAGCCCGACTCGCGGAAGACATCGATGTAGAGGGAGTTGAGGGCCGGGTCGGCGTCGCGGCGCAGGTCGGCGAAGCGGCGGACGATGTCGCCGGAGACGAGGTCACGGCGCTGGTCGATCCGGTACGACTGGTCCAGCCAGTCCCACTGCTCGTCGGTCTTGTCGACGAGGGTCTCGGAGAAGGCGTGCGCGACGGGGTAGGACTCGGTGGCGTTCACGTGGACGGCGAAGTCGCTGTTCCACTTCTTGCCCTCGCGGACCAGGGTGTTGAGGTCGTCGAGGCCGCCGGCGCGCTGGTTGTAGTTGCCCGCGTAGTCGGGATGCGCGGAGTCGTGCCCCTCGGACTGGTAGCCCTTGAGGAGCGTGAACTGCCGCAGCCCGTCGGTCGCCAGTGAGATCCGCTTGACGTTGTCGAGGGTGGCGAGGAACGGATTGGTGGCCTGCGAGGCGAAGTTGAAGGGGATGTGCGGGACGACGCGCAGATACGTCTCGTCGGCGCCGAGCGGGGTGACCATGATGTCGCGGAAGGCGATCGCCGCGTCCTGCCAGTCGATCACGCCGTCGCCGTTGCGGTCGCCGGTGACGACGATCGTGGCGTACGGGAGGGGCTCGGTGTCGGTCGCGGTCGCCGCGCGGTGGGTCCACTGACCGGGGGCGAGCTGCGCCTTGACGTAGCCGCCCGCTCCGCCAGCTCCACCCGCTCCACCCGCTCCATCCGCTCCATCCGCTCCGTCCTTGGCGTCCTTGGCGTCCTTGACGTCCCTGCGGATGGTCTGGCGCCAGAGCCTGCCGTTCTCCCACGAGCTGGTGCTGTCTGGCTTGTCGTAGACCGTGTTGGTCTCCACGGCACCCGCGAGCCCGTGGTGTGCGACGACGGCGTACGCGCATCCGGTGGCGGCGTCGGCCGGGCTGTCGGCCGTCGGGACGACGAGCGTGTCGCCGCTCTTGGACTTGTCCAACTGGATCCGGGCGGCGAGGAGGTGAGCTCCCGGTTGATCACTGCGGACGGACAGGAGTGCGAGGCCGGGGATACGCAGGGTGCCGACGGGGAGAGCCGAGGTTTCGGCGATCTCCATGACACGCCAGGTCACTTGATGACCCGTCACCGCGATCTCGACGTCGATCGTGGTGCCGCCGTCGAAGGCGAGACGGTACGCGACCGCGGTGTCGCCCGCCGTGGCCGTGACCGTCGGGGTGCGCTCGATGCCGTCGACGAGGACGGAGGTGACCTCGTCCTCCTGGCCGTACAGGACGGCGCCGGTGGCGCGGTCGGTGTAGGAGACGATGCGGGGGAAGGCGGTGGCGACGCGGACGTCGAGGGCGGCGGAGCGGATGACGGCTTCCTCGGCCGGAGCCGCCGTGGCCGTGCCGGGCGCACCGAGGGCGGCGCCGATCCCGGCCGCGGCTCCCGCCACGACGACGGCGCGGCGGCTGGGGGCGAACGTGTCTGAGGGCTGCAAGGCACTCCTCCTGGGGGCGGCGTTCGATGGGGCCACCATGCGTCGGACGAGGCGAACGCGCCCATGGACAAAGGAGGGACAGCAGTTGGACTAACGGAGCTGGGGCTCCGGCGCCTTGTGGAAGTAGCCGGCGGCTCATGGGCCGGGCCGGTGCCACTTCGCGCTGGGCACACGGGCACTGTGTGACGGATTTCGGGCCGGGTGCCGCCCCACCACACGACGCACACTCCGCCGGGCGCCACTCACAGCGGGGCGCCCCCGACCGGGGGGACGGGCGCCCGCACCCACACGCGAAAGACCGGGACGCGTGCGACGGGCGCCGGCCTACAGCCCCGACGCCGCCCGCGCTATGTCGGCCGCGAACGTCGAGACCTCGCTGTACACGCCGGGGTAGCCGGGCTCCGCGCAGCCCTGGCCCCAGCTGACGATCCCGACCTGGATGTAGGCGCCCGTGTCGTCCTTGCGGAACATCGGGCCGCCGGAGTCGCCCTGGCAGGTGTCGACCCCGCCCTGCGCGACGAACCCGGCGCAGATCTCGTCACCGGGGACGAGATCACTGCCGTACGCCTGCTGACAGGTGGCGTCGTCGACGAAGGGGACGGTGGCCTTGAGCAGGTAGCGCTGCTGGGCGCCGCCCTCGCGTGCGGCGCCCCAGCCGGCGACGGTGAAGTTCCCGTTGTTGTACGCGGTGGTGGTGGCGATCTTCAGGGTGGGCTGGTTGATCGGTGCGGCGAGCTTGATGAGCGCCCAGTCCTTGCCCTTGCCGTTGTAGCCGGGCGCCTGGAGCACCTTCGTCGACTTGACCTTGATCGCACTGCTGCTCTGCAGGTCGACCACGCCGGCGGTGGCGGTGATGGAGGTGTTGGTGCCCGAGCCGTTCACACAGTGCGCGGCGGTCAGGACGATGTTCTTGGCGTAGAGGGCGCCGCCGCAGCCCATGGACAGCCGCACCATGAACGGGAACTCGCCCTGCGCGGCCCGGGTCCCGCCGACGACGGGCGCGGGCGCGGCCTGCGCGGACAGCGGCTGGAGAGAGATCGCGGCGAGCGCGACCGCACTGACAGCGAGCAGTCTTCTGATCACGCCGAACTTCTTGAGAGACTTCAACGCGCTTCCTTTCGTGGGGGGTTGAACGCGAGGCAGGGGACGGGGAGAGACGCTTACTGACATGCCCATGCCAAGCTGGAGCGGATTATGGGGACCGACACGCACTCCGGGCAAGGGCCACATTCCGGCCAGAGGGGGCCCGGCGCGCCCGCGCACCTCCCGCGGCCGGGAGAAACCCCGCTTAGAGTGGAATTCAGAGCTGGCGTCTTCAGGGGGTGCGGACGTGGCGAACGGCGGACCCGTCGAGCACGGCTACCCGCATCTGAACACGGTGCGGGCCTCGATCACCGCGCTCTACAAGCGGCTCTCGTACGACACCATCCACACCTTCGCGACCAGCGTGGCCCCCGCCGACGTGGCCTTCGCCGACACCGACGACCTGCATCTGGGCGCGCAGCGCGTGGCCCGCGAGATGGTGCGGCACTACCGGCTGCCGGACGCCCGGATGATCGTCGGCTTCCGCGAGATGACCCACGCCGCGAACGTCGAACTCGCCGCGGGCCCCGAGTACTTCATCGAACTCAACGACCGCTTCCGCACCCACCGCCGGGACATCGGCGCCGCCCTCGCCCACGAGGTGATGCACGTCTATCTGCACCGCCTCGACCTCTCCTTCCCCGGCACCCGCGACACCGAGATCCTCACGGACACGGCGGCGACGTACCTCGGCGCGGGCTGGCTGCTCCTCGACGCCTTCCGCGAGGACGGGGCGTCCTCACAGAAGCTCGGCTACCTCACACCTGAGGAGTTCGGGTACGTCCTCGCCAAGCGCGCCCTCGTCTTCGGCGAGGACCCCTCCATCTGGTTCACCAGCCCGCAGGCGTACACCGCGTACGCCAAGGGCATGGCGCAGGCCCGCCGCGACGAGCAGCAGCCCCCGCTGACCGCGGCCGGCTGGGCGGGCCGCCGCCGCTACGCGAAGGACCGCCGCCACGCCCAGGACCACCACTCCCCCGCCCCGCCCCCCGGCGTCCCGTACGCCTTCACCCCCGACAGCCGCGGCCCGCTGCGCGTCTCCTTCCCCTGCCCGACCTGCCACCAGCGGATCAGGGTGCCGGTGCGCGGCCGGGTACGGGCACGCTGCGCGCTCTGCCGGACGGTGCTGGAGTGCGACACCTGAGAGACCAGGTGTGCGTGGCACGGCGTAAGAGGTGAGACAGAACACCCCAAAAGACTTTGCCTCACGCGCACTTCGCGAGCGAGGGTCGAAGGATGAGCCCGAACGACCACGCCACGCGTCTCCTCACCGCCGTGTACGAAGGTGACGAGGACGCGGTCGTACGGCTGCTGCGCTCCGGCGCGAGTCCGGAGTCGGTGGACGCGGACGGCCAGACCGCGCTGTATCTGGCGGCGGTGAGCGACCAGCCCGGCATCGTACGGCTGCTGCTGGCGACCGGGGCCGCGCCCGACCGGCTCAGCCAGGGCACGGATGCCCCGCTGTGCGGGGCGGTCTGCGGCGGTCATACGGCGGTGGTGCGCGCCCTGCTCGCGGCCGGGGCCGGGCCCGACATCGTGGAGGAGTTCGGCTTCACGGCCCTGACCTGGGCGTTGCGGCGGGGGCACACTCAGGTGACGGAGGCCCTCCTCGCCGCCGGCGCGGACCCGGACCGCCCCGGACCGACCGGCGAGCCCCCGCTGGTGGCGGCCGCGCGCCGGGGCTCGCCGGGCTGCGTACGGGCGCTCCTCGCGTACGGGGCCGGGGCGAAGCCCGAGGCTCTCGCGGAGGCGCGGCGCTGGCTGGCCCTCGACGTGGAGGCCGAGCTCCGTGCCTCCCTGGCCCGGGCCCATGGGGCCGGCCACCCCTCCTCCACCCGCCGCTACCCGGCGGACGACGGCGCCGACGGGACCGACGGGGCCGACGGGGCCGACGGGGCCGGCGGCATCACCGTCGAGGTCCTGCTCCTCGACGCCGAGGGGCGGCCCTTCGCCGGGGACGATCAGCAGACCGGCCACGCCGAGATAGCCGGGCTGCTGGAGGCGGCCCTGGGTACGGCTCGCTGAGCGGCGGGGTGGTCAGGACGTTTTCGCCCCCGCCGCCCCTACCCTTCCCGTACCTGGGGGCTGCGCCCCCAGACCCCCGCTAAAAGACCGCGCAGTTCCCCGCGCCCCTGGAAGATCGCGCAGTTCGCAGCGCTCCTCGAAGGTCGCGCAGTTCGCCGCGCCCTTGAGGCGTGTGGCTACGTTCCGTAGGCCGCCGCCGGAGCCTCTGCCTCCGCCAGGAGTTTCGCGGTCGCCTCGCCCGCCTCCGTCGGTGTCCAGCGCGCCCCCTTGTCCGCGGTCGGGCCCGGACGCCAGCCTTCCATGACGGTGATGCGGCCGCCCTCGGCCTCGAAGACGCGGCCGGTGACGCCGGCGCTCGCGGCCGACCCCAGCCACACCACCAGCGGTGACACGTTCTCGGGGGCCATCGCGTCGAAGCCGCCGTCGGGTGCCGCCATGGTGTCAGCGAAGGTCCGCTCGGTCATCCGGGTGCGGGCCGCGGGGGCGACCGCGTTGACCCCGACGCCGTACCGTCCGAGCTCGGCGGCGGCGACCAGCGTCAGGCCGACGATCCCGGCCTTGGCCGCGCTGTAGTTCCCCTGCCCGACCGACCCCAACAGCCCCGCTCCGCTACTGGTGTTGACGACCCGGGCGACGGGCGTCCGCCCCGTCTTCGCCTCGGCCCGCCAGTACGCCGCCGCGTGCTTGAGCGGCAGGAAGTGCCCCTTCAGATGGACGCGCAGCACCGCGTCCCAGTCGTCCTCGTCGAGGTTGACCAGCATCCGGTCGCGCAGGAATCCGGCGTTGTTGACGAGAGTGTCGAGGCGGCCGTACGTCGCCAGGGCGGTGCGTACGAGCGACGCGGCGCCCTCGGTCGTCGCGATGTCGCCGCCGTGGGCCACCGCTTCGCCGCCCGCCGCGCGGATCTCCTCGGCCACCCGCCGGGCCGGGCCTCCCTCCTCCGGCGTGCCGTCGAGACCGACGCCGAGGTCGTTCACGACCACCCGCGCGCCCTCGGCGGCGTACGCCAGCGCGTGCGCCCGGCCGAGCCCACGGCCCGCGCCCGTGACGATCACGACCCGTCCCTCGCACAGCAACCCTGCGCTCATCCCATGCCTCCCTCTCGGTCCTCTTGGTCCTTGTGGTCCTTGTTGGCCGTCGCGGCATCGAGGAAGGCGGGCCGCTCCCCGCCTCCGTGGACGAGCAGCGAGGCTCCGCTGATGTACGCGGCGGCGTCCGAAGCGAGGAAGACCGCTGCCTCACCGATGTCGGACGGCTGGGCGAGGCGGCCCAGCGGGACGGTCCGCGCCACGGCGGCGACGCCGTCCTCGCCGCCGTAGTGCAGATGCGCCAGCTCGGTGCGGACCATGCCGACGACGAGGGTGTTGACCCGGATGTCGGGGGCCCATTCGACCGCCATCGAACGGGCCAGGTTCTCCAGGCCCGCCTTGGCCGCCCCGTAGGCCGCCGAGCCGGGCGAGGGCCGCGTCCCGCTCACGCTGCCGATCATCACGACCGACCCCTTGGCCCGCTTGAGGTGCTCGTACGCGGCGATCGAGGCGGTCAGCGGCGCGGTGAGGTTGAGCTCGATGACACGTGCGTGCCGCTCGGGGGACGACCGTGCCAGCGGACGGTAGGGCGCGCCGCCCGCGTTGTTGACCAGGACGTCGAGCCGGGGCAGCGCCTCGAAGAAGGCGTGCACGGCGGTGGGGTCACGCAAGTCGACGGAGACGAAGTCGGCGTCCTGCAGGGGAACTTCGGGCGGCCGGCGCGCACAGACGACGACGTGTGCGCCCGCTCGCGTGAACGCCCGCGTGATCCCGGCCCCGACCCCACGGGTGCCGCCCGTGACGACGACGGTCCTGCCGCCGAGATCCATGGTGTCCGCGTTTTCCACAGGGCCTCCCGCGCGGATGCGTTCGCTGCTAGCTTCGAGATGTGCCTAACAAACGTTTGGTGGAAAGGTAGCTGATGCGCCCATGGGTGTCTCCACCTCGTCCCCGGAAAAGGGGATTTCCGTCATCACGGTCGACTTCCCACCGGTGAACGCACTGCCGGTGCGGGGCTGGTTCGACCTGGCCGACACCGTCCGCGCGGCGGGCCGCGACCCCGAGATCCGCTGTGTCGTGCTGACGGCGGAGGGGCGCGGTTTCAACGCGGGCGTGGACATCAAGGAGATACAGCGCGAGAGGGAGGGGCTTCGTGAGACGGACGGGCATCGCGCGCTCATAGGCGCCAACCGCGGCTGCTTCGAGGCCTTCGCCGCGGTGTACGAGTGCGAGGTGCCCGTCGTCGCGGCGGTGCAGGGCTTCTGCCTGGGCGGCGGAATCGGGCTCGTGGGGAACGCGGACGCGATCGTGGCGAGCGAGGACGCGACCTTCGGGCTGCCCGAGCTGGACCGGGGCGCACTCGGCGCGGCCACGCATCTGGCCCGGCTGGTCCCCCAGCACCTGATGCGCGTCCTTTACTACACCGCGCGCACGGCGACCGCCGCCGAGCTGCACGCGCACGGCTCGGTGTGGAAGGTCGTACCGCGCGAGGAACTGCACGCGGCGGCCCTGGAGTTGGCCCGCGAGATAGCCGCCAAGGACGGCCACCTCCTCCGCCTCGCGAAGGCCGCCATCAACGGAATCGACCCGGTTGACGTGCGCCGCAGCTACCGCTTCGAGCAGGGCTTCACCTTCGAGGCGAACCTCAGCGGGGTGGCCGACCGCGTCCGCGACACCTTCGGAAAGGAGGCCGCGCAGTGAGCGACAAGAACATGTCGGCCGAGGAAGCCGTCGCCCGTCTGGAGAGCGGGATGACCCTCGGCATCGGCGGCTGGGGCTCGCGCCGCAAGCCGATGGCCCTGGTGAGAGCACTGCTCCGCACCGAGATCACCGATCTCACCGTGGTGTCGTACGGCGGCCCGGACGTGGGCCTGCTGGCCGCCGCCGGACGGATCCGCAAGCTCGTCACCGCCTTCGCCACCCTCGACTCGATCCCGCTCGAACCGCACTACCGCGCGGCGCGCGAGAGCGGTGCCTTCGAGCTGATGGACGTTGACGAGGCGATGTTCATGTGGGGGTTGCACGCCGCCGCGAACCGGCTGCCGTTCCTGCCGGTGCGGGCGGGCATCGGCTCGGACGTGATGCGGGTCAACCCCGGCCTGCGTACGGTCACTTCGCCGTATGCCGACGCGTCGCCGGGGACGGGGAAGGGGAAGGAGGGCTCCGGCTCCTCGGGAACAGGGAAGGAGGACTCCTCGGGGTTACGGAAGGAGGACTCCCCAGGAATACGGGAGGAGTTCGTCGCCATGCCCGCCCTGCGCCTGGACGCGGCCCTGGTCCACATGAACCGCGCGGACCGCTCGGGCAACGGCCAGTACCTCGGCCCGGACCCGTACTTCGACGACCTGTTCTGCGAGGCGGCGGACACGGCGTACGTCTCCTGCGAGCGGATCGTGGACACGGCGGAGCTGACCAAGGAGGCCGCGCCGCAGACGCTGCTGCTCAATCGGTCGAGCGTGACGGGCGTCGCCGAGACGCCGAACGGCGCGCACTTCACGTCGTGCGTCCCCGACTACGGGCGCGACGAGGCCTTCCAGAAGCTGTACGCGACCACGCCGTACGCCGAGTTCGCCGAGCGCTTCCTCGGCGGTGACGAGCAGACCTATCAGTCCGCCGTGCGGGCCTGGCACAAGGAGCAGCGATGAGCCCCACCACCTCGGTCACCCGTGCCGAGTACTGCGTGATCGCCTGCGCCGAGGCCTGGCGGGACAACGGCGAGGTGCTCGCCAGTCCGATGGGCGTGATCCCGTCCATAGGCGCCCGCCTCGCCAAGCGCACCTTCTCGCCCGACCTGCTGCTGACCGACGGCGAGGCGATGCTCGTCGGCCTCGACGGCACACCCGAGGGCTGGCTGCCGTACCGCCGGCATCTGGCCATGGTCACCGGCGGGCGGCGGCACGTGATGATGGGCGCGAGCCAGATCGACCGCTTCGGCAACCAGAACATCTCCTGCATCGGCGACTGGGCCAGACCCACACGCCAGCTGCTGGGCGTACGCGGAGCACCGGTCAACACCCTCAACAACCCCACCAGTTACTGGATCCCGAAGCACTCCCCGCGCGTGTTCGTCGAGCACGTCGACATGGTGTGCGGAGTGGGTTACGACCGCGCCGCCGCGGCGGGGCCGAGCGCCACCCGCTTCCACCGCATCCCCCGCGTGGTGACCGACCTCGCCGTCCTCGACTTCGCCACCCCCGACCACGCGATGCGCCTCGCCTCCATGCACCCGGGCGTCACGCTCGACCAGGTGAGGGCGGCGACGGGCTTCGAGCTGACCGTCCCGGACGAGGTGCCGTACACCCGCGCACCGACCCCGGGCGAGTTGCGGTTGATACGCGAGGTCGTCGACCCGAAGGGCATACGAGAGCGCGAGGTCCCCGAAAGTGGCGTCGGCACGGGCGGCCGAAAGCGCGAGGCCCCCGGAGTGGGCGTCGGCAGGGGCGGCCTGGATCGCGAGGCCCCCGGCGCCGGCGAGGCGGGGCGCTGGTGGAGACCGCGCTGACCCGGCTCGTCGGAGTCCGTCACCCCGTCGTGCAGACCGGTATGGGCTGGGTCGCGGGCCCGCGCCTGGTCTCCGCCGCGGCGAACGCGGGCGCGCTGGGCATCCTGGCCTCCGCGACGATGACGCTCGACCAGCTGCGGGACGCCGTACGGGAGGTCAAGTCCCGTACGGACGAGCCGTTCGGCGTAAATCTGCGCGCGGACGCCGGGGACGCGGGCGACCGGGTGCGGATCATCATCGACGAGGGGGTGCGCGTCGCGTCGTTCGCGCTCGCCCCCTCGCGCGAGCTGATCGCCGAGTTGAAGGAGGCGGGCGTGGTCGTCGTCCCGTCCGTCGGGGCGCGGCGGCACGCCGAGAAGGTGGCCGCCTGGGGCGCGGACGCGGTGATCGTGCAGGGCGGTGAGGGCGGCGGCCACACCGGCGAGGTGGCGACGACGGTGCTGCTGCCGCAGGTGGTGGACGCGGTGGACATCCCGGTGGTGGCGGCGGGGGGTTTCCACGACGGGCGGGGGCTGGTGGCGGCGCTGGCTTATGGGGCGGCGGGCATCGCCATGGGGACACGCTTCCTGCTGACCTCCGACTCCACCGTCCCGGACGCGGTGAAGGCCAAGTACCTGGCGGCGACGGTCAAGGACGTCACGGTGACGACCGCCGTCGACGGACTCCCGCACCGCATGCTGCGCAGCGAACTCGTCGACTCGCTCGAGAAGTCCGGCCGGACGAAGGCCCTCGTGCGGGCCGTGCGCCAAGCGGCCGGTTTCCGGAAGATATCCGGCCTCACCTGGCCACAGATGGTCCGCGACGGTCTGGCGATGAAGCACGGCAAGGACCTCTCCTGGAGCCAGGTCCTGCTCGCCGCCAACACGCCGATGCTCCTCAAGTCCTCGATGGTGGACGGGCGCACGGACCTGGGGGTGATGGCGTCGGGGCAGGTGGCGGGTGTGATCGAAGATCTGCCGTCGTGCGCGGAGCTGATCGACCGCGTGATGGCGGAGGCCGACGAGACGCTGGGGGCCCTGCCGTCGCCCGATGCGTTCGCCCCGCCGCCCCTGCCCAGCCCCGCTGAAAGACCGCGCAGTTCCCCGCGCCCCTGACAAGGGACGCGGGGAACTGCGCGAACGGGGTCTGGGGCGGAGCCCCAGGTACGGGCGAGGCCAGGGGCGGCGGGGGCGAAGGAACTCACCCTCCCCCGGCCTCCTCAGAGCCGCTCGATGATCGTCACGTTCGCCTGGCCGCCGCCCTCGCACATGGTCTGGAGGCCGAATCGCCCACCGGTGCGCTCCAGCTCATGCAACAGCGTCGTCATCAGCTTCACACCCGTGGCGCCGAGCGGATGCCCCAGCGCGATCGCGCCGCCGTTGACGTTGACCTTCTCCGGGTCGGCGCCGGTCTCCTTGAGCCAGGCGAGGACGACCGGCGCGAAGGCCTCGTTGATCTCGACGAGGTCGATGTCGCCGATGGACATGCCGGTCTTCTTCAGGGCGTGCGCGGTGGCCGGAATGGGCGCGGACAGCATCCGGATGGGGTCCTCGCCGCGTACGGAGAGATGGTGGACGCGCGCCCGCGGCCTCAGCCCGTGCTCCCGTACCGCCCGCTCGGAGGCAAGCAGCATCGCGGCGGCGCCGTCGGAGACCTGCGAGGAGCAGGCCGCGGTGATGGTGCCACCGTCGAGCACCGGCTTCAGGCCCGCCATCTTCGCCAGGGAGGTGTCCCGGCGCGGCCCCTCGTCGGCCGTGACCTCCCCGTAGGCGACGGTCTCGCGCGCGAAGCGGCCCTCGTCGAGGGCGCGGACCGCCCGCTGGTGGGAGCGGAGCGCGAACTCCTCCTGGTCGCGGCGGGTGATGCTCCACTTGGCCGCGATCAGCTCGGCGCCGTGGAACTGGTTGACGGGCCGGTCGCCGTAGCGCGCCCGCCAGCCTTCGCTGCCCGCGAAGGGGCCGGCCGTCAGCCCGAGGGGCTCCGCCGCCTGGCGGGAGGCGAAGGCGATGGGTATCTGCGACATGTTCTGGACTCCGCCGGCGACCACCAGGTCCTGGGTGCCGGACAGGACCGCCTGGGCGGCGAAGTGCACGGCCTGCTGGGAGGATCCGCACTGCCGGTCGACGGTGACGCCGGGCACTTCCTCGGGGAGCCCGGCCGCCAGCCAGCAGGTGCGGGCGATGTCCCCGGCCTGCGGCCCCACCGTGTCCAGACAGCCGAAGACCACGTCCTCGACGGCGGCCGGGTCCACCCCGGACCGCTCGACCAGTGCCTTCAGTACATGCGCGCCGAGGTCGGCGGGGTGGACCCCGCTCAGCCCTCCCCGGCGCCGCCCTACGGGCGTGCGGACCGCTTCGACGATGTAGGCCTCGGCCATGACAACTCCCTCACAGACATGGGCTATCGCACATGGGCTGTCGCGGACATGGGCTGTTCGCGTACGGAGATCCCGTCGAGGACCATCGACAGGTACTGGCGGGCGATCTCCTCCGGGCTGTGCTGTCCGCCGGGCCGGTACCAGGACGCGGCGACCCACACCGTGTCGCGCACGAACCGGTAGGTGAGCCGGATGTCGAGGTCGGCCCGGAAGACCTCGGCGGCGACCCCGCGCTCCAGCGTGCTCAGCCACGCCTTCTCGAAGTTGCGCTGCGACTCGGCGAGGAACGCGAAGCGCTGCTGGGCCGCGAGGTGCTTGGACTCCTTCTGGTAGATCGCGACGGCGGCGCGGTGCCGGTCGATCTCCCGGAAGGACTCGGTGACCAGGGCCTCCAGGGTCTCCCGGGGACCGAGCTCGGCGCCGAGGACGGCGTCGTAGCCGTCCCACAGCTCGTCGAGGAAGGTCCGCAGGATCTCCTCCAGCATCGATTCCTTGGAGTCGAAGTGGTAGTAGAGGCTGCCCGCGAGCATCCCGGCCTCGTCCGCGATCTTGCGTACGGTGGTGGCGTTGTAGCCCTGCTCGGCGAAGACCTCGGCGGCGGTGCCGAGCAGTTCACGGCGCCGCTCCGGGGAGGCGGTCACCTGGGGCTTCTTCTTGGTAGGCACGGGTCCATTGTGGTCCCGCGGCCCTCCGGGCCCCGCATGCCGGGCGCCCCCGGCCCCCCTCGCGCGCCGGCCACTGCCAGGCAGCCCCGCACACCGCCCACCGCCCGTCCGCCCCGCGCGCCGGCCACCGCCAAGCCCCGACGCACGCCGCACACCGCCAGGCCGCGAACCCCACCGGCCGCCGCCCGGTCACCGCACACGCCGGTCACCACCCCGCCCCTACGCATGCTGGCTGCTGACGGAGACGACCTCGCCCGTCATGTACGAGGAGTAGCCGGATGCCAGGAACACGATCACGTTGGCGACCTCCCACGGCTCGGCGTACCTCCCGTAGGCCTCGCGGGCGGTCAGCTCCTCCAGGAGCTCGGGCGTGGTGACCTTGGCGAGGTGCGGGTGCATGGCGAGGCTGGGCGAGACGGCGTTGACCCGCACCCCGTACGCGGCGGCCTCGATCGCGGCGCACCGGGTGAGCGCCATGACACCGGCCTTCGCGGCGGCGTAGTGGGCCTGGCCGACCTGGGCGCGCCAGCCGATCACGGAGGCGTTGTTGACGAGGACTCCCCCGCGGGCCTGCTCCTTGAGTCTGCGCAGAGCGGCCCGGGTGCACCGGAAGGTGCCGTTCAACGTGATGTCCAGGACCTTGGACCACTGCTCGTCGGTCATGTCGACGAGGTCGGCGGTACCGCCGAGTCCGGCGTTGTTGACCACGATGTCGAGTCGGCCGTGCGTCCGTGTCGCGGCGTCGAAGAGCGCCGTCACCTGTGCCTCGTCGGTGACGTCGCAGGGCCGCGCCGCGACGCGCTCGGCCCCGAACTCGTCGGCCAGCGCCGCCTCGTGCTCCTTCAGCCGCCGCGCGTGCGCGTCGCTGATCAGCACGCGCGCGCCCTCCTCCAGGAAGCGACGGGCCGTGGCTCCGCCGATCCCGGCACCCGCGGCGGCGGTGACGACTGCGGTGCGCCCTTCCAGCAGCCCGTGCCCGGGTACGTACTCCGGACCCTCGACGTCTGTCATGGCTCCACGCTAACCTACCAAACACTTGTTAGGGAAGGATCGTCGCTGATGGATCTTGACTTCACGCCGCAGGAGCGGACCTTCCGTGCCGAGGCGCGCGCCTGGCTCGCCGCCCATGTGCCACCGGCGCCCCTCCCCTCCCTGGAGACCGAGGAGGGCTTCGCCGCGCACCGCGCGTGGGAGGCCGAACTGTCCGCGGACCGCTGGTCGGTGGTGTCGTGGCCGGTGGCGTACGGCGGCCGGGACGCGGACATCGTGCGGTGGCTGGTCTTCGAGGAGGAGTACTACGCGGCAGGCGCCCCGGGCCGAGTCGGCCAGAACGGCATCAACCTGCTCGCGCCGACACTCTTCGACCACGGAACACCGGAGCAACGCGCGCGCGTGCTGCCGTCGATGGCCTCGGGCGAAGTGATCTGGGCGCAGGCCTGGTCCGAGCCGGAGGCGGGCTCCGACCTGGCGTCACTGACGTCCCGCGCGGTGCGCACGGACGGCGGCTGGCTGCTGAGCGGGCAGAAGACCTGGTCGTCGCGGGCCGCGTTCGCCGACCGCGCGTTCGGCCTGTTCCGCAGCGAGCCGGACACACCGAAACCCCATCAGGGCCTGACCTACCTGATGTTCGACCTGCGCGCGCCGGGGGTGACGGTCCGCCCGATCGGCCGCCTGGACGGCAAACCGGCCTTCGCCGAACTCTTCCTGGACGAGGTGTTCGTCCCGGACGAGGACGTGATCGGCGAGCCGGGCGGGGGCTGGCGGGTCGCCATGTCGACGGCGGGCAACGAACGCGGGCTGACGCTGCGCTCGCCGGGCCGCTTCCTCGCCGCCGCCGACCGGCTGGTGGACCTCTGGCGCGCCCACGCCGACCCCTCGGACACCGCTCTGCGCGACCGGGTGGCCGACGCGGTGATCGGCGCCCGCGCCTACCAGCTCTTCACCTACGCCAACGCCTCCCGCTTCCTCGACGGCGAGAGCATCGGCCCGGAGTCCAGCCTGAACAAGGTCTTCTGGTCCGAGTACGACATCGCGGTGCACGAGACCGCGCTCGATCTCCTGGGCCCGGCGGGCGAGTCGGCGGACACGGACTGGGCCGAGGGATACGTCTTCTCGCTCGCCGGGCCCATCTACGCGGGCACCAACGAGATCCAGCGGGACATCATCGCCGAGCGGCTGCTCGGCCTGCCGAAGGGACGCCGCTGATGCGCTTCCTCCTCGACACCGAGCAGCGCGCCTTCGCCGCCTCCCTGGACGCGATGCTGACCTCCGCGCACACCCCCTCGGTCATCCGCGCCTGGGCCGAGGACGACCACACCCCGGGCCGTGCCCTGTGGTCCCGCCTGGCCGACGCCGGCGTCTTCGCGCTGGCGATACCGGAGGCGTACGAGGGGGCGGGCGCCCTGCCCGTCGAACTCGCCATCGCTTTCGTCGAGTTGGGCCGCCACGGCGTGCCGGGACCGCTGGTGGAGTCGGTCGCGGCGGCCGCGCTGCTCTCCGGGCTCGACGAGTCGGGCCCCGCCAAGCGGCTCCTGCCCATGCTCGTCTCGGGCGAGGCGATCGCGACGGTGGCCCTGCCGGGCGGGGGGCCGTACGTGCTCGACGGGGGCGCGGCGGACGTCCACCTGACGGTACGGGGGATCACCGCCGAGACGGCGGAACTCACCCTGACGCGCACGCCGGCACACACACCCACACCGACCACACCGACCACCCCACCACCAGGTGGCAGCGGCAGCGGCAGCGGCAGCGGCAGCGGCAGCGGCAGCGGCAGCGGCAGCGGCAGCGGCAGCGGCAGCGGCAGCGGCAGCGGCAGCGGCAGAACGGGCGTGGGAGCATCCGGTCACGCTGGGCCTCCGCCTGTCCCCGGCCCGCCCCGCACCGCGCCGCCGCTCACCCCCCGCCCCAGCCGCACCGCGCCGCCGCTCACCCCCCGCCCCTCCCTCGACCCCGCCCGCCGTCTCACCCGCCCCCTGCCGGGCGGTGAGATCCTCGCCACCGGCCCCCGCGTCACCCGCGCCGCCGCCCACGCCCTCGCCTGGGCCCGGCTCGCCACCGCCGCTCAAGCCCTCGGGGTGGGGCTGGCCCTCCTCGACCGGACCGTCGACCACGTCAAGCGGCGCAGCCAGTTCGGGGTGCCGGTCGGCTCGTTCCAGGCCGTCAAGCATCGGCTCGCCGACGCGCTGATCGGCCTGGAGTTCGCGCGGCCGCTGCTGTTCGGCGCCGCTCTGTCGATGACACCGGCGGACGTGGCCGCCGCCAAGGTCACGGCCTGTGAGGCGGCGTACGCCACGGCCCGTACGGCGCTCCAGTTGCACGGCGCGATCGGCTACACGGCGGAGTACGACCTGTCCCTGTGGCTGACCAAGGCCCGCGCCCTGCGGACGGCGTGGGGCACGCCCGCCCAGTGCCGGGCCGCGGTCCTCAGTGGTGGTGGTCCCCGCTCGTGAGCTCCCGGTACTCCTCGACCGTGGGCTTCGGGATCTGCGTGCCGGGTCCGTACAGGGCGCGCGCCAGCCGGGCGCGCAGCCGGCGTGAGGGGCCCACCCGGCGGACCACGCCGTTCGCGTCGACGAGCGGCCCCACCTCGTACGGCGGCGCCTGCTCGTGCTGGGTGAGGGTGAACCGCTGTGCCTGCGTGAGCGGTTCGTGGACCTCGACGTACTCGCCGTGCGGGAGCCGTTTGATGAGGCCGGACTCGCGCCCGTGCAGCACCTTGTCGCGGTCGCGGCGCTGCAGGCCCAGGCAGATCCGCTTCGTGACGACGTAGGCGAGCGCGGGCGCGACGAAGAAGGCGACCCGGACGAACCAGGTGATCGCGTTGATCGAGAGATGGAAGTGGGTGGCCCACAGGTCGTTGCCCCCGCCGACCAGCAGCACGGCGTACAGCGTCAGCCAGGCGACACCGAGGCCGGTGCGCGTCGGCACGTTGCGCGGCCGGTCCAGGATGTGGTGCTCGCGCTTGTCCCCGGTGATCCACGCCTCGATGAACGGATAGACGGCGATGGCGGTCATGATGAGCGGGAAGAGGGAGAAGGGGATGAAGACGCCCAGCTGGAGGGTGTGGCCCCAGGCGTTGATCTCCCATCCCGGCATCACCCGGATCAGCCCTTCGGAGAAGCCGAGATACCAGTCGGGTTGGGCACCGGTCGTCACCAGGTCCGGGCGGTAGGGCCCGAAGGCCCACACGGGGTTGATCGTCGCGATGGCGCCCATGATCGACAGCACCCCGAAGACGAGGAAGAAGAAGCCGCCGGCCTTGGCCATGTAGACCGGCATGAACGGCATGCCGACGACCGACTTCTGGTCGCGTCCGGGCCCCGGATACTGCGTGTGCTTGTGGTAGAAGACCAGGATCAGGTGGGCGACCACCAGGCCCAGCATGATCCCGGGCAGCAGCAGCACGTGGATCGGGAAGAAGCGCGGAATGATGTCGTGCCCGGGGAACTCCCCTCCGAAGAGGAAGAAGGAGAGGTACGTCCCCACGATCGGGACCGACAGGATGGCGCCCTGGGCGAAGCGGACGCCGGTGCCGGAGAGCAGGTCGTCGGGGAGCGAGTAGCCGGTCAGCCCGGTGATGAGGCCGAGCATCAGCAGGGTCCAGCCGAACAGCCAGTTGACTTCGCGCGGTTTGCGGAACGCGCCGGTGAAGAAGACCCGCATCATGTGCACGAGCATCCCGGCGAGGAAGACGAGCGCCGCCCAGTGGTGGATCTGCCGGATCAGCAGACCGCCGCGCACATCGAAGCTGATGTGGAGCGTGGACTCGTACGCCCGCGTCATGATGATGCCGTTCAGCGGCTTGTACGAGCCGTGGTAGACGACCTCCACGCCGCTCGGCTCGAAGAAGAGGGTGAGGTAGACGCCGGTGAGGATCAGGATGAGGAAGCTGTAGAGACAGACCTCGCCGAGCATGAACGACCAGTGGTCCGGAAAGACCTTGCGCATATTGGCCTTGGCCAGCGCATAGAGGCCCAGCCGCCCGTCGGCCCAGTCCGCGAGCCGCTCCCCCTTGCCGGTCTCCCCCCGCCGCCGGGAACCGGAGGCATCGACACCGGACGAAGCCCCGGCACCCACCGTCCCCGCGGACGAAGTCCCGGCACGCGCCGTCTCTCCAGGTGAAGCCCCGGCACCCGCCGCCCCTCCCAGGGAAGCCCCGGCACCCGCCGCCCCTGCGGACGAAGTCCCGGCACGCGCCGTCTCTCCGGGTGAAGTCCCGGCACCCGCCGCCCCTCCCGGGGAAGTCCCGCCACCCGAAGTCCCCTCGTCCCGACTGGAGTTGATCTCTCGCGCGCCCATACACCGCTCCCCTCGGCCCCCCAGGGTGGCATGACACCTCCCCGAAGCCAACGGTGCGTCACGAGCCGATCGGCGAGACGAGCGACGCCCGCGCCTCGGTCAACTCCCCGGCCCTCTCGTCGAGTTCGCCGAGCCATCCAGGAGGATCCGGATGCCGCGTAGGAAGGTCCCGGCGGTCAGTCCCGTGGCGTGAGAGCGATGACGGCGGTACGGCCCGTCGCGTGCAGGACGGCGTCCTCGTCGGTCAGCAGCACGGCGTCGTACCGCCCGATGGTGTGTCCGGCCACCTCGGCGGTCCCGTCGAGGGCGACGACCAGCACGGCCGGGCCCGCCGGGACGGCGATGGGCCGCCGCGACTGCGCGACCGTGACGCTCGGGGCCACCTCGCCGCCCCTGCGCCACATGACGTTGAGGTTGACCACCGGGCCGCCGAGCAGCCGGCAGTCGGTCGGCAGGTCGCCGGGGAAGCCCTGGGGAACGAACCGGGTGTCGACCCGTCGCGCCTCGCCGCCGACGGTCAGGTCCATCCCCTCGCCCTCGACCATGGTGAGGATCCGGTCCACCTCGGCGAACGCCGAGAACGGCCCGCCCGCAGCGACCTCGGCCAGGCTCACACGCCACACGAATCCGGCCATGTCCGCGCCCTCGGGCCAGGCGGCGATCTCGCGCGTGACGCCGCCGCCGTTCTTCCAGGGCACGGCGACCCGCTCGGCGGCGGGCAGCGGTCGTACGGTCATCGCACGATCCCCCGCTCTCGTGCCGCCGCCAGCCACTGCGGGAACTCGCCCACCAGTCGGTCGTACAGCTCCTCGTCGGACACCTTCCGTGGATCCGAACCGGCATGGAAGAAACCGGCGTTGTCGACCACCCGCTTCTGCGGCACGGCCAACTCGTCGAGTCTGCGCAGGAATGCGAACTGCTTGCTGTCCGGGTCCCCGAACCCTATGAACTGCCAGAACAGCGGGAGCTTCGCCGCCTTGCACAGATACCGTTCGGCGGCGAGCTTGTTGATCGGTCCGCCGTCGGTCTGGAAGACGACGAGGGCGGGCTCCTTGGAGCCGCTGTCCAGGTAGTGGTCGATGACCGCGTCCATGGCCAGGTGGTAGCTGGTCTTCCCCATGTGCCCGAGTCCGGCGACGATCCGCTCCACCCGGCCCTGGTGGTCGTCGAGTCCTATGCCGGTGACGGCGTCGATGTCCGTCGAGAAGAAGACGACCGGCACCGTCCCGTCGTCGTCGAAGTGGGCCGCCAGCCCGAGCACCCGGTCGGCGAGCGCCTGCACACTGCCGTCCTGGTAGTACGGCTTCATCGACCCCGAGTGGTCCAGCACCAGATACACGGCCGCCCGCTGCCCGTCCAGCCTGTGCTTCCGGAGGGACACCCCGGCGCTCTTGTACAGGCTGACCAGCGCGGGCGCGGTGTCCTCGACCTTGCTGAGACTGATCGCGGCCACAAGGGCTCCCTTCGGGTCCGGGGCGGGAAGGCCGAGGCTACGCCACAGCGACCCCACCCCTCCCCTTCGTCAACCGCGTTCGCTATTTTGTTCGCCGCCGACCCCACCGGCTCACCAACCGATCGCCCTCTCCAAGGAGCCGGCCGTGGAGTCCGAGTCCACCGTCACCACCTGCTTCCGCCATCCCAAGGTGGAGTCCCACGTCCGCTGCACCCGCTGCGACCGCTATATCTGCCCGGACTGCATGCGCGAGGCGGCCGTGGGCCATCAGTGCGTGGAGTGCGTGAAGGAGGGCGCACGGTCGGTGCGCCAGGCCCGTACCGCCTTCGGGGGACGGATCACCACGGCGCCGCTGGTGACGTACGTCCTCATCGCGCTCAATGTGCTCGCCTATCTCGGCGAGTTGGTGCGGCCGTCGATCGTGGACCGGTTCGAGATGCTGGGCGCCGGGCTCGTGGGGCCGGACGGCACGCACTATCTGTGGCAGCACCCGTATCCGTCGGAGCTCCACGCGGAGGGCGTCGTCGGCGGTGAGTGGGAGCGGCTGCTGACGGGCTCGTTCCTGCATCTGCCGCCCACCGAGGGGACGTTCGGGATCCTGCACATCGTGATGAACATGGTGTCGCTGTGGAACATCGGCCGGGTGGTGGAGTCCCAGCTGGGCCGGGTCCGCTACCTCGCCCTCTATCTCCTGTCGGCGCTCGGCGGCTCGGTCCTCGTGCTGCTGATCGCGCCCGACACCCCCACGGTCGGCGCGTCGGGCGCGATCTTCGGGCTCGGCGCCGCCTACTACGTGATGGCCCGCCGGCTGGGGGCCGACATGAGCACCGTCAACCGTTTCATGGCGGGTCTGCTGGTCTGGCTGCTGATCTCCGCCGGCCTCACCTCCTGGCAGGGCCACTTGGGCGGTCTGCTGGCGGGCGGCGTGGTGACGCTGGCGTACGCGTACGTGCCGCGCGGCCCGCGCCGGGGCCCGATCCATGCGGTCGCCTGCGTCGCACTCCTCGTCCTGCTGGTGCTGCCGGCGGTGGGCAAGGTCTCCCAACTCACGGGATAAGTGACGTAACCGCGCCCTACCCTGAGCGCCATGAAACGCGCCGGTGTCCTGATGCTCGTGGCCGTACCCGTCGTCCTCGCGGCGACGGTGTACGGCTTCACGCCCACCCTCCACGACGACGCGCGGCCCGCCCTCCACGACGACGCGCGGCCCACGCGCCCGTCCGCGACACGTCAGTCGAAGGCCAAGACCCCCGAAGGTCTGTTCGTCCCCGCCGAGAAGGAACTCGCGCAGCAGCTCGTGGCCAGCGCCGAGAACTCGACCCTCGACTGGCGCAGCGCGTACGGCTACATCGAGGACATCGGCGACGGCCAGGGCTATACGGCGGGCATCATCGGGTTCTGCACCGGCACCCATGACCTGCTCCTGCTGGTCGAGCGCTACACCGAGGACCACCCGGCAGGCGGCCTCGCCCGCTACCTCCCCGCCCTGCGCCGGGTCGACGGCACGGACTCCCACCAGGGTCTCGACGGCTTCCCGGCGGCCTGGAAGAAGGAGGCCCTGGTCCCGGCCTTCCGCGCGGCCCAGGACGCCGAACGCGACCGGGTCTACTTCGACCCGGCGGTGCGCCGCGCCCGACTCGACGGCCTGGGCACGCTGGGCCAGTTCATCTACTACGACGCCATGGTCATGCACGGTCCCGGCACCGGCACGGGCGGCTTCTACGACCTGCGCACCCGTGCCATGGCCCAGGCCGACACCCCCGCCGAGGGCGGCTCGGAAAAGGCCTACCTCGACGCCTTCCTCGACATCCGCCGCGCCGCCATGAAGTCCACCGACGCCCACCGCGACACCACCCGCATCGACACGGCCCAGCGCGAGTTCCTGTACGCCGGAAACCTGGACCTGCGCACGCCGCTGGAGTGGAAGGTGTACGGGGAGACGTACAAGGTGCCGTGAGTGCGGGTACCGGCGGCGGAAAACGTGCCGTGAGTGCGGGTGCCGGCGGCGGACGCACCACGGCGCCCACCACCGTCCGGTCGGGGACAAGGCAGGCGCCGCGTTCAGTTCCGTACGCCGTTGTACGGGACGTTTGTCGGGGTGGAGCGTCGGATCGCCGGTGGTCGTCAGACCGTCAGGGAGCGGTCCGTGGGGCGGATCGGGGCCGGGAGGTCGCTCGCGCCCGTGAGGAAGCGGTCGACCCCGCGGGCGGCGGAGCGGCCCTCGGCGATCGCCCAGACGATCAGGGACTGGCCGCGGCCGGCGTCACCGGCGACGTACACGCCGGGGACGTTCGTCGCGAAGTCGGCGTCGCGGGCGATGTTGCCGCGGGCGTCGAGCTCAAGGCCGAACTGCGAGACCACACCGTTCTCGACGTCGGTCCCGGTGAAGCCCATGGCCAGCGTGACCAGCTGGGCGGGGATCTTGCGCTCGGTGCCCGGCTTCTGGTTCAGCTTGCCGTCGACGAACTCGACCTCGGCGAGGTGCAGCCACTGGACGTTGCCGTCCTCGTCGCCCTCGAAGTGGGTGGTCGAGACGGAGTAGACGCGCTCGCCGCCCTCCTCGTGCGCGGAGGTGACCTTGTAGAGCATCGGGAACGTCGGCCAGGGCTGGCCCGGGTTCCGCTCCTCGCCCGGGCGCGGCATGATCTCCAGCTGCGTGACCGAGGCCGCGCCCTGGCGGTGGGCGGTGCCCACGCAGTCCGCGCCGGTGTCGCCGCCGCCGATGACGATGACGTGCTTGCCCTCGGCCGTGATCGGGGGCGCCACGTAGTCGCCCTCCTGCACCTTGTTGGCCAGCGGGAGGTACTCCATCGCCTGGTGGATGCCCTTGAGCTCGCGGCCGGGGACCGGGAGGTCACGAGCGGTCGTGGCACCGGCGGCGATGACGACCGCGTCGTACCGCTTGCGCAGGTCGGTCGCCTTGAGGTCGCGGCCGATCTCGATGCCGGTGCGGAAGCGGGTGCCTTCCGCGCGCATCTGCTCGATGCGGCGGTTGATGTGCCGCTTCTCCATCTTGAACTCGGGGATGCCGTAGCGGAGCAGGCCGCCGACGCGGTCGGCGCGCTCGTAGACGGCGACCGTGTGGCCGGCCCGGGTGAGCTGCTGGGCGGCGGCCAGGCCCGCCGGGCCCGAGCCGATCACCGCGACCGTCTTGCCCGACAGGCGCTGGGGGATCTGCGGGGCGACATCGCCCGTGTCCCACGCCTTGTCGATGATCGAGACCTCGACGTTCTTGATGGTCACCGCGGGCTGGTTGATGCCGAGGACGCACGCCGATTCACAGGGGGCCGGGCACAGGCGTCCGGTGAACTCCGGGAAGTTGTTCGTGGCGTGCAGGCGTTCGGAGGCGGCCTGCCAGTCCTCGCGGTAGGCGTAGTCGTTCCACTCGGGGATCAGGTTCCCCAGCGGACAGCCGTTGTGGCAGAACGGGATACCGCAGTCCATGCAGCGGCCGGCCTGCTTGGAGATGATCGGGAGCAGCGAGCCCGGAACGTAGACCTCGTTCCAGTCCTTGACGCGCTCCTCCACCGGGCGGGTCCTGGCGACCTCGCGGCCGTGGTTCAGAAAGCCCCTGGGATCAGCCATTGGTCGCCGCCTCCATCATCTTCTCGGTGATCTCGGACTCGGGGAGCCCGGCTCGCTCGGCGGCGTCCTTGGCGGCGAGCACTGCCTTGTACGTGCTGGGGATGATCTTGCTGAAGCGGTCCACCGACACGGCCCACTCGGCGAGGAGCTTCTCGGCGACGGTCGAGCCGGTCTCCTCTGCGTGGCGGCGCACGACGTCGTGCAGCCACTGCTTGTCGGTGTCGTCCAGCTCCTCGACGGCGCCCGCGTTGCCCACGTTCACATTGTCGGGGTTCAGGTCGATGACGTACGCGATGCCGCCGGACATGCCGGCCGCGAAGTTGCGTCCCGTCTCGCCGAGGACCACCGCGTGACCGCCGGTCATGTACTCGCAGCCGTGGTCGCCCACGCCCTCCGAGACGACCGTCGCGCCGGAGTTGCGGACGCAGAAGCGCTCGCCGGTGCGGCCGCGCAGGAAGAGCTCGCCGCCCGTCGCTCCGTACGCGATGGTGTTGCCCGCGATCGTGGAGAACTCGGCGAGGTGGTCGGCGCCCCGGTCCGGGCGGACGATCACCCGGCCGCCGGAGAGGCCCTTGCCGACGTAGTCGTTGGCGTCGCCCTCCAGGCGCAGCGTGACACCGCGCGGCAGGAAGGCGCCGAAGGACTGGCCCGCCGAGCCGGTGAAGGTGATGTCGATGGTGTCGTCGGGCAGGCCCGCGCCGCCGAACTTCTTCGTCACCTCGTGGCCGAGCATGGTGCCGACCGTGCGGTTGATGTTGCGGATGGCGACCTGGGCGCGGACCGGCTGGGCCTCGGTCGCGCTGGACGCGGCGAGGGCGTCGGCGGCGAGCTTGATCAGCTCGTTGTCGAGCGCCTTCTCCAGGCCGTGGTCCTGCTCGACGACCTGGTGCAGCGGGGTGCCCTCGGGCAGCTCGGGCACGTAGAAGAGCGGGGACAGGTCGAGGCCCTGCGCCTTCCAGTGGTCGATCGCACGCGCCACGTCGAGGGCCTCGGCGTGACCGACGGCCTCCTCGATGGAGCGGAAGCCCAGCTCGGCGAGGATCTCGCGGACCTCCTCGGCGATGAACCGGAAGAAGTTCACGACGTGCTCGGCCTTGCCTGCGAACCGCTCGCGCAGCACCGGGTTCTGCGTGGCGATGCCGACCGGGCAGGTGTCCAGGTGGCAGACGCGCATCATGACGCAGCCGGAGACGACGAGCGGCGCGGTCGCGAAACCGAACTCCTCGGCGCCGAGCAGCGCGGCGATGACGACGTCGCGGCCGGTCTTCAGCTGGCCGTCGGTCTGGACGACGATGCGGTCGCGCAGGCCGTTGAGCAGCAGAGTCTGCTGGGTCTCGGCGAGGCCGAGCTCCCAGGGACCGCCGGCGTGCTTCAGCGAGGTCAGCGGGGAGGCGCCGGTACCGCCGTCGTGGCCGGAGATCAGGACGACGTCCGCGTGCGCCTTGGAGACACCCGCGGCGACCGTGCCGACGCCGACCTCGGAGACCAGCTTCACGTGAATCCGCGCCTGCGGGTTCGCGTTCTTCAGGTCGTGGATCAGCTGGGCCAGGTCCTCGATGGAGTAGATGTCGTGGTGCGGAGGCGGCGAGATCAGGCCCACGCCGGGGGTGCTGTGCCGGGTCTTGGCGACCCAGGGGTACACCTTGTGGCCGGGCAGCTGGCCGCCCTCGCCGGGCTTGGCGCCCTGCGCCATCTTGATCTGGATGTCGTCGGCGTTGACCAGGTACTCGGACGTCACACCGAAGCGGCCGGAGGCGACCTGCTTGATCGACGAACGGCGCGCCGGGTCGTACAGCCGGTCCGCGTCCTCGCCGCCCTCACCGGTGTTGGACTTGCCGCCCAGCTGGTTCATGGCGATGGCGAGGGTCTCGTGCGCCTCCTTGGAGATGGAGCCGTACGACATGGCGCCGGTGGAGAACCGCTTGACGATCTCGGAGACGGGCTCGACCTCGTCGACGGAGATCGACGGGCGGCCCGAGGTGAAGCCGAACAGGCCGCGCAGCGTCATCAGGCGCTCGGACTGCTCGTTCACCCGGTCCGTGTACTTCTTGAAGATCTCGTAGCTGCCGGAGCGCGTCGAGTGCTGGAGGCGGAAGATCGTCTCCGGGTCGAACAGGTGCGGCTCGCCCTCACGGCGCCACTGGTACTCGCCCCCTATGTCGAGGGCGCGGTGCGCGGGCGCGATGCCGGAGGCCGGGTAGGCCTTGGCGTGCCGGGCGGCGACCTCCTTGGCGATGACGTCGAGACCGGCGCCGCCGATCTTCGTCGCCGTGCCGTTGAAGTACTTCTCGACGAAGGCCTGGTCCAGGCCGACGGCCTCGAAGACCTGGGCGCCGCGGTAGGAGGCGACGGTCGAGATGCCCATCTTGGACATGACCTTGAGGACGCCCTTGCCGAGCGCGTAGATCAGGTTGCGGATGGCCTGCTCGGCCTCGATGCCCTGCAGGAAGGTGCCCGCGCGGACGAGGTCCTCGACGGACTCCATCGCGAGGTAGGGGTTGACCGCGGCGGCGCCGTAGCCGATGAGGAGGGCCACGTGGTGGACCTCGCGGACGTCACCGGCCTCGACCAGCAGGCCCACCTGGGTGCGCTGCTTGGTGCGGATGAGGTGGTGGTGGACGGCCGCGGTGAGCAGCAGCGAGGGGATCGGCGCGTGCTCGGCGTCGGAGTGCCGGTCCGAGAGGACGATCAGACGGGCGCCGTTCTCGATGGCGGCGTCGGCCTCGGTGCAGATCTCCTCGATGCGGGCGGCGAGGGAGTCGCCGCCGCCGGAGACCCGGTACAGGCCGGAGAGGGTCGCGGCCTTCATGCCGGGCATGTCGCCGTCGGCGTTGATGTGGATGAGCTTGGCCAGCTCGTCGTTGTCGATCACCGGGAAGGGCAGGGTGACGCTACGACAGGAGGCCGCGGTCGGCTCGAGCAGGTTGCCCTGCGGGCCGAGGGAGGAACGCAGGGAGGTGACCAGCTCTTCGCGGATCGCGTCCAGCGGCGGGTTGGTGACCTGTGCGAACAGCTGGGTGAAGTAGTCGAAGAGCAGGCGCGGGCGGGCGGACAGCGCGGCGATCGGCGAGTCCGTACCCATCGATCCGATCGGCTCGGCGCCGGCCTTGGCCATCGGTGCGAGGATGACGCGCAGCTCCTCCTCCGTGTAACCGAAGGTCTGCTGGCGGCGGGTGACCGAGGCGTGGGTGTGCACGATGTGCTCGCGCTCGGGCAGGTCGGAGAGCTCGATCTCGCCGGCCTCCAGCCACTCCGCGTACGGCTTCTCGGCGGCGAGGCCGGCCTTGATCTCGTCGTCCTCGATGATGCGGTGCTCGGCGGTGTCCACGAGGAACATCCGGCCGGGCTGAAGGCGGCCCTTGCGGACGACCTTCGCGGGGTCGATGTCGAGGACGCCGACCTCGGAGCCGAGGACGACCAGGCCCTCGTCGGTGACCCAGTAGCGGCCGGGGCGCAGACCGTTGCGGTCGAGGACCGCTCCGACCTGGGTGCCGTCGGTGAAGGTGACGCAGGCCGGGCCGTCCCAGGGCTCCATCATCGTGGCGTGGAACTGGTAGAAGGCGCGCCGGGCCGGGTCCATGGAGTCGTGGTTCTCCCACGCCTCCGGGATCATCATCAGCACGGAGTGCGGCAGCGAGCGGCCGCCGAGGTGCAGGAGTTCGAGCACCTCGTCGAAGGACGCCGAGTCGGAGGCGTCGGGCGTACAGATCGGGAAGACCCGCTCCAGGCCCTTGTCCCCGAACAGGTCGGAGACCAGCTGGGACTCGCGGGCGACCATCCAGTTGCGGTTGCCCTTGACCGTGTTGATCTCGCCGTTGTGCGCGACGAAGCGGTACGGGTGGGCGAGCGGCCACGACGGGAAGGTGTTGGTGGAGAACCGGGAGTGCACGAGCGCGATCGCGGAGGCGAAGCGGCGGTCGGACAGGTCAGGGAAGAAGGGCTCCAGCTGGCCGGTGGTCAGCATGCCCTTGTAGACGATGGTCCGCGCGGACAGCGACGGGAAGTAGACGCCGGCCTCGCGCTCGGCGCGCTTGCGCAGCACGAAGGCCTTGCGGTCGAGGTCGATGCCCTCCGCGGCCGACTCGGCGTCGGACACGAAGACCTGGCGGAAGACGGGCATCGTGGAGCGGGCGGTGGCGCCGAGGAGTTCGGGCGCGACCGGGACCTCGCGCCAGCCGAGGACGGTGAGGCCCGCGTCGGCGGCGATCGTCTCGATCTGTGAGACGACTTCGGCTGTGCCGTCCTCGGGCAGGAAGGCGATGCCTACGGCGTACGCACCGGCTGCGGGGAGATCGAATCCGGCCACCTCGCGGAGAAAGGCGTCCGGTACCTGGGAGAGGATGCCCGCGCCGTCGCCCGAGTCGGGCTCGGAGCCGGTGGCACCGCGGTGCTCCAGATTGCGCAGAACGGTGAGCGCCTGCTCGACCAGCGCGTGGCTCGCCTCGCCGGTGAGGGTGGCCACGAAACCGACGCCACAGGCGTCGTGCTCGTTGCGGGGGTCGTACATACCCTGGGCAGCAGGGCGAGCATCCATGAAGGACCACTTCTGGCCGTTCGTGGAGTGCTGGGACGGCTGGCGCGGTGTACGCATCGGCTCTCCCGTCGTCGTCGTGGCATATGACATCTGCCGAGGGACGACGTTGGCCCTCTGCTGGGGGTGCAAAATTTCGTGCAGGTTACATGATGGAGCGATTCTCGGGAACCGGATACCGCGTTCCATCATGCGGACACCGCGGGGTCGCGGTGGGGGTACCGCGCGCAGCGGTGGAGTTAAGGGGACCGAAGCGGACAGATCCATGCCCGTCGGCCCGGAGCGCAGCAGGCAACGTCGCCCGCCGCGTGGGCGCGCGGCAGGCCTCATTGCCCACAGCGCTTACGGCTCATGCCCGGTGGTTAAGCGATCGAAACCGCCGAGTAACAGCTACTTATGCAGTCCCTTGCATAAGTGCTCAGCACGTCATCCTACGGCCGTACCGAAGAAGCTGCCCAGGAGGTACGTCACACCCGCCGCGGCGCCCCCGAGAGCGAGCTGTCGCAGCCCGCTGAACAACCAGGAGCGCGCGGTCACCTTGGCCACCACCGCGCCGCAGGCGAAGAGCCCGATCAGCGCCAGCAGCAGCGCGGGCCACAGAACGGTCGCGCCGAGCAGATACGGGAGTACGGGGAGCAGGGCGCCCAGCGCGAAAGAGCCGAAGCTCGACACGGCGGCGACGGTCGGGGAGGGCAGGTCGCCGGGGTCTATGCCCAGCTCTTCGCGCGCGTGGATCTCCAGGGCCTGCTCGGGGTCGCGGGAGAGCTGCCTGGCGACCTCCCGCGCCAGCTCGGGCTCGACACCACGGGCCTCGTAGAGCTGGGCGAGCTCGCGCTCCTCGTCCTGGGGGTGCTTGCGCAACTCCCTTCTCTCCACGTCGAGTTCGGCCTCGACGAGTTCGCGCTGCGAGGCCACCGAGGTGTACTCGCCCGCGGCCATGGAGAAGGCGCCCGCGGCGAGGCCTGCGAGCCCGGTGATGACGAGGGTCTGGTGGGAGACGGCTCCGCCGGCGACACCGGTCATCAGGGCGAGGTTGGACACGAGCCCGTCCATCGCGCCGAACACGGCCGGGCGCAGCCATCCTCCATTGACGTCTCGGTGGGTGTGGTTGTCGCGGTGCGCCTCGTGCAGTGTCGCTTCGGTTTCGATGATGGCCATGCCGGTCCCCCAGGACACGTGATTGGACTGTTTCCACTTTTTGACAACTCCGAAAGTACGCCTGGAATTTCCTGGCCGCCAGCAAGGAAAGGCTGCGCTTACCTGCACCTTTACGCGTTTTCGCTCATCCGTAGACGATCATGCACAGATGTCGACCGGGTGACGCTGGGGCTCCTGAGGCTCTTGTCAACCGCCAATGTGGGACAGATCCGCAAAGGGTTCCGCGCGCCGGGCTCCGCGCATCGAGCTCCGCGCCCTGACAGGGACCCCGAGAGGAGAGGCACGTATGGCTTCCATCGCCTGCATTCCCTCGGTCCCGGCGCCCGGGGACGCCGCCGATCTCCGCGAACGGGCGCGCGGCGCGCTGCTCGGACTCGCCGTCGGGGACGCGCTGGGCGCACCCGCCGAGAACATGAAGCCGTCGGAGATCCGTGCGAAGTGGGGCCGGATCACGGGGTACGTCGCCGAGCACCCGGCCGGGACGGACGACACCGAGTACGCGATCTTCTCGGGGCTGCTGCTGGCCCGGCACGGCTCGGCGCTCACCGTGGCCCACGTCGAGGCGGCCTGGCACCAGTGGATCGCGGACCAGGACGAGGGCCCGTTCCGCGGCGCGGGCTTCAGCGAGCGCGGCACGCTGGAGAACCTCCGCCGCGGCCTGGCCGCCCCCATCTCGGCGCAGCACCGGCACGCCTGGAGCGACGGCCTGGCCATGCGCGCGGCACCCTTCGGCGTCTTCGCGGCCGGCCGGCCCGCCGAGGCCGCCCGGCTGGTCGCGATCGACGGCTCGGTGAGCCACGACGGCGAGGGCATCTACGGCGGCCAGGCGGTGGCGGCGGGCGTCGCGGCGGCGATGGCGGGCGCCCCCACCATCGCGGTGGTCGCCTCCGCGCTCGCGGTGATCCCGGACGACTCCTGGACCGCCCGGTCACTGCGCCGGGCGGTCGCCGTCGCCCACCGCGGTGAACGCGCGGTCCGCTCCGCGGTGGTCATCGGCGGCTACCCCTGGACGGACCTCGCCCCCGAGGCCGTCGCCCTCGCCTTCGGCGCGTACGCGGCGGCCGACGGCGCGTTCACCGACTCCGTGCTCACCGCGGTCAACATGGGCCGCGACGCGGACACGACAGCCGCGGTCGCGGGCGCCCTGGCGGGCGCCACCCACGGCGCCTCCTCCATCCCGCCCGCCTGGGCAGCCGCGATCGGCCCGGCACGCGGCAGCTGCCTCCCCTCCATGGAGGGCCACCACGTACTCGACGTGGCGGAACTGCTGACGCCGGGGGACGACGGCAAGTGGGCGGCCGGAGGGCGGCCGCTTCTGGGCGGGGGCGGGCGGGAGGTCGTACGTGGCGGGGGTGCGCGGGAGGTCGTACGCGGCGGGGGTACGGAGGAAGTCGTACGCGGCGGGGGTACGGAGGAAGTCGTACGTGGCGGGGGTGCGCGGGAGGTCGTAGGGGATCCCCGGGGCAGGTGGTCGGCGGTCCGCCCGGACGTCTACGTACTGCCCTACGCGCATGCCTCCGCGTTCCCCGAGGCGGATGCGCTGCCCGTCGCGGACGCCTACCTCCTGACCGCCGAGGACGACGAGGTACGGCCATGAGGCCCGGCCTGGTCGGGGACGAACCCGGCGTGGGAGACGGGGCGGGGGGCGCCTCCGCGACGGAGGCGGGCTCCACGGGGGCCGACACGGCAACCCCCGCCGTGAACGACCTCCGCGCGGAGGAATCCCGCACCCCTGAGTCCCCCACTGCGGTGTCCCCCACGACCGCGCCCCGCACGACGGACCCCCGCACCACGGAGCCCCACACCACGGAGCCCCCCACGACCACACACCCCACGACGGACGTGCCCGGCATCGGCCAGATGCTCGCGGAGGTACCGGGCGCAGCGACACCACGTGCGACAGAACCCCGCACCGAGCGGCCCGGCACGGCGGTGTCCCCGCGCCCGGACAGATCCCTGGCGGAGGAAACCGGCACAGCGGTGTCCCCCCGCCCGGACAGATCCCTGGCGGAGGAAACCGGCACAGCGGTGTCCCCCCGCCCGGACAGGCCCCTGGCGGAGGAAACCGGCACAGCGGTGTCCCCCCGCCCGGACAGGCCCCGGGCGGAGGAAACCGGCACGGCGGTGTCCTCGCGGACGCGTCCGCGGCGTATCGAGGGGCTCCTGCTCGGGCTCGCCGCGGGCGATGCCGCCGGGTGGCCCGCGGCCCGGCACCGGGCCGCGCGGATGCCCGAGTGGACGCGGCGGCTGACGCGGGAGCTGGACACGTTCGCGGAGCAGAACGCGACCACGACGCTCCCCGTACCCATCGCGCTGAACCAGCCGCCGGAGCCGTTGCGGCTCGGCCCCTCGGACGACGCGGAGTGGGCGGCGTTCGCGGCGGAGGCCGTCCTGCGGGCCGGTGAGGGCGCTGCGCTCGGCGACCTGAGCCGGGAACGGCGGATGCGGGCCTCCATCGACCTGTCGTGGAACGCCATCGCCAGCGAGGTGGCCGCCGCGGCCGAACGCGCCCCCGAGGTCGAGTCCGCCCTGCTCCCCCTCCGCGCCCGGATCTCCGTACGGGCCGGACTCGGCAACCTCGCCACCGGCCTGCGCCCGCCGGCCACCGGTCACGACAACCCGCACTACTTCGACGACGCGGCCTGCGTACGGGCCTGCGTGCTGGCCGTGGCGCACCCGGGCGACCCCCGACTCGCCGCGGAACTCGCCGAGTTCGACGCGCGCTACACCCAGGACGGCGACGGCGTGCACGGCGCCCGTGCCATGGCCGCGGCGCTGGCCCTGGCGCTCGCCGGTGCCGACGTGGACGCCTGCGTGGAGGCCGCCCTGGCCGAACTCCCCGAGTCGACGGAGATCGGCCGCAACACCCGGCACGCGCTCAGGCTCGCCCGCGCCGGCGAGGGCACGTTCGCCCTGGTCCCCCTTCTGGAACACCAGATCGTGGACCACGTCTACAGCTACGGCATCGCGGCGGCCGAGACGGTCCCGGTCGCCCTCGCCCTGGCCACCGCCGCACGCGGCCGGATCGCCGAGGCGGTGCCCGCCGCCGCCTGTCTGTCCCGGGTCGCCGATTCCGCCCCGGCCCTCGCGGGCGCGCTGACCGGCGCGCTGGGCGGCGGCGACGCGATCCCCGCTGCCTGGCGCGACGCCTGCCGCACCCTCTCCGGCTGCGCGCTGCCCCGGCTGACCGGGACGGATCTGATCGGACTCGCCGATCTGCTGGAAGCGACGGAACTGGCCACCCCAGAGGGATGATTCGGGCATGACGCCCAAACGAGAAGAAGGATCAGGAACCCTCGACGAACGGATCACCGGAGCCCTCGTCGGAGCCGCCGTCGGCGACGCGCTCGGCGGCCCCGTCGAGGGGTACTCCCCCGAGCGGATCACCGACCGCCATGGCGGCCGCGTCCACGGCATCGTCGGCCCCTGGAACGGCGACGACTGGCGCACGGCCCGCCCCATCGCCCCGTACCACAAGGGCGACGGGCACGTCACCGACGACACCTTGATGACCCATGCGCTGGTACGGGTGTACGCCACCGTCCGCGACCACCTCGACGCGTACGCGATCGCCGAGCACCTGGTCCCCGACCTCATGGGCACGCCCCGCTGGATCCCCGAACTGGAGGCCGAAGCCCTCCCGCTCCAACGCATCTTCCTCGCGGAGAAATGGCTGGTGGCCCGCCTCCACTACGGCCATGTGGACCCCCGCGAGGCGGGCAACGGCAACATCGTCAACTGCGGTGCCGCGATGTACATGGCCCCGGTCGGCCTGGTCAACGCGGCCAACCCGGCGGCCGCGTACGCCGAGGCGCTCGACATCGCGGGCGCCCACCAGTCGTCGTACGGCCGCGAGGCGGCGGGGGTCTTCGCGGCGGCGGTGGCGGCGGCCTGCGCGCCCGGGGCGACCCCCGACTCCGTCGTGGCCGCCTGTCTGGCCCTGGCCAAGGACGGCACACGGTCGGCCATCGAGGCGGTCTGCGAAGTCGCCGCCCGCCACTCGGACTTCGAGTCGGCGCTGACCCCGCTCCGGGAGGCGGTGGCCCCCTACGACACCGTCGGACCCGACTACCGTGCCCCCTCCCTGGGCGCCCGTCGCCCTTCCCGCCTGCACTCCATCGAGGAACTGCCCATCGCCCTGGGCATGTTGGTGGTCGCGGCCGGCGACCACCGGCACGCGGTCCTCGGCTCGGTCAACTACGGCCGCGACTGCGACTCCATCGCCACCATGTCCGGCGCCCTCGCCGGCGCCCTCGGCTCCGAGGTCCCGCACGACTGGGCGAAGACGGTGGCCGAGTCGAGCCGCCTCGACCTGGACGCCCCGGCGCGGACCCTGGCGGAGGTGACCCGGGAGATCTTCGAGCGGGACGTACGCCGACGCCGCGCCCATGAGTCAGCGTACGGGACTTTGGCGGGAACCCCATGCTCCGACTGACCTGGGTCCAGCCCGAGGACCTCCTCGGCCACGAACTCCACCAGGCCTGCCAGGACGGCCGCGAGCCCACCACCATCGCGTCCCGCTGGCGAGCGGCGGGCGGCCACGAGGCGCCCCTGCGCGCCGGCGCGTCCCCCACCCCCGCCTCCCCCTACCTCCGAGTCCTGGCGAACGACCTCCTGGACGAACTGGCGGACCTGCCCGGCACCTTGGCGGACCAGGAACCGACGGACCTGGAAAAGATCAGGACCCGCTGCCCGAACTGGCCGACCGAGGCAACCGTGGGCATGCGGGCCGCCAGGGGCGACGCCCCGCCCGCGGAGAGCGGCACCCCGCCGACGCCGGGGCGCGCTCCCACCCCGGTCCTCACCCAGGGCCGCCTGGAAGCGGCCTGGCTGGGCAGAGCGGTCGGCTGCCTCCTGGGCAAACCCGTGGAGAAGCTCCCCCTGCAAGGGATCCGAGAACTCGCCCGAGCCACGGGAAACTGGCCCCTCCACACGTGGTTCACCGCACGCGGCGCCCCCGCCGCCCTCCTCCGCACGCACCCGTGGAACAAACGCTCCGCCCGAACCTCCCTCGCCGAGAACATCGACGGCATGCCCGAGGACGACGACCTCAACTACCCCCTGCTGAACCTCCTGCTGCTCCAGCGCCACGGCAGAGACTTCACCACCACCGACGTCGCCCGGCTCTGGCTCGACGAACTCCCCGCCGGCCGTACCTTCACCGCGGAACGCATCGCCTACCGCAACCTCCTCTCCGGCATCGAACCCCCGCACACGGCCCGCCACCGCAACCCGTTCCGCGAGTGGATCGGCGCCCTGATCCGCGCGGACGTGCACGGCTGGACGAACCCCGGCGACCCGGCCGCCGCCGCGGAACAGGCCCACCGCGACGCCACCCTCACGCACACCGCGAACGGCGTCTACGCGGCGATGTTCACGGCGGCCACCATCGCCGCCGCGGCCACCGGAACGAGCGACGTGCACGCCTGCCTCGGCACCGGCCTCACCGTCGTCCCCCCGGCCTCCCGGCTGGCCCACGCGGTCCGTCACGCCATCCAACTCGCCCGTACGACAACGGACTTCGACACCGTCGTCGACGAACTGCACACCACTCACTCCGCCTACCACTGGGTCCACGCCCTGCCCAACACCGCCCTGATCGCCGCCGCCCTCACCCACGCGGACGGCGACTTCTCCGGCTCCATCTGCCGTGCGGTATCAGGCGGTTGGGATACGGACTCCAACGGCGCGACCGCCGGAAGCATCGCGGGCCTGCTCGCCGGGGACCCCGGCGCCCTCCCCGACCGGTGGACCAGCCCCCTCAAGAACCGCCTCGCCACCTCGATCGCCGACTTCAACGGCGTCGGCTTCGACTCGCTCGCCCACCTCACGCACCGGGAGACCCGTCGCCCATGACCCATATCGCCGTACTCGGCAGCACGAACATGGACCTCGTCGCGTACGTCGCGAAGGCCCCGCAGCGCGGAGAGACCGTGACGGGACGGGAGTTCCGTACGATCCCCGGCGGCAAGGGCGCCAATCAGGCGGTGGCCGCGGCCCGCGCGGGCGCGGACGTCTCGCTGATCGGCGCGGTGGGCGCGGACGCCTTCGGCAGCCAGCTGCGCTCCACGCTGGAGCACTCGGGCGTGGACACCGACCATCTGCGCACCACCGAGGGCCCGTCCGGCACCGCGCACATCGTCGTGGACGACGAGGGCGGCAACGCGATCGTCGTCGTCCCCGGCGCCAACGGCACCGTCACCGCCCTCGCCCCCGGCGACGAGGGCCTGATCGCCACCGTGGACGCGCTCCTGCTCCAGCTCGAGATCCCGCTGGCCGCGGTCCTCGCGGGCGCCGAGGCCGCGCGCCGCCACGGCGTACGCACGGTCCTCACACCCTCCCCCGCCCAGGCCCTGTCGCCCCAACTCCTCTCCTGTGTCGACCTGTTGGTGCCCAACGAGCACGAGGCCGCCGCGCTCACCGGTGTCACCGATCCGCGCGAGGCGGCCGCCGCGCTCCTCGACCAGGTCCCGGAAGTGGTCGTCACGCTGGGCGCGGCGGGCTGCCTGTACGCGGCCCGGGGCGCCGCACCTCTGCCCGTGCCCGCCCCCCAGGTGACCGCCGTGGACTCGACCGGCGCGGGCGACACCTTCGTCGGCACCCTCGCGGTGGCGCTCGCCGAGGGCCGTGAGATGCCGGAGGCGCTCGCATGGGCGTCGGCGGCCGCCGCGCTGTCGGTGCAGCGGCCCGGGGCGTCCTCCTCGATGCCCCACCGCTCCGAGATCGACGCCCAGGCGTCGCGGCGCACCTCATGAGCGGGCAGGCGCCCCGCACGAGCGGGCACGCGGAGCAGGGCCCGCTGACCGGCCTGCGCGTCCTCGACCTCGCGACCCTCTTCGCCGGACCGCTCGCCGCCACCATGCTCGGCGACTTCGGCGCGGAGGTCATCAAGGTCGAGCATCCGGCCAAGCCGGACCCCTCCCGGGGCCACGGCCCCTCGAAGGACGGCATCGGCCTGTGGTGGAAACTCCTCGGCCGCAACAAACGCACGATCACGCTCGACCTGTCCAAGCGCGGCGGCCGCGAGACCCTGCTCAGGCTCGCCGCCACCACCGACGTGATCATCGAGAACTTCCGCCCCGGCACCCTGGAGAAGTGGGACCTGGGCTGGGAGGAGCTGTCGGCCGCGAACCCCCGTCTGGTCCTCGCCCGGGTCACCGCCTTCGGCCAGTTCGGCCCGTACGCGCACCGCCCCGGCTTCGGCACGCTCGCGGAGGCGATGAGCGGCTTCGCGGCGATCACCGGCGAACCGGACACGCCCCCTGTCCTCCCGCCGTTCGGCCTGGCCGACTCGATCGCGGGCCTGGCGACGGCGTACGCGGTGATGACCGCCCTGACGGCCCGCGACCGCACCGGCGCGGGCCAGGTCGTCGACATGGCGATCATCGAACCGATCCTGACCGTCCTCGGACCGCAGCCCATCTGGTACGACCAGTTGGGCCACGTCCAGCCGCGCACCGGCAACCGCTCCGCGAACAACGCGCCCCGCAACACCTACCGCACGGCGGACGGCTCCTGGGTCGCGGTCTCCACGTCGGCACAGTCGATCGCCGAGCGGGTGATGCGCCTGGTCGGCCGCCCGGAGCTGATCGACGAGCCGTGGTTCGCCACGGGCGCGGACCGGGCACTGCACACGGATGTCCTCGACGAGGCGGTCGGGGCGTGGATCGCCCTCCGCACCCGTGCCGAAGTCCTGGCGGCCTTCGAGAAGGCGGAGGCGGCGGTGGCCCCCATCCAGGACGTACGGGAGGTGATGACCGATCCGCAGTACGCGGCCCTGGACACGATCACCACGATCGACGACCCCGACCTGGGCCCCCTGCGCATGCAGAACATCCTCTTCCGGCTCTCCGCCACCCCCGGCGCGATCCGCTGGACGGGCCGCCCGCACGGCGCGGACACCGAGCCGGTGCTCGCCGAACTCGGCCTGACGGGGCCCGAGATCGACGCGCTGCGAGCGGAGGGGGCCCTGTGACCCCGGATTTCCTGCCCCTCACCTGGCTGTACGTCCCCGGGGACCGGCCCGAGGTGGTGGCCAAGGCCCTCGCGTGCGGCGCGGACATCGTGCTCGTCGACCTGGAGGACGCGGTCGCCCCCGACCGCAAGGAGTACGCCCGCGCGGCCACGGCGGACCTCCTCTCCGAGCCGCCGCCCGTCCCCGTCCACGTGCGCGTGAACGCCCTCGACGGCCCCCTCGCCGAGGTCGACCTCAAGACCCTGTCCCCGCTCGCCGGCCTGTCCGGACTCCGCCTCCCCAAGGTGACCTCGCCGGACGACGTCGTCCGGGTCGCGGAGGGCGCCGCCCCCGCCGAGGGCGGCGCGATCCCTCTCTACGCCCTCCTGGAAACCGCGCTCGCCGTAGAACACGCCTTCGCCATCGCGTCCGCGCACCCGGCGCTCCGCGGCGTCTCCATCGGCGAGGCCGATCTACGGGCCGATCTGGGCGTACGGGAGGACGCGGGCCTGGACTGGTCCCGCGCCCGGGTGATCGTGGCCGCCCGGGCGGCGGGCCTTCCGCCGCCGCCCCAGTCGGTCTACCCGGACATCCGGGACGTCGAAGGGCTTGCCGCGTCCTGCGCGCACGGTCGCACTCTGGGGTTTCTCGGCCGGGCGGCCATCCATCCCCGCCAGCTCCCGATCATCGAGCGGGCCTACCTCCCCACCCCTGCCGAGATCGACTCCGCCGAGGCCGTCGTGCAGGCCGCCGCCACCGCCCCGGGCGCCCAGGCCCTCCCCGACGGCCGCTTCATCGACGCCGCGGTCGTCACCGGCGCCCACCGCACCCTGACCCTGGCCCGCCGCTTGAGCTGAAGCACCCGCCACAGCTTTCCTCGCCCCCTCCGCCCCAGACCCCGCTCCTCAAACGCCGGAGGGGCTGATTGTCAGCCCGTCCGGCGTTTGAGGACGAGGCCGTCCAGGCCGAAGCAGGGGTCTGGGGGCGGCAGCCCCCGGATACGGGACGGGAAGGGGCGGAGGGGGCGAAGAACTCAGCTCTTCTTGGCCGACTCGGCGTCGGCCGGCTTGTCGAGGTCGGCGCCCGGCTTGTCGAGGTCGGCGGGGTCGCCCTCGACCTCGCCGACAGCGGCCTCGCCGTCACCCTCACCGACAGCGGCCGCACCGTCATCGTCGCCGGAGGCATCCGCATCCGCATCCGCATCCCCGTCCACACCCGGCTCCACGATCTCCTCCCGGCCAGGACGTCGGCGCGAGGAGACGACCAGGTACAGCACCGCGAGGAGGAAGACCACGATCGCGGTCCAGTCGTTGAGACGCAGGCCCAGGATGTGGTGAGCGTCGTCGACGCGCATGTACTCGATCCAGCCACGGCCGACGCAGTACGCGGCGACGTACAGCGCGAACGCCCGCCCATGCCCCAGCGTGAACCGGCGGTCCGCCCAGATCACGAGGAAGCCGACACCGACGCACCACAGGGACTCGTACAGGAACGTCGGGTGGTAGTACCCCGGCACCCGCCCGTCCGTGGAGGACGTGATGTGCAGCGCCCAGGGAAGGTCCGTCGCCTTTCCGTACAGCTCCTGGTTGAACCAGTTGCCCCAGCGCCCGATCGCCTGCGCGAAGGCGATGCCGGGCGCGAGGGCGTCGGCCCAGGCGGGCAGCGGGATGCCACGGCGGCGGCAGCCGATCCACGCGCCCACCGCGCCGAGCGCGATCGCGCCCCAGATACCGAGTCCGCCCTCCCAGATCTTGAAGGCGTCCACCCAGTCACGGCCCGCGCTGAAGTACAGCTCGTAGTCCGTGATCACGTGGTAGAGCCGGCCGCCGACCAGACCGAAGGGGACGGCCCAGACAGCGATGTCGGCCACCGTGCCGGCCCGCCCTCCCCGGGCGATCCAGCGCTTGTTGCCGAGCCAGACGGCTACGAAGACGCCGATGATGATGCAGAACGCGTAGCCGCGCAGCGGAATGGGGCCGAGGTGCAGCACACCGCGCGACGGGCTGGGAATGTAGGCAAGTTCCATGGCAGGGTCGACGCTACCGTGCCGGGCACCACCGACGGCAAGCAGCCCGGCAACGGGTCCATAACGTGCGATGCCCCCGGCCGACGGGGGCCGGGGGCATCGGGGCCGACGGGGGCCGGGCATCGAGGCCTACGGGGGCCCGGGCATCGGGGCCGACAAGACCCTCAGGCCTTGTTCTCCGCCTCCACCATCTGCTTCAGCTTGGCGGGGGTCATCGTCTGGTCCGCGTAGATGTTCTTGCCGCCCAGCAGCACGGTCGGCGTGCCGGTGAAGCCACCGCTCTGGAAGGCGCTGTTCGACTTCACGACCCAGCTGTCGTGCGTGCCGTCGTTGACACACTTCTGGAAGGCCGGGGTGTCCAGGCCGTCGACCTTGCCCGCCAGCGCGATGAGCTTGCTGTTGTCGGCGAAGGTGTCCTCGGTCTCCTTGGGCTGGTTCTCGTACAGCACGTCGTGGTACGCGGAGAACTTGCCGGCGTCCTGGGCGCAAGCCGCGGCGTTGGCCGCACGGCGGGAGCCGCTGCCGCCCATGTTCCCGTCGATGAGGGTGGCGAGGTGGTACTCGACCTTCAGCTGTCCGGAGTCGACCAGCTCGTGGATCGTCGGGCGGTACACCGTCTCGAAGGCCTGGCAGGCCGGGCAGCGGAAGTCCTCCCACACCGTGAGGGTCGACTTGGCGGCGTCCTTGCCGACGGGGATCGCGAGACTGTCCTTGCCGATCGCCCCCGAGGGCGATACGACCGGACCCGAGGCGCCGGTCTTCTTGTCCTTGCCGGAGTTGGCGGCCAGCACGCCCACCACCGCGGCCAGGCCGAGGACACAGACCACCGACGCCCCCACGATCAGCGCTCGCCGGCGCTTCTCCGTGGCCTTCTGCTTCTCTCGCTCGACCGCCATCCGCTCGCGGGCGGTGCGCTTTCCGTCACGGTTCTTCTCGCTCACATCCGGCAGAACGAACCGGGGAGGCGCAGCGCGCCTCCCCGGTCCCAGGTCCACCCGTTCGGGTGAGCGGATTGTCCGTTACGTACGTGGACGAGCGTTCGTCACGTACGTACGTGGACGAGCGTTCGTCACGGGGTGCCGCGCACGCCCTTCGCCAGGTCGCCCGCGAGGGCCCGTACCGCGTCGAGGCCCGCGGCCTCGTCCTCCGCGTCCAGCATCCGCTTCACGAACGCCGAGCCGACGATCACGCCGTCCGCGAAGCCGGCCACCTCGGCGGCCTGGGCGGCGTTGGAGACGCCGAGACCGACGCAGACGGGCAGCTCGGTGCCGGCCTTGGTGCGCCGCACCAGGTCCTGGGCCTGTTCCCCGACGGACTCCCGGGTGCCCGTGACGCCCATCAGCGACGCCGCGTACACGAAGCCGGAACCCGCCGCGGTGATCTCGGCAAGCCGGGCGTCCTTGCTGCTGGGCGCGACGACGAAGACGGTCGCGAGGCCGTGCTTCTCGGCGTGCTCCCTCCACAGGGCCGACTCCTGGACGGGCAGGTCGGGCAGGATGCAGCCCGCCCCGCCCGCTTCCGCCAGCTCGGCGGTGAAACGTTCGACGCCGTAGCGGTCGATGGGATTCCAGTAGGTCATGACGAGCACGGGCTTCCCGGTGGCCGCGTGGGCCTCCCGGACCGTGCGCATCACATCCGCGATCTTGACGCCGCCGCGCAGGGCGATGTCGTCGGCGGTCTGGATGACGGGGCCGTCGAGGACGGGGTCGCTGTGCGGCAGACCGACCTCCACGATGTCCGCGCCGCCGTCGAAGACGGCCTTGATGGCCGCGATGCCGCCGTCGACGGTCGGGAAGCCGGCCGGGAGGTACGCGATGAGAGCGGACCGCCCCTCCGCCTTGGCGCCGGCGAGGGTGTCGCTCAACAGCTGGATGTTGCCGCTCACTTGGCGTCCCCCTCGATCTCGGCGCCGTGGCCGGCCTCGTCCGCCGCCACGGCGGCGTCGGTGTCGTACAGGCCGAAGTAGCGGGCGGCCGTGTCCATGTCCTTGTCACCGCGGCCAGACAGGTTGACGATGATCAGCCCGTCCTTGCCCAGCTCCTTGCCGACCTCGAGGGCTCCGGCGAGCGCGTGGGCGCTCTCGATCGCCGGGATGATGCCCTCGGTGCGCGACAGCAGGCGCAGGGCCTGCATGGCCGCGTCGTCGGTGACCGCGCGGTACTCGGCGCGACCGCTGTCCTTGAGGTAGGAGTGCTCGGGTCCGATGCCCGGGTAGTCCAGACCCGCCGAGATCGAGTAGGGCTCGGTGATCTGGCCCTCCTCGTCCTGGAGGACGTACGACCGCGAACCGTGCAGGATGCCCGGCTCGCCCGCCGTCAGTGTGGCCGCGTGCTCACCGGTCTCGACGCCGTGTCCGGCGGGCTCGCAGCCGACGAGGCGTACGTCCGTGTCCGGGATGAAGGCGTGGAAGAGCCCGATGGCGTTGGAGCCGCCGCCGACGCAGGCGATCGCGGCGTCGGGAAGCCGTCCCGCGCGCTCCAGGATCTGTCGCCGCGCTTCCACTCCGATGACCCGGTGGAAGTCGCGCACCATGGCCGGGAAGGGATGCGGCCCGGCCACGGTCCCGAACAGGTAGTGGGTGCGATCGACATTCGCCACCCAGTCGCGGAACGCCTCGTTGATGGCGTCCTTCAGCGTGCGGCTGCCGGACTTCACGGCGATGACCTCGGCGCCGAGCATCCGCATGCGGGCCACGTTGAGGGCCTGGCGCTGGGTGTCGATCTCGCCCATGTAGATGGTGCACTCGAGCCCGAACAGCGCACAGGCGGTGGCGGTGGCCACCCCGTGCTGTCCGGCGCCGGTCTCCGCGATGACGCGCGTCTTGCCCATCCGCTTGGTGAGGAGGGCCTGGCCGAGCACGTTGTTGATCTTGTGGGAGCCGGTGTGGTTGAGGTCTTCGCGCTTGAGGAAGATCCGGGCGCCACCGGCGTGTTCGGCGAAGCGGGGCACCTCGGTGAGTGCGCTCGGGCGTCCGGTGTAGTGGACGAGCAGATCGTCGAGCTCGCGGGCGAACTCGGGGTCCGCCTTCGCCTTGTCGTACTCGACGGCGACCTCGTCCACGGCGGCGACCAGCGCCTCCGGGATGAACTTGCCGCCGAACGCGCCGAAGTAGCCCTCGGCGCTGGGGACTTGACCCTCGGGGTCGGGAATGAAGAACTCGCTGGGCATGCGGTTACCTCGCAGGGGCGACAGCCCCGGTTACAGGTCGGACAGATTCACGTTAGCCACGTACGCGTACCTCGCACACCTCACGCTCCCCACACCGGCCCCATTGGTGCCACGGCCGGCCTCCGGCCCACCCACAAGGGGCGGAGCCCGCACCGACCGACCCTGGCGATCCACGGCACGGCCGGGCCCGCACAGGAACCGGTGCCGTGCCGCTGAGCGGAATCAGCGGCAGGTGGGTCTTCCCGCCACGACGGCGAGAGGCTCTACGGCGCTGACCGGCGGTGCATGACCGACCGGGGCCACCCGTGAGGAACCGGGCGAAGCCCGAGCCGACGGCGGGGCGGCACCGGCGCTGCCGGACCCGGCTCAGCGCACCCGGAGGGTGCGGCAGGCCGGAGAGAGCGCGAGCGCGCGTACGCGCGCGGGCCATCGCATGCCGTTGACCTGACCCGGCTCGTCACCGATGACATAGCGAACCCGGCGCCCGTGCACACGCCGTGCAGGCGCCCGGCAGCCCCGCGGACGGCAGCCGCGGGCAAGGCGGGCGTAGGGATCCCGGGCCGCCGAAGCGCCCGGAAGCTGAGCGAGGGGCCGCTGCCCGCAGGGGCGCACGGCGTACGGGCCCCCTTGAGCCGAGCCCGGATCGGCCGGCCCGGCGTGGGTGTCGCCACGGCCGAAGGCCGGCGCAGCCGACCCGACGCGCGCCGGCTCCCCGTCGGGGCGCAGGCCCGGACGGAGCGAGGCGGGGGCGTGGGTCGGGGTGGGCACCGGCCGGGTCAGTCCCGTCCGTGGCGCAGCGCGGGGTGCGCCCCGGCGGCCACGAGGTCGGAGACGGCCGTCTTCGGGTCGCGGCCGGTGACGAGCGACTCGCCCACCAGCACCGCGTCGGCCCCGGCGTTGGCGTACGCGATCAGGTCGTGCGGTCCACGGACACCGGACTCGGCGACCTTGACGATGCCGGCCGGGATCTCGGGGGCGACACGGTCGAAGGTGGCGCGGTCGACCTTCAGCGTCTTCAGATTGCGCGCGTTGACACCGATGATCTTCGCCCCGGCGTCCACCGCACGCTCGACCTCGTCCTCGTCGTGCACCTCGACGAGCGGCGTGAGCCCGATGGACTCGGCGCGCTCGATGAGGGACTCCAGGGCGGGCTGGTCGAGGGCGGCCACGATCAGCAGCGCGAGGTCGGCGCCGTACGCCCGGGCCTCCCACAGCTGGTACGACGTGACGATGAAGTCCTTGCGCAGGACCGGGATGTCCACGCGGGCGCGGACGGCCTCCAGGTCCGCGAGCGAGCCGCCGAAGCGACGCTCCTCGGTGAGGACGGAGATGACGGCCGCGCCGCCCGCCTCGTAGTCCGCGGCCAGCGCGGCCGGGTCGGCGATCGCGGCGAGCGCGCCCTTGGACGGGCTGGAGCGCTTGACCTCGCAGATGACCTTGACGCCGTCACCGCGCAGGGCGGCCACTCCGTCCTTGGCGGCCGGAGCCTTCGCCGCGCGCTCCTTGAGCTCGTCGAGGCTGACGCGCGCCTGCCGCTCCGCGAGGTCGGCACGGACTCCGTCGATGATCTCGTCGAGCACACTCACGCGAGCGGCCCCCTTCCCTGCGGTGGACAGTTGAAGCGGTTGCGCATCTGACCCGGGTTCACCGCCTCGGACGGCGAAGACTTGTCACTCCGATGGTATCCGGAGGAAGGCGTAGGCCTCGCATCCGGTTGACGGCGGTCCCACTACCTGGACATTTGCCACTTGATCAAGGATGCAACCAGCCTCCGAACGGCAGGTTCCGGACGATCGTGAAGACCAGCGCCAACGCGCCCACGCTCCACAGGTGGACCGGCCCCAGATCCAGCCGCGTCGGCCGTCCCCGCACGGAACGGACCACCCAGACGGTCCACACCACCGCGAAGACCAGGTATCCCGCGACGGCGAGCGCGTTGTCGGTGAGGGCCGCCGCGAAGTCCCCGTGCACGAGGGCGTGCGCGCCGCGCAGGCCGCCGCAGCCGGGGCAGTACACACCCGCGAACCGCAACAGGGGGCAGACGGGATAGTGCCCGGGCTGGTTGGGGTCGACGGCCCCGACGTACGCGAAGGCGCCGACGACGGACGCGAGCAGCGCACCGGGAACGACGAGCCGCCGCAACACCGCACCGGCGGCACCCGTACCCGCACCAGCGCCGCCACCGGCACCGGCATGGACAGCCGCGCCTGGACCGAGCTCGCGCACCCTCTGGGTTTGGGCCTTCACCCCACGCATTCTGCCCCTCCGGCACGTGACGCGCTCGCCACGCCCACGAGCGGGCCGGGCGTACCGCAGGCTCGCCGCGTACACGTGAGGCGACCCCGGCACTTCTGCCGGGGCCGCCTCACGCGAAGCTCTGAACCCTTACGGGGTCAGGCATCAGCCCGACGGGGTCAGGCGTCGGCGGTCACGGTCTCGCGCACCGGGCGGACCGGCTCCGCGCGCGTGGCCTTCGGCTGGCCCAGGCCCGCCGCCCGCATCGCCATGCCGACGACACCGCCGAGCACGACGATGACCATGCCGGCCCAGAAGCCCAGCGGGTCGGCCATCACCATGAAGGCACCCGCGACGCAGAAACCGATGAAGGCGATGATGACACCGGTCCAGGCGGCCGGGGTGTGACCGTGGCTGCTGCCCGCCATGACTTGCTCCTCGTTGCTGTATGCGTGTGTGAGTCGGACGCTCATCGTCCATTGTCCAGTACAACGACGCCCGCCGTGAGCGCGGGGTCGCCCCTTGCGCGCCGGTTCCGCCAAGTCACGACGAAAGCCCCGGGGCCGAAGACCTGCGGTCGGCGGGACTTAGGTCCTTGGGCCCCGCCGGATCCGAGCGGCCGAGCACCGGCCGTCCTGCCCACGCCCCCCGCTGCCCACGTCGCCGCCGTCTGCGTCGTCCCTGCCTACGTCCCCGCCGGATCGGGCCCCGTCGGGTCCTCTCCGCGGTCGAGCGCCTTCCAGAGGTCCTCGGGGCGGTCCGGGTCGACCGGCTTGGCCTTGCGCGGCCGGGGCGTCCCGTCGCGCTCGTAGCGGCCCGACATCGCGGGCCACAGCCGGCCGTAGCGCAGCGCGAGCAGCCCCGCGAGGAGGATGAGCGCCCCGCCCGCGGCGGCGACGTACGGCCAGGCGGTGTGGCTGAGCGCGTCCGCGGTGGCGGCGGTGTTGCCGGAGGCGGCCGCGGCCTTCTCGTCGAGCGCGGAGCTGTCGCTCGCCCCGAGCACGGCCGCGACGACCGTGCCGGCGCCGGAGAGCGCGAGCAGCGCCGAGACCAGCAGGCGCCCGGAACGGCGTACGGCGAAGACGGCGACGAGCGCGGCGAGGCCCACTATCGCGAGTGCGGCGGGGACGCCGGTGACGTCGCTGCCCTTGGCGGTCAGCGGGAAGGCGCCGCCGGCCACCGTCGCAGTGCCCTCCGACCAGCTCTGCCGGGTGGAGAGCAGGGCCACGGCCGCGCCGAGCGCGCCGCAGAACAGGGCCACGGCAAGGCTGCGCCGGCTGGACCGCTCGAATCCAGCGGGTCCGGCGGCTTCGGTTCGGGGGTGCGGTACGGCAGTCACGTACTCCACTATCGCCTGAACCCCGGGCGAACCGTCACTCGGGGCTCACGTGAGCCTCGTCCCACTACCGGAAACGGTCGGCGCCCGGCGGCTGTTCGCACGCTGGCACAGTGGGCGCCCGGCGGCTGTTCCGCGCTGGAACAGTGGGCGCCCGGCGGCGGTGGCCGTGGTCCCCGGTGGAGCCGGTCGGCCCTCTACCGCCCCAGCCGGTTCGCCGTGTGCACCGCGCGCAGTACCGCCGCCGCCTTGTTGCGGCACTCGTCGTCCTCCGCGACGGGGTCGGAGTCCGCGACGATTCCGGCACCCGCCTGGACATACGCGGTGCCGTCCCGCAGCAGGGCCGTACGGATGGCGATGGCGGTGTCGGAGTCGCCCGCGAAGTCCAGATAGCCCACGCAGCCGCCGTACAACCCCCTTCTGGACGGCTCCAGTTCGTCGATGATCTGCATCGCGCGCGGCTTGGGGGCGCCCGAGAGGGTGCCGGCCGGGAAGCAGGCCGTCAGTACGTCGAAGGCGGTGCGGCCGGCCGCGACCCGGCCGGTCACCGTCGAGACGATGTGCATCACATGGGAGTACCGCTCGATGGACATGAAGTCGACGACCTCGACCGAGCCCGGCTCGCAGACCCGTCCGAGGTCGTTGCGTCCCAGGTCGACGAGCATGAGGTGCTCGGCGCGCTCCTTGGGGTCGGCGATCAGTTCGTCGGCGAGGGCCTGGTCGTCCTGGACGGTGGCGCCGCGCGGCCTGGTGCCCGCGATGGGATGCACCATGGCCTGCCCGTCCTCGACCTTGACCAGGGCTTCCGGAGACGAGCCGACGACATCGAAGCCGTCGAAGCGGAAGAGGTACATGTACGGGGAGGGGTTGGTCGCCCGCAGGACCCGGTAGACGTCCAGCGCGCTTGCCGTGCACGGCGTTTCGAAGCGCTGGGAGGGGACGACCTGGAAGGCCTCGCCCGCCCGGATGCGCTCCTTGATGTCCTCGACGGCGTCCCGGAAGTCGGGGCCGCCCCAGAGCGCGGTGTACTCGGGGAGTTCGGAGGGCGGCAGCGCGGCCGGGGGCTGCGAGACCGCGCGCGAGAGGTCGGCCTCCATGGCGTCGAGGCGGGCGACCGCGTCCGCGTGGGCCTCGTCGACGCCCGTGTCGAGGTCGTTGTGGTTGATCGCGTTGGCGATCAGCTGGACCGAGCCGTCCCAGTGGTCCAGGACCGCGAGGTCGCTGGTGAGCAGCATGGTCAGCTCGGGGATCTTGAGGTCGTCCCGCTCGCCGGGGCCGATCTTCTCCAGGCGGCGCACGATGTCGTACCCGAGATAGCCGACCATGCCGCCGGTGAACGGGGGCAGGCCCTCGCCGTGCGGGGTGTGCAGCGCCTCGATGGTGGCGCGCAGGGCGGCGAGCGGGTCGCCGTCCACAGGGACGCCCACCGGCGGCGTGCCGAGCCAGTGGGCCTGCCCGTCGCGCTCCGTGAGGGTGGCGTGGCTGCGGACGCCCACGAAGGAGTAGCGGGACCAGGAGCGGCCGTTCTCCGCGGATTCCAGGAGGAAGGTGCCGGGGCGCTCGGCGGCGAGCTTGCGGTAGAGCGCGACCGGCGTGTCGCCGTCCGCGAGGAGCTTGCGGCTGACGGGGATCACGCGCCGGTCGGTGGCCAGCTTGCGGAACGTCTCGAGGTCCATGGCGGCTGACCTTACTGATCCAGGGACGGTACGTCGGACTCGGCGTCCTCTCGTACGGTCAGGACGTCGGCGTCGAAGCAGGTCCGCGCCCCGGTGTGGCAGGCGGCGCCGATCTGGTCGACCTGGACCAGGACCGTGTCGGCGTCGCAGTCCAGGGCCACGGACTTCACGTGCTGGAAGTGGCCGGAGGTGTCGCCCTTGACCCAGTACTCCCGGCGGCTGCGCGACCAGTACGTGCAGCGGCCCGTGGTGAGGGTGCGATGCAGCGCCTCGTCATCCATCCAGCCGAGCATCAGCACCTCACCGGTGTCGTACTGCTGGGCGATGGCGGGGACGAGCCCGTCGGCGCTGCGCTTGAGGCGCGCGGCGATCTCGGGGTCCAGGCCGCTGGGCCTGCCCGACGGAGGCGTACTGGTCGGAGGCGTACTGGTCATGGGTGCCATTGTGCCGCGCCGTACCGACACACCCGCCCGTTGTCCACAGGCCGGACCTCCCCGGACCTCACCGGACCACTGGACATCGCCGGACCTGACCAGACATCGCCGGGTCTCCCCCCGGGGGCCGCGGGCGCGGTGTCCAGGCGTCCCCGGGGCGGGCAGCGGGCGCGGCGGGCGGATCCCCACTGGGCGGACCGACCGCCCGGTCGTAGGCTGATGGTCATGTCGACCCATGCCAAGCGTGAACGACTCCTCCTCGCCGATTTGTTGGAAGCCGTGGGACCGGATGCCCCGACCCTGTGCGAGGGCTGGAACACCCGGGATCTGGCCGCGCACGTGGTGGTGCGCGAGCGCCGCGCCGACGCCGCCGGCGGGATTCTGATCAAGCAGCTGGCACCCCGCCTGGAGCGGGTGATGGCGGAGTTCGCGGAGAAGCCGTACGAGGAGCTGATCCAGCTGATCCGTACCGGCCCGCCGCGCTTCTCGCCGTTCTCGCTGAAGCAGATCGACGAGGCCTCGAACACCGTCGAGTTCTACGTCCACACCGAGGACGTACGGCGTGCGCAGGCCGACTGGGCGCCGCGCGAGCTGGACCCGGTCTTCCAGGACGCCCTGTGGTCCCGGCTGGATCGCACGGCCCGGCTGACCGGCCGGGGCGCCCCCACCGGCCTCGTACTGCGCCGCCCGGACGGCCAGACGGCGGTCGCGCACAAGGGCACGCCGGTCGTGACGGTGACCGGCGAGCCCTCGGAGCTGCTGCTGTTCGCCTACGGCCGGCAGAAGGTGGCCGACGTGGCGCTGGACGGCGACAAGGACGCGATCGCGAAGCTGCACGAGACGAAGCAGCTGGGCATCTGAGGACCCGCTGCCGCTGACCGCCGCCTCTGGACGGCCGTCTCTGGCCGCTGCCGCTGACCGCCGCCTCTGACCACTGCTTCTTCCGGCCGCAGCATTTTGTGACCGCAGCTTCTTCTGGCCGCAGCTACTTGTGACCGCAGTTTCTTCTGTCCGCAGCTTCTTCTGACCGCTACCGCGGGAGTTCGGCCCGGCGCAGGGGCCCTACGCACAGGGCGAGGACCCCGCCGAGGCCGCACACCACTGCGCTGGTGACGAAGACGGGGCCGGTGCCCCACCAGCCGATCGCGGCGGCGGTCAGCGGCATGCTGAGCGGGGCGAGGCCCAGACTGACGATGCCGGAGACGGCGCTGACCCGGCCCAGGTAGGCGGGGTCGGCCTGGGTCTGCAGCAGCGCGCCGCACAGGGCGCCGCTGAGCCCCGCGAGCAGCCCGATCGCGAGAGCGATGCCCACGGCCGCCGCGACGCTCGGCACGAAGGCGAGCGCGCCGATCGCGACCGAGCCTCCGAGGATGGCCACGGCGGCCAGGCTCCCCGCGCGCGGCAGCCGTCCGCGCAGGGTCAGCAGCAGCGCGGCGACTCCGGCGCCGGTCCCGAACGCGGCGACCACCCAGCCCATCCCGGAGGCCCCCCAGCCACGCCGGTCGGCCAGCAGGGTCAGTCCCACGTTCAGCGGCCCGACGAAGCCCAGGTCGCCGAGCGCGATGGCGGCGATGAGCGGGGCGAGGACACGGTGGCCGCGGATGTAGCGCAGGCCGTCACGAAGGTCGCGCCAGGCCGTCTGGCCGGCCTTGTCCAGTGCGTCGTCGTCCGGGGGCAGCTCCCGCATCCGTACGGAGATCAGCAGCGGCACCGACACGGCGATCAGCATCCCCGCCAGCCCGAACGCCGCGGCCGAGCCCCCGAGCGCCACGCCCAGGCCGCCGAGCGGTGCGCCCACCACGCCGGCGAAGCGGATCGCGAGGCCCCGCATGCCCTGCACCCGGGCGAGCTGATCACGGCTGGTGACGCGGGCCGGGAGGGCGCCCACGGCGGGCATGAAGACGGCGTCGACGGTGCCGAAGACGACGGCGAGCAGGGCCAGCAGCCAGAGCCCGGGACTGGCCGCGAAGAGCACCGCGGCCACCGCGAGGACGGCCGCGCAGCGCACGGCGTCACTCCCGATGACGACCTTCCGAGGCCCGAACCGGTCGGCGACGACTCCCCCGCCCAGCATCAGCAGGGCGCGCGGGACGGCGCTCACGGCCATCACCGCTCCGGCCTGCGAAGGCGTTCCGGCCTGGACGGCCGCCCAGGACAAGGCGAGGTAGTAGATGTTGTCGCCGACCATCGACGCGGTGTAGGCGCCGAGCCAGCGCAGGACGTTGCCGTCGCGGTGGGCGGGTCCGCCGGTGGCGGCGGGGGCCGGGGGTATGACGGTCACGGTCGCGGTCACGGACGCGGTCCTCTCAGACGCCGGGTCAGGGGCGGAACGGGAAGCCGTACACGTGCAGCGCGACGTTCTCGCGCCCTTCGGTGGCACCGGCCGCTTCGTCCGCGCGGCTCTTCTCGTCGTACTTCTTGATGAGGGCGAGCAGTTCCTCGTTGAACTCGGCCAGTTCGCCGGCCGACACCCTGAGCAGGGACTCGGAGTCGAAGGCGGCGCGGATCCATTCGGAGCTCCAGGCATGGCGCTCGTCCAGGTAATGCCGGTAGAGGTCGGCGCGCTGGTCGACGAGCAGCCGGGAGAACGCCGCATGCGCCGCCGCCTTCTCCGGCGCGTCCCGGAAGTCCTCGTCGCGGACGGTCACGCCGTCCGACGCCGGCTGCCACCAGCGTTCGCGCCCGTCCCCGCTCCGCGGCTCGGCCTCCTCGATCAGCCCGTGCTCGGCGAGCTTGCGCAGGTGATAGCTGACCAGCGAGGGGGCCTCGTCGACCAGCTCTCCGAGCTGTGAGGCGGTCGCCGCCCCGGCCACGAACAGGGCCCGGTAGAGCTTCATGCGCAGCGGATGGGCGAGTGCTTTGAGCGTGCCCAGATCCGTGATGCGGCGGTTCTCCTTCTCGGCCATGACCAGAACCCTAGATGTGAAAGAAAAGTTGCGCAACAAAAATTGCGCAACTTCCCTTTCGCATCTGGACAGATTTCGCATCTGGGCAGTACTGAGCCCCGGCCACCCAGTGACCGGGGCTCAGCACACAACCGGCGTCAGCGAACGGGATGCCCCGCCCCCCGCAACGTCTCCTTCACCTCACTGATCCGCAGATCCCCGAAGTGGAAGACGGACGCGGCGAGCACCGCGTCGGCCCCCGCGGCGATGGCCGGCGGGAAGTGGGCGAGCCGCCCCGCGCCACCGCTGGCGATGAGCGGCACGGTCACGTGCTTGCGTACGGCCTCGATCATCTCGATGTCGTACCCGTCCTTCGTGCCGTCCGCGTCCATCGAGTTGAGCAGGATCTCGCCCGCGCCCAGCTCGGCGGCCCGGTGCGCCCACTCGACGGCGTCGATACCGGTGCCCTTGCGGCCGCCGTGCGTGGTGACCTCGAAGGTCCCGGCGGGAGTGCGGCGCGCGTCCACGGACAGCACCAGCACCTGACGCCCGAACCGCTCCGCGATCTCACGGATGAGATCCGGCCGGGCGATCGCGGCCGTGTTGACGCCGACCTTGTCCGCACCCGCGCGCAGCAGCTTGTCCACGTCCTCGGCGGTACGGACACCGCCGCCGACCGTCAGCGGGATGAAGACCTGCTCCGCCGTGCGCCGCACCACGTCGTACGTCGTCTCGCGGTTGCCGGAGGACGCGGTGATGTCCAGGAAGGTGAGCTCGTCGGCGCCCTCGGCGTCGTACACCTTGGCCATCTCGACGGGGTCGCCGGCATCGCGCAGGTTCTGGAAGTTGACGCCCTTGACCACCCGGCCGTTGTCCACGTCCAGGCAGGGGATGACTCGTACGGCAAGGGTCATGCGGTGGACACTCCTCGGAACGCCTCCACCTCGACCTCGACGACCAGACGCGGGTCCACGAAGCCGGAGACGATGATCATGGATGCGGCGGGGCGCACGGTGTCGAACAGCTCCTTGTGGGCGCGTCCCACGTCCTCCACGTCCCGGGCATGGGTGATGTACAGGCGCGTACGGACGACGTCGTCGCGGCCGAGGCCGAGCTGCTCCAGTGCGGCGAACGCGGCGTTGAAGGAGTTGACCGTCTGCTCGTAGGGGTCGCCGGGGGCGATCTCACCGTCGATCACGGAGGTGCAGCCGGCCACCAGCACCAGGCCGTTCGGCAGCTCCACCGCGCGGGAGTAGCCGAAGGTCTCCTCCCAGGGCGCGCCGGTCCCCACGCGTCGCACGTCGCTCACGGGGCTACCGCCTCCAGGGCCTCTTCCAGCGTGAACGCCTTGGCGTACAGGGCCTTGCCGACGATCGAGCCCTCGACGCCCAGCGGGACCAGTTCCGCGATGGCGCGCAGGTCGTCCAGCGAGGACACCCCGCCCGACGCCACCACCGGGCGGTCCGTCGCCGCGCAGACGTTCTTCAGCAGCTCCAGGTTCGGGCCCTGGAGCGTGCCGTCCTTCGCGATGTCCGTCACCACGTACCGCGCGCAGCCCTCCTTGTCGAGGCGCTCCAGCGTCTCGTAGAGGTCGCCGCCGTCGCGGGTCCAGCCGCGGCCGCGCAGCGTCGTGCCGCGTACGTCGAGACCGACCGCGATCTTGTCGCCGTGCCCGGCGATGACCTCGGCGACCCACTCGGGGGTCTCCAGGGCGGCCGTCCCGAGGTTCACCCGGGTGCAGCCGGTGGCCAGAGCCGCCGCCAGGGAAGCGTCGTCACGAATACCGCCGGACAGCTCCACCTTGATGTCCATCGCCCCGGTCACCTCGGCGATCAGCGCGCGGTTGTCGCCGGTGCCGAACGCGGCGTCCAGGTCGACGAGGTGCAGCCACTCGGCGCCCGCGCGCTGCCAGGCGAGGGCGGCCTCCAGGGGGGAGCCGTAGGAGGTCTCCGTACCGGACTCGCCGTGGACGAGGCGGACGGCCTGGCCGTCGCGGACGTCGACGGCGGGGAGGAGTTCGAGCTTCGAAGCCATCAGAGGGTTCCGATCCAGTTGTTCAGCAGCTGCGCTCCGGCGTCGCCGGACTTCTCGGGGTGGAACTGGGTGGCCCACAGGGCGCCGTTCTCGACGGCCGCCACGAAGGGCTTGCCGTGCGTCGACCAGGTGACCAGGGGGGCGCGCATCGCCGGGTTCGCGACTTCCAGCGACCAGTCGTGGACGGCGTAGGAGTGGACGAAGTAGAAGCGCGCGTCGGTGTCGAGCCCCGCGAAGAGCTGCGAGCCGGCCGGCGTCTCGACCGTGTTCCATCCCATGTGGGGGACGATGTCGGCCTGGAGCGGCGCGACCGTGCCGGGCCACTCGTCGAGGCCCTCGGTCTCCACGCCGTGCTCGATACCGCGCCCGAAGAGGATCTGCATGCCGACGCAGATGCCCATCACCGGGCGGCCGCCGGACAGCCGGCGGTCGATGATCCAGTCGCCGCGGGCGTCCTTCAGGCCCTTCATGCAGGCGGCGAAGGCGCCGACGCCGGGCACCAGCAGGCCGTCCGCGTTCATGGCCTTGTCGAAGTCACGCGTTATCTCGACCTCGGCGCCGGTACGCGCGAGGGCACGCTCGGCGGAACGGACGTTCCCGAAGCCGTAGTCGAAGACGACCACTCGTTTGGGAGCAGGGCTCAATTCCACACCTCCAGCCTCATGACACCCGCGACCAGACACATCGCGGCGCCGATGGAGAGCAGCACGATGAGGCTCTTGGGCATCTGCTGCTTGACGAAGGAGTAGATGCCGCCGAGCAGGAAGAGTCCGACGACGATCAGGATGCTCGACAGGCCGGTCACAGCGCGCCCTTCGTGGAGGGGAGGATTCCGGCGGCGCGCGGGTCGCGCTCGGAGGCGTAGCGCAGCGCGCGGGCGAGCGCCTTGAACTGGCATTCCACGATGTGGTGCGCGTTGCGCCCGTAGGGCACGTGCACGTGCAGCGCGATCTGGGCCTGGGCGACGAAGGACTCCAGGATGTGCCGGGTCATCGTCGTGTCGTACTCGCCGATCATCGGCGCCATGTTCTCGGGCTCGGTGTGCACGAGGTACGGGCGGCCGGAGAGGTCGACGGTGACCTGGGCGAGGGACTCGTCCAGGGGAACCGTGCAGTTCCCGAATCGATAGATCCCCACCTTGTCGCCTAGCGCCTGCTTGAAGGCGGCGCCGAGCGCGAGGGCGGTGTCCTCGATGGTGTGGTGCGAGTCGATGTGCAGGTCGCCCTCGGTCTTCACGGTCAGGTCGAACAGACCGTGCCGGCCGAGCTGGTCGAGCATGTGGTCGTAGAAGCCGACACCGGTCGCCACATCGACCTTGCCGGACCCGTCGAGATCGATCTCGACGAGGACCGACGTCTCCTTCGTCGTTCTCTGGACACGTCCTACGCGGCTCATGCGCTCTGCTCCTTCTTCAGTTCACGTACCGCGTCCAGGAACGCGTCGTTCTCGGCCGGGGTGCCGGCGGAGACCCGCAGCCATCCCGGTACGCCGTTGTCCCGGACCAGGACGCCCCGGTCGAGGATCTTCTGCCAGACGGTGTGGGAGTCCTCGAACCGCCCGAACTGCACGAAGTTCGCGTCCGACGCGGTCACCTCGTACCCGATCGCACGCAGTTCGGCGACCAGCCGGTCCCGCTCGGTCTTCAGCTGCTCCACGTACCCGAGCAGTGTGTCGGTGTGCTCCAGGGCGGCCAGCGCGGTCGCCTGGGTGATGGCCGACAGGTGGTACGGCAGACGTACGAGCTGAACGGCGTCCACGACGGCGGGGTGCGCGGCGAGATAGCCGAGGCGCAGGCCGGCCGCTCCGAAGGCCTTGGACATGGTCCGCGAGACGACGAGATTCGGCCGACCTTCGATCAGCGGCAGCAGCGAGGCGCCGTGGCTGAACTCGATGTACGCCTCGTCCACGATCACCATCGACGGCTTCGCGGCCTGCGCGGCCTCGTACAGCGCGAGGACGGTCTCGGGCGGAACCGCGTTGCCCGTGGGGTTGTTGGGGGTGGTGATGAAGACGACGTCGGGTCGGCTCTCGGCGACGGCGCGCTCGGCGGCGGCGAGGTCGATCGTGAAGTCCTCGCCGCGCGGGCCGGAGATCCAGCGGGTGCCGGTGCCGCGCGCGATGAGCGCGTGCATCGAGTAGGAGGGCTCGAAGCCGATCGCGGTACGGCCCGGTCCGCCGAAGGTCTGCAGCAGCTGCTGGATCACCTCGTTCGAACCGTTGGCCGCCCAGACGTTCTCGACGCCGACCCGGTGGTTGCCGGTCTTCGTCAGGTACTTGGCCAGCTCGGTGCGCAGCTCCACCACGTCCCGGTCGGGGTAGCGGTTGAGGTCGCGGGCGGCCTCGCGCACGCGCTCGGCGATCCGCTCGACGAGCGGCTCGGGCAGCGGGTACGGGTTCTCGTTCGTGTTCAGACGTACGGGGACGTCGAGTTGGGGCGCGCCGTAGGGGGACTTGCCGCGCAGCTCGTCCCGTACGGGGAGATCGTCGATGCCAGTCACTTGCTCTCGGGTACCTTCCAACCGAACCGTGCCTTGATCGCCGCGCCGTGCGCGGGCAGGTCCTCCGCGTCCGCCAGCGTCACCACGTGATGCGCCACGTCGGCCAGCGCGTCCTTCGTGTAGTCGACGATGTGGATGCCGCGCAGGAAGGACTGGACGGACAGGCCCGAGGAGTGGCAGGCGCAGCCGCCGGTGGGCAGGACGTGGTTGGAGCCGGCCGCGTAGTCGCCCAGGGACACCGGCGCCCAGGGGCCGATGAAGATCGCGCCCGCGTTCTTCACCCGGTCCGCGACCGCGGCGGCGTCGGCCGTCTGGATCTCCAGGTGCTCGGCGCCGTACGCGTCGACGACGCGCAGGCCCTCGTCCACGCCGTCGACCAGGACGATCGCGGACTGCTTGCCGCTGAGCGCCGGGACGATCCGGTCCTCGATGTGCTTGGTGGCCGCGACCTGCGGCTCGAGCTCCTTCTCGACCGCCTCCGCCAGTTCGACGGAGTCCGTGACGAGGACGGCGGCGGCCATCGGGTCGTGCTCGGCCTGGCTGATCAGGTCGGCGGCCACGTGCACCGGGTCGGCGCTCTCGTCGGCGAGGACCGCGATCTCGGTGGGGCCGGCCTCGGCGTCGATGCCGATCTTGCCGGTGAAGTAGCGCTTGGCGGCGGCGACCCAGATGTTGCCGGGGCCCGTGACCATGTCGGCCGGGGCGCAGGACTCGGTGCCGTGCGCGAACATCGCTACGGCCTGGGCTCCTCCGGCCGCGTACACCTCGTCGATGCCGAGCAGTGCGCAGGCGGCGAGGATCGTGGGGTGCGGAAGGCCGCCGAACTCCTTCTGCGGCGGGGAGGCGAGCGCCATGGACGCGACCCCGGCCTCCTGCGCCGGGACCGCGTTCATGATCACGGACGAGGGGTAGACGGAGCGTCCACCGGGGGCGTACAGCCCGACGCGCTCGACCGGCACCCACTTCTCGGTGACGGAGCCGCCCGGCACGACCTGGGTGGTGTGCGTCGTACGGCGCTGGGCGCGGTGGACCAGGCGGGCGCGGCGGATGGACTCCTCCAGAGCCGCGCGCACGGCCGGGTCGAGCTGCTCCAGGGCGTCGGCGAGCGCCTGGGCCGGAACCCGTACGGACGCCAGCTTCACCCCGTCGAATTTCTCCGCGTAGTCGATCAGCGCCGCGTCGCCACGATGATGCACGGCTTCGCAGATCGGACGCACCTTCTCCAGGGCGGCCGATACGTCGAAGTCGGCTCGGGGCAGCAGGTCGCGCAGGGCGGAGCCCTCGGGGAGGGCGTCGCCGCGCAGATCGATTCGGGAGATCACGGTCCCAATTCTCTCAGACGGCGACAACGCGCCGGTCGGCTGTATCAATGGCTGATACAACGCCGGGACCGAAGGCTGGTCATTGGCTGATACGACCCCGGGCCGAGACTCCTCGGTGGCTGATACGACCCCGGCCCCGCGACTCCTCAGTGGCTGATACCGGCCACCTTCGGTTCCGCGGAACATCCCCCTCACCAGTAGCGTTCGGGCCGTCACTGAGCGGGCATGGGACGGTTGTACGAAACCCGCGAGTAGCTGGGGAGAAAGGGAAGAACCGTGACCGAGGGTGCCGGCATCCGCGGTGGGGACCTGCCGGACGAACTGACCGCCGCCGAGGCCGGGATGTGGCAAGCCTTTCGCAATGGCAGCGTGTACGACCTGCGCAGCGGGGACACGACCGTCGACGATCCGCACGGGGGTCATCCCTGGGGGCCCGAGCGCAGTGTCCGGGCCCGGATCGTGGCATGGCTGCTGCTCGACGGACCTCCCCCGCTCCAGGGCCGCGTCTCCTCCCTGAAGCTGACCGGCGTGCAGATCACCGACGTGCTCGATCTCGCGGGCGGCACGATCACGCCGTACGTCGAGATGAAGGGCTGCCGGTTCGAGAAGGAGATCCTGCTGCCGGAGGCCCGGTTCCAGACCGTCCGCCTGGTGGACTGCTCGGTACCGCGCCTGGAGGCGGCGCGGCTGCACACCGAGGGCGATCTGCATCTGCCGCGCTGCCGGTTCCACAACGGCGTGCGGCTGACCGACGCGCACATCGGCACGGATCTGCTGCTCAACCAGGCCGTGGTCTACCGGGACCGGCGCGGCCGCTCGCTCACCTGCGACGGCATGACCGTCGGGCAGGACCTCCAGGCCGAGATGCTGGAGTCGCACGGCGAGCTGAGCCTGCGCGGTGCCACCGTCGGGGTCTCGCTGAGCCTGCGCGGCAGCAAGCTGAGCAACCCGTACACGCGCCTCGCCCTGAACGCCCCCCAGCTCACCGTCAACCGCACGCTGTACCTGACCCCCGCGGGCGTCGGCAATCCGATGGTGACCAGCGGCACGACCCCGGCGCGCGGCACGCTGGTGCAGCGCTTCGAGTGCCAGGGCGGGATCCGGCTCGACGACGGGCGGTTCGGGGACGCGGTCGACTTCGAGCGGGCCCGGTTCACCTTCGACGACGACCAGGAGCTGTCGCTGCGCCGGGTCCAGACGCCCGAGCTGCGCTTCCTCGGGGAGAGACCGGAGCGCGGCAAGGTGGTCCTGTCGGGCGCGCGGATCGTCAACCTGGTGGACAGGGCGTCCAGCTGGCCGGGGCCCGGCAGCCTCCATATGGGCGGCTTCGGCTACGAGAACCTCGTGCCGCAGGGCGCGTTCCCGCTGGCCCGGCGGCTGGAGTGGGTCGCGGCGTCGACCGCCGAGTACAACCCGGAGCCGTACGAGCGCCTCGCGACCGTGCTGCGCAACTCCGGCGAGGACGAGGACGCCCGTGAGGTGCTGCTCGCCAAGCAGCGCCGCCGCCGCGAGACCCTGCCGCTCGCCGCCAAGCTCTGGGGGTACGCGCAGGACTGGACGGTCGCCTACGGGTACCGGCCCGGGCGGGCCGCGCTGTGGATGGCGGTGCTGTGGGCGGCGACGTCGATCGCCTTCTCGCACGCCGGCCATCCGCCGGTCAACGCCGACCAGCATCCGCCGTGGAACGCCTCCCTGTTCGCCCTGGACCTGCTGCTTCCGGTCATCGACCTCGGACAGGTCGGCTTCTGGCGGCTGAGCGGCGGCTGGCAGTGGCTGGCCGCCGTGGTGATCCTCCTCGGCTGGATCCTGGCGACGACGGTGGCGGCGGGGGCGACACGGCTGCTGCGGCGCGGCTGACGCGGCCGGCGGGCGCGGAGCCGCTTCGGCAGCTGCCGCGGCAGCTGCCCCAGGCCGTGCGGCCACCTCCCCGCCAGGTCGCCGAGCCGACTCCCCGCCCGTGGCCGAGCCGCCGCCTCCCCGCCCCGTGGCCGAGCCGCCTCCCCCCACAGTGGTCGAGTCGACTCCCCGCACGATGGTCGAACAGTTGAACAACAGTCACCTTTTACTCCTCCTTGACCATCCGGCATACAACCAATCGACGGTTACGAAAGCTTCACCGCGCGCCTCTGGTACAGCCCCGACCTGCGGCTTTCAATGGTCTCCACCATGGCTCTGCTGCGCGCGTTCCTCCGTACGGCACGGATGGCACGGAACACTTCGCGCCTCGCCGCCGGACTGCCCGCCGACGACGAGGTACTCCTCGACGCCCCGGACCAGCGCCTCGGCCCGGCGCTCGTGGCGGCCGGCCGCGGCGAGTACGCCCCCGCCGCCAAGCTGCTCGCCACCACCCGCGAGGCCGCCGAGTGGGAGAACCGCGACCGGTACGCGATGCGCCTCGCGACTTTCGCGCGCTCCCGCGACGAGTGGCTCCAGGAGTGGCAGGACGCCTCCCCGCACGACCCGGACGCGCTGCTCGTCAAGGCCGAGCTCGCGGTGCGCCGCGGCTGGGAGTCGCCGGCCCGCCTCGAACTGCTGCGCCAGGTCGGCCCGTTGATCAGCGCCGCCGCCGAGGGCGATCCGCGTGATCCGGTGCCGTGGCGGATCGCGCTCGACCACGCCCGGGGCACGAACGCCGGGCACACCGAGTTCGAGAAGCTGTGGGGCGAGGCCGTACGGCGCTCCCCGCACCACTACGGCTGCCATGTGGCCGCCCTGCAGTACCTGTCGGCCGCCTGGTACGGCTCGCACCGGGAGTGCTTCGACTTCGCCGAGCGGGCGGCGCAGGACGCGCTGCCGGGCTCTTTGGTGCAGGCGCTGCCGGTGCGCGCGGCCTTCGCCCATCTGACCGAGGGCGGTGGCGCGGAGGTGCCGCGCGAGCGCCTCGACGCGGCGGCCGACCTCGCGATCGCCGTGTCCGCGACGTACGCCGCCGCCGACGCGTGGCCCGCGGAGGTCCGCAACCTCCTCACGTACGTCCTGATCCGGCTGGAGCGCTGGACGGACGCCCTGGAGCAGCTCCGCCTGATCGGTCCGTACGCGACGTCGTTCCCCTGGGACCGGGTCTCGGACGACCCGCTCGGCCAGTTCCTTGAGCTGCGCGACGGGGTCCGTCTGGAGGTCGCCGCGGGCCTCCCGCTGCGCCGGCCGGACACCGATCCGCATCCAGGGAGTGGGCACGACGGACGCGCCCGCTCCGGCGACCATTAGGCTTTCGCGACGTGACCACCGTCCGGCTCCCGCTCTTCCCCCTGAACTCGGTGCTCTTCCCCGGGCTCGTGCTTCCTCTGAACGTGTTCGAGGAGCGCTATCGCGCGATGATGCGCGATCTGCTGAAGACCCCTGAGGACGAACCGCGCCGGTTCGCCGTCGTCGCCATCCGCGACGGCCACGAGGTCGCGCCCACCGCGCCCGGCATGCCGGACCAGACCGCCGTGCCCGAGCGCGGGCCGGCGGCGGGTTTCGGCGACGATCCCGCGAAGGCCTTCCACGAGGTGGGCTGCATCGCCGACGCGGCGACCATCCGCGAGCGCGCCGACGGCAGCTTCGAGGTGCTGGCGACGGGGACCACGCGGGTGCGCCTGCTGTCGGTGGACTCCTCCGGCGCGTTCCTCACGGCCGAGCTGGAGGAACTGCCCGAGGAGCCCGGCGAGGAGGCGGGCGCGCTCGCCGAGGGCGTCCTGCGGGCCTTCCGCCAGTACCAGAAGCGCCTGGCGGGCGCCCGTGAACGCTCGCTCTCCACCGGCGCCGACCTCCCGGACGAACCGGCCGTCGTCTCCTACCTCGTCGCGGCCGCGGCGATGCTGGACATCCCGGCGAAGCAGCATCTGCTCCAGGCCCCCGACACGGCCTCCCGCCTCCGCGAGGAGCTGAAACTCCTGCGCACGGAGACCGCGATCATCCGTAATCTGCCGTCGTTGCCGGCGTCGGACCTGACGCGCGGCCCGACGAGTCTGAACTGAGGCCGGAATCCTCGATGGCGAAGAAGTCGAAGAAGCAGCAGCAGTCCGGAGGCACCCCGGCGACGGTGGCCCTGACCGCGGCGGGCGTCCCGTACACGGTCCACGCCTACGAGCACGACCCCGCGCACCCCTCGTACGGCGAGGAGGCCGCCGAGGCGATGGGCGTCTCGCCGGAGCGGGTCTTCAAGACCCTGGTGGCGGACGTGGACGGCTCCCTGGTCGTCGCGGTGGTCCCGGTGGCCGGCTCCCTGGACCTGAAGGCCCTGGCCACGGCGGTGGGCGGGAAGCGTGCGGCGATGGCGGACCCGGCGGCGGCCGAACGTACGACGGGTTACGTCCGCGGCGGCATCTCCCCCCTCGGCCAGCGCAAGAGGCTCCCCACCGTGCTGGACGCCTCCGCCTCCGCCCACGCCACGATCTGCGTCTCGGCCGGGCGCCGCGGCCTGGAGGTCGAACTCGCCCCCGCCGACCTGGCGGCCCTCACGGAAGCGGTCAGCGCCCCCGTCGCCCGTGCGTGACCCCTCGACGTCCGCCCCGTCCTCGGCTAAGCACGAGAGACATGTCGAAGAGAACCCGCAAACGCAAGTGGCGCACCAGGAAGGGCCGCCCGAACCACGGAAGGCGGCCGGCGTAGCCCGTGCGCGCAGTTCCCCACGCCCCGTCAGGGGCGCGGGGAACTGCGCGATCTTTCAGCGGGGGCCTGGGGGCGGCAGCCCCCAGATACGGGACGGGAAGGGGCGGAGGGGGCGAAAACCCCCGGCTAACCGGCCGGAGGCGCCGCGTACGGGCTCTGGTAAGGGTCAGGATCCCGCGGCCCGAACAGGGCCGTGAGCCCAAGGTGCACCACCAGCCCCGCCACCGACCAGGCCAGCAACGCCCCCTTCGCCCCCAGCTTCAGCGGCGCGGAAAACGTCACCCCCTTGCCCACGGCCTTGGCATGAGCGACCACGTTCTGCGTGGGCCCGAGCCACACCCCGATCCGCCACGCGAGCAGCGACGCGAGCAGCCCGCCGAGCGCCAGCGCGGCCACCAGCGGCACACCCCCACGCCGCCGCACGAGAAACACGACCGCCGCACTCAGCGCGCCGAACCCCAGCGCCAGCAGAGTGAACGTTCCATCGACCCCGATGGCCTGCTCCCCCTCGGTGTCCTTCAGATACACCGCGCTGTCGTCCGCTATGAGCGGCACATGCGGCGCCAGCCACCACCACAGCACCCCGAACAGCACGCCCGCGACCGCGACCGCCACCGTGATCACGGCGGCCTCCCGCACTTCGGTCTTCATTCCGGGGCCGTCCTGTCCGTAGGAGGCTTCGTACGCGGCCGGATGAGCGGCGGGCGCCCCGTGCCCGGAAGCGGACGAGCCCTGCCAGGCATGCTGGTGGGACGGATCGTGCGGCGGCGGGGGCGGAGTCAGAGGAGCGGTCACCCTGACATCGTGCCAGGCCCGGCTGTCAGCCGCGTCACCGGACGGCTGCCCGGCGGTAGGCCCAGGTCGCGAGGGCCAGCGAGGCCACCCCGACACCCGCGCAGACGGCCAGGTCACCGAGGACGGCGGCCCAGTCGGGATGCGCCCCGAAGCTCCGCGCGAACGCCTCCACGCCGTACGTCGAGGGCAGCAGATCACGCCCGTACTGCACGACCGTCGGCAGCCGGTCGGCCGGCAGCACGCCCAGCAGCAGCGCAGCCGACATCCCCAACTGCCCGAGCAGCGTGGCGAGTTCGGGCCGCGGCGCGAGCAGCCCGAAGGCGGCCCCGAGTCCGGCGAGGGCAGCGCCCGCGAGCGGGATCACGGCGGCGAGCACCCACAGATGCGCCATCGGCAGCCCGAAGAGCACGCAGCCGAAGACGGCGGTGGCGATGGTCCCGGGCACGGTGAAGGACGCGTACGCGCCCGCGGCGCCGAGCACCACGGCGGCCGGCGGCACCGGCAGCGTCGCGTAGTGGTCGAGCCCGCCGCCGGCGCGCAGCTGCCCGAAGTACTGGGAGAGGAGGTTGAGGGCGACGAACGCCACGACCAGGACCGACGAGCCGGCCACCACGGCCCGCGCCTCGCCCCCGCCGTCCACCACACCGCGCATCAGGATCATGATCCCGACGGACTGGAAGGTGGCCACGAACAGCAGCGGGATCCGCGCGACGCGCGCACGGGAGAGCTGCGCGCGGTACACGGCGGCCAGCGACGGCCACAGCCGGGCGCGTGGTCCCAGTTCCGCGGCGTCGCCGGCGTCCTCCGCCACGGGCAGCGCGCTGCCCGGCAGAACTCCAGCGGGTACGACACTCACGTCGCGCTGCTCCCCTTCACTCCGGCAGCCGTCCTGTCCCCGACGCCCACGGCCTCCCCCGGGTTCCGTAGGCTCACCACGCCCCGTACCTTACGTACGGATTCCGCGTCCCACGCACTCACGCCTTCACCAGCCCCCGCGTATCGCCCCCGAGCGCGAGGTACACGTCCTCCAGGCTCGGTGTGGCCAGCGTGAAGTCGTCGAGGGCGGCGAAGGCGGCGCCCCCGGTGACCGTGGCGACGGCCGCGCGGGCCTCCTCGGGGGCGAGTCGCAGGGTCCAGCGGCGGCCCGACTCGACGGCGCGGGCGCGCAGCGCGGCGACCTCGGGGACGTCCAGCGGAGCACTCTCGCGCCAGACGAGTTCGACCCGGACCTCGCCGGCCACCCGCTCCTTCAGCCCGGCCGGGGTGTCACAGGCGATGACGCGGCCCCGGTGGAGGACGGCGACCCGGTCGAGGACGGTCTCGGCCTCGATGACGTTGTGCGTGACCAGCAGGACGGTCGTGCCCTGCTCGGCCCGGCGGCGGTCGACGGCGGCCCAGACGGCGCGCCGGGCGACGGGGTCCATGCCGGTGGTCGGCTCGTCGAGGACGAGCAGCGGCCGCTCCCCGACGAGCGCGGCGGCGAAACAGGCCAGCCGCCGCTGCCCGCCGGACAGCTTCTTCAGGGCACGGGAGGCGAGCGGGGTGAGGCCCAGTTCGTCGAGGACGGCGTCCCGCTCGGCCCGCGCCGCGCGCAGGTCGAGCCCGCGCAGCCGCCCGGTCGTCTCGGCGGCGAGCGAGACGGTCAGCTCGTCGAGGGCGGTGGACTCCTGCCCGAGGTACGCGAGGATCCGCGCCGCCCGTTCGGGGTGGCGCACGATGTCGTGCCCGAGGATGTCGACGCTGCCGCTGTCGGGGCGCATGAGCCCGGTCAGCTGCCGTACGAGCGTGGATTTTCCGGCGCCGTTCGGCCCGAGCAGCCCGAAGATCTCGCCGCGGCGGATGTCCAGACGTACCCCGTCGGTGGCCCGTACCTCGGGCGTCGCAGGGGTGCCCCGCCGCCCGCGCACGGCCGGATAGGTCTTGGTGAGCCCCCGCACGGCGCACACGACATCGCCCCTGTGTCCATTCCGGACTGCCTGTGCCGTGCGCGTACTCACGAAGGACGAGAGTACGGGGTCCGATGCCCCGTTATGCGCCCGGGGCCGTGGCCGACCCCGGGCGGCCCTTCGGCTCAGTCCCCCGCGGGGGCGTGCTCCGCCGCCGTACGCACGTCGATCTCGCGCCAGAAGCCCGCGCGGATCGCGTACCGGTCGTGCTCGTCGATCTGGTCGTCCTTGTGCGCGAGGAGGCCGAACCGGGCGGCGTAGCGGAGCAGTTCACCGTCCACGCGGTGCGGAATGCGCGGGTACATCGTGGACAGCTTCTGCACATGGCTCTGGTCGGGGAGGCGCTCCATCCAGCGGCGCGCGAAGACCTGGCCCACCTCGTACGGATCCCCGCCGACCGTGGTGATGTCCTCCTCGCGGTCCGCCCAGCGCTGCTCGGCGGAGGTGAGCTGGGCGAGGGTGGGCAGCGCTGCGGCCTCCGCGGACTCCGTGGCGCCCCCGGGCCGCTCGATCCAGCCCTTGTCCGAGGACCAGCGCAGCGTCGCGCTCGCGGGGTGCTGGGCGGGCTGGGTGCCGGGTCCGCGCAGCGCGGCGAGGTCCTTGGGGGTCGGGACGCCCTTGGGGGCGGGCACCCGCTCCTCGGTGCCGTTGCGCGACTCGGCCGCCGAGTGGTGCTCGGTCTCCTGCGCGGACCGCTCGGACGTCGTCGTGAGCGCGGACTCGGGCAGCGGCGCGGAGAGGATCGCGGCGATCTCGGGGCGCGGAACGGGCTGCGGCGCGCAGATCCCGCCGAGGTCCTTGGCGCGTACGGCCTTGGTGATCCAGGCCCGGTCGAGCACGCGCCGCTCGTCGGCCTCGGCCACCAGGTCCTCGGACTGGTTGTAGTCGCCGTCGGCGGCCTGCACCGCCCACAGGTGTACGGCGACGCCGTGCTCCTTGGCGGCCATCATGCCCGGCAGCAGATCCCCGTCGCCGGTCACCAGGACCACGTCGGAGCAGGCGCGGTTGCGCGCCAGCTCGGTCAGCTCGGCGTGCATGGCGGCGTCGACGCCCTTCTGCGCCCACCGTCCGTCGCTGCGGGTCAGCGCGCCGAGACGCACCGTCACTCGCGGCATCACGCGCAGCCTGCGGTGCTCCGGCTGCGGTACGCGGTCGGGGGCACCGTCGAACCAGTAGATGCGCAACAGGGGCCGCTCCGTGTCGGACTCGGCGCGCTCGCGCAGGCCCTGGATGAGGGCGGCGTGGTCGACGGTGATCCGGGATCGCGAAGGCTCCCCGGCGAGGAGACTGGCAGCAGCCCCGAGCAGATACCCGGCGTCCACCAGGACGATGCAGCGGTCCACGCGATCCACCCTCTTTCCGGGAGGTTTGCTTCGGGCTTCCTTCGAGTCTGCCCGACCGTGCGGAGGTTAACGGCCGGAACTCGATCTTCGGCGTGGCGGATCAGAAGATCACGCTTCGACAGGGCTTATTACGCACGGTAATTCTCCGAAATGCGACGCTTCTCAGCCTATGTGAGTCTGAACGCGGCCCTGGCCCCTAGATCCCCCTCAGGAGGCAGATCACCATGGCCAAGAACAAGAACCGCAAGCAGGGCAGCCAGCAGAACCGCGCCTCGCAGGCCGAGCAGGCCCACGAGCACGCGCAGCGGTCCTCGGCGGAGGCTCAGCAGTCGCCGCTGTCGCACGCTCAGGGCAGCCCCGCGGATGTTGCCCGTAAGCAGCAGAAGCGCTTCGGCCACAACTGAGGCCACGCGCACGGGCTGTTGAAAGCGCCGCCGGGCTGAGGCCCCACGGGGCTGTGAGAGCCCAGACACACACCGAGGGGCGCATCCGGATGCGGATGCGCCCCTCGCGTCCATGCATTGCGGTGTGCCGGCCGGCCGGGCGGCACGGTCCGCGTGGCGCCCGTGTGTCAGCCGGCCCGGCTGGACGGCTGGACGGTCCGAGCGGCGCGGGTGTCAGCCGGCCAGGCAGGACGGTCCGAGCAGCACCTTCAAGTCGCCGAAGAGCGCCGGATCCGGCTTCACCCGGTGCCGGTCGAGCCGCAGCACGGTCGTCTTGCGCGGGCCCTGGAGCTTGATGCGGACCTCGCTCTCGCCCTTGTGGTGGCTGAGGATCTCGCCGAGGCGGCTGACCATGGGCGGGGTGACCTTGACCGCCGGGATGGTGAGGATCACGGGTGCGTTGGTGCCCGCGTTCGACAGGTCGGGGACCTGGAGCTCCATCGCGACCAGGCGCGGCACGTCCTCGCGCTTGTCGAGGCGGCCCTTGACGAAGACGACCGCGTCCTCGACGAGTTGGGTCGACACCAGCTGGTAGGTCGCAGGGAAGAACATGCACTCGATAGAGCCCGCGAGGTCCTCCACGGTGGCGATCGCCCAGGCGTTGCCCTGCTTGGTCATCTTGCGCTGCAGGCCGGAGATGATGCCGCCGATGGTCACGACCGCGCCGTCCGCGTGCTCACCCCCGGTGAGCTGGGAGATGCCCGCGTCCGCCTTGTCGGACAGGACGTGCTCCAGGCCGAAGAGCGGGTGGTCGGAGACGTAGAGACCGAGCATCTCCCGCTCCTGGGCGAGCAGATAGGCCTTGTCCCACTCGTCGGTGGTGAACTCCACGTCGAGGCCGAAGCCCGGCTCGCTGGTCTCCTCCTCGCCCATGCCGCCGAAGAGGTCGAACTGTCCCTCGGCCTCCTTGCGCTTGACCTGCACCACGTTGTCGATCATGGGCTCGAACTGCGCGGTGAGGCCCTTGCGCGTGTGCCCCATCGTGTCGAACGCGCCCGCCTTGATCAGCGATTCCGTGGTGCGCTTGTTGCAGGCGACCGCCTCGACCTTGTCGAGATAGTCGGGGAAGGAGGCGTACTTTCCCTTGGCCTTGCGGCTCTTGATGATCGACTCGACGACGTTCGTGCCGACGTTACGGACGGCCGAGAGGCCGAAGAGGATCACGTCGTCGCCCTGCGCGGCGAAGTTCTGCTCCGACTCGTTGACGTTGGGCGGCAGCACCTTGATGCCCATGCGCCGGCACTCGTTCAGATAGATCGCGGACTTGTCCTTGTCGTCCTTGACCGAGGTGAGCAGACCGGCCATGTACTCGGCCGGGTAGTTCGCCTTCAGATAGGCGGTCCAGTAGGAGACCAGTCCGTACGCGGCCGAGTGGGCCTTGTTGAAGGCGTAGCCGGCGAAGGGGACCAGCACGTCCCACAGGGCCTGGATCGCCTCGTCGCTGTAGCCCTTCTTCTGGGCGCCCTCCTGGAAGAGGACGAAGTTCTTCGCCAGCTCGTCGGGCTTCTTCTTGCCCATCACGCGGCGCAGGATGTCGGCCTCGCCGAGCGAGTATCCGGCGATGATCTGGGCGGCCTTCTGGACCTGCTCCTGGTAGACGATCAGGCCGTAGGTGACCGCCAGGACCTCCTGGAGGGGCTCCTCCAGCTCCTTGTGGATCGGCGTGATCTCCTGCAGGCCGTTCTTGCGGAGCGCGTAGTTCGTGTGCGAGTCCATGCCCATCGGGCCGGGACGGTAGAGCGCCGAGACGGCGGAGATGTCTTCGAAGTTGTCGGGCTTCATCAGGCGCAGCAGCGAGCGCATGGGGCCGCCGTCGAACTGGAAGACGCCGAGGGTCTCACCGCGCTGGAGGAGTTCGAAGGTCTTCGGGTCGTCGAGCGGGAGGGCCAGCAGGTCGAGGTCGACGCCCTTGTTGGACTTCACCATCTTGACGGCGTCGTCCATGATCGTCAGGTTGCGCAGGCCGAGGAAGTCCATCTTCAGCAGGCCGAGCGACTCGCACTGCGGGTAGTCCCACTGCGTGATGGTCACGCCGTCCGTGTGCCGTACCCAGACCGGGGCGTGGTCGACGATGGGCTCGCTGGACATGATGACGCCGGCGGCGTGCACACCCATCTGCCGGACCAGGCCCTCGACGCCCTTGGCGGTGTCGATGACCTTCTTCACGTCCGGCTCGTTCTCGTACATCGCCCGGATCTCGCCGGCCTCGCTGTAGCGCGGGTGCGAGGGGTCGGTGATGCCGCTGAGGTCGATGCCCTTGCCGAGGACGTCGGCGGGCATCGCCTTGGTGAGGCGGTCACCCATCGCGTACGGGTAGCCGAGGACGCGCGCGGAGTCCTTGATCGCGTTCTTCGCCTTGATCTTTCCGTAGGTGCCGATCATGGCGACCTTGTCGGCGCCGTATTTCTCGGTCACGTACCTGATCACCTCGACGCGCCGACGCTCGTCGAAGTCGATGTCGACGTCGGGCATGGAGACGCGCTCGGGGTTCAGGAACCGCTCGAAGATCAGACCGTGCGGGATCGGGTCGAGGTCGGTGATGCCCATGGCGTACGCGACGATCGAACCGGCCGCCGAGCCACGGCCAGGGCCCACGGCGATGCCCTGCTTCTTGGCCCACATGATGAAGTCGGCGACGACGAGGAAGTAGCCCGGGAACCCCATCTGGATGATGACGTCCATCTCGTACTCGGCCTGCTTCTGGCGGTCGTCGGGGATGCCGCCGGGGAAGCGGCGCTCCATGCCGCGGCGGACCTCCTCCTGGAACCAGGTGACCTCGGTGAAGCCGTCGGGGATGTCGAACTTCGGCATGAGGTTCTTCGCCTCGAACATGCCGGAGGTGTCGATCTGCTCGGCGACCAGGAGGGTGTTGGCGCAGCCCTCCTGCCAGGCGTCCGAGGAGTCGACGGCGTACATCTCGTCCGTGGACTTCAGGTAGTAGCCCGTGCCGTCGAAGCGGAAGCGGTCGGGGTCGGAGAGGTTCTTGCCGGTCTGGATGCACAGCAGGGCGTCGTGGGCGGTCGCCTCGTGCGCGTACGTGTAGTGCGAGTCGTTCGTCACCAGGGGCGGGATGCCGAGCTTCTTGCCGATGTCCAGGAGGCCGTCGCGGACCCGGCGCTCGATCTCGATGCCGTGGTCCATCAGCTCGAGGAAGTACCGGTCCTTGCCGAAGATGTCCTGGTACTCGGCGGCCGCCTTCAGGGCCTCGTCGAACTGGCCGAGGCGCAGCCGGGTCTGGAGCTCGCCGGAGGGACAGCCGGTGGAGGCGATGAGCCCCTCGGACCACTGGGAGATGGTCTCCTTGTCCATCCGCGGCCACTTCTGCAGCCAGCCCTCGGCGTACGCGTCCGAGGAGAGCCGGAAGAGGTTGTGCAGGCCGGTCCTGTTCGCCGCCCAGATCGTCTTGTGCGTGTAACCACCCGAACCGGACACGTCGTCGCGCTTCTGGTGCGGCTGGCCCCACTGGATCTTGCGCTTGTTGCGCCGGGACTCCGGGGCGACGTACGCCTCGATGCCGATGATCGGCGTGACGCCCGCCTTCTTGGCCGTGTGGAAGAAGTCGTACGCCCCGTGGAGGTTGCCGTGGTCGCTCATCGCGATGTGCGTCATGCCCATCTCATTGCAGGCATTGAACATGTCCTTGAGCCGCGCGGCACCGTCCAGCAGCGAGTACTGGGTGTGGACGTGCAGGTGCGTGAACGGCGGCTTTGACACGGCTTCGGCCTCCAAGAAGAACAATCGTCGACAGGCTGCGGACAGTCTGGGGGGACAGCGTCGAAGTCTATGACGCGGGACTGACACTCCGCGGAGGATCACACGTACCTTCATCCGGGGTACTCGGATCCCAGGGCGTACGTCCCCCACTTCCAGGGCGTACCTCCGACGACCCGGGGCGTATCTTCGTGCACTCCCGGGGCGTACCTTCGTGGACTCCCCGGGCGTACCTTCGTGGACTCCCAGGGCGTACGTTCGTCAACGGAATCCGGGCACTCACGCTCACTTTCGTCCGTTGGAAGTGGACGGACCACCTGTCCCAGGGGGCGGCGCGCCCGTCCCACAGTCATGCACCACCTGCACCAGGAGGCACCCAGCGATGTCGGTCCCGCAGCTCAGCGCCGAGCAACGCGGCGAGCAGATCCTCGCCGTCTTCGACACCGCCTTCGGCGAGCTCCTGGCCGCCGACCCGGCCGCGTTCCGCGTGAAGTTCCGCAAGATGGCGGCCTCCGCCTTCGCGTTCTACCGGGGCACGGCGGGCCTCTTCTACCACGACGTGGACCAGGAGAAGCGCGGCGGACCGTACCTGGACGAGCGGACCTCCCGGGTCTGGATCCACGGCGACCTGCACGCCGAGAATTTCGGCACGTACATGGACGCCCAGGGCCGCCTGATCTTCAATGTGAACGACTTCGACGAGGCGTACGTCGGCCCCTTCACCTGGGACCTCAAGCGCTTCGCCGCCTCCGTGGCGCTCATCGGGTACGCGAAGGCGCTCAGCGACGACCAGATCACCGAGCTGGTCAAGGTGTACGCGGCGGCCTACCGCGAGCGCATCCACGCCCTGGCCACCGGCGCCAAGAGCGACGAGGTCCCGCCCTTCACGCTGGACACCGCCGAGGGCCCGCTCCTGGACGCGCTGCGCGACGCCCGCTCGCTGACCCGCTTCGGACTGCTCGACTCGATGACCGAGATCCGCGACTTCGAGCGCCGCTTCGCCCCCGGCGGCGGCTCCATCGAGCTCGACGCGGCCACCCGCTACAAGGTGCTCGCCGCCTTCGACGGCTACCTGGAGACCCTCCCGGAGTCCTCCCTGACCCGCCCGGACTCGTACCGGGTGAAGGACGTCGTCGGCCGCCGCGGCATCGGCATCGGCTCGGCCGGCCTGCCGTCGTACAACATCCTTCTGGAGGGCAACAGCGACGCCCTGGAGAACGATGTGGTGATCTACATCAAGCAGGCCCAGACGCCGGCCGTCTCCCGGCACATCACGGACCCCTCCATCCGCGACTACTTCCAGCACGAGGGCCACCGCACGGTGATCTCCCAGCGCGCCCTCCAGGCGCACGCCGACCCGTGGCTCGGCTGGACCGAGCTGGACGGCGCGGGCCAGCTGGTCGCCGAGGTGTCGCCGTACGCGGTGGACCTGGACTGGGGCGACATCGACGACCCCGAGGAGATCGCCTCGGTCGTCGCCGACCTCGGCCGGGCCACGGCCACGATGCACGCGGCGGCGGACGACGAGAGCGGCCACTCGGAGCTGGTGCCGTTCTCCACGGAGCGGGCCATCGACGCGGCGATCGCGGCCGACGAGGACGGCTTCGCGGGCCTCCTGGTGGACTTCGCGCACAGCTACGGCGCACGCGCGCGCGGCGACCACCAGATCTTCGTGGACCTGTTCCGCAACGGCCGGATTCCGGGCCTGTAGCCCCGAGGGCAGCCCTTCGGCAGCCCTCGGACGGCGGTCTCACAACGCTCCCGTAACGCATAGGAACCCTTTAGGGGGTGCTTACGGGAGCCCGTGGGAGACTCTCCAGCGCTATGGACATATCCGGGACCCCGCTCAGAGCCCTTCGCGCGGCTCTGTTCACGGCCGTCGTCGTGACGCTCTCGACGGCGTCGCACGTGCTGCTGTCCCGGGTCCCGCTGGCACTGACCACCGTGGCCGCGATCACCGGCGCCGTCTTCGTCGTCGCATACGCGCTGGCGGGCCGCCGGCGCGGCTTCGGGCCGATCGCGGCCCTGCTGATCCCGCTGGAGCTGGCCGCCGACACCGTGTTCACCACGGGGCAGCACGTCTGTTACGGCAGGGCCGGCGGCCCGGTCGCGGGCCCGCTGCGCTCGGTCGGCTTCGACGTACTGTGCGGCGGCGGCACCGTGGGCAACCCGCTGGCCCACGTCACCGGCGGCGGCACCGACCGCGCGGCGGCCCTGCTCGCGCACGCCGACCCGGCCGCCGCCTGGCTGCTGCTCGGCGCGCACGTCGGCGTCGGGCTGCTGGCGGCGGCCTGGCTGCACCGCGGCGAGCGCGCCCTGGACCAGCTGCTGCGCGCGGTGACCGCGGCCACCTTCCGGCCGCTGCTGATCGCGGTCGCCACGGTGACCGTACGGCTCGCTCCGGTCCGCCGGCTGCCGCGCACCGCGCGCCGGACGGCCGGCGCCCGCACGCGCCTGTTCGTGCACTCCCTGGGACGGCGAGGACCGCCGTGCTTCGTCGCTGTCGCGTGAGCGAGTCCGCTTGAGCGACGGCCTGCGGCCCAGCGGCGGCGGCCGTCTCGGCGACAGCGGCTGAGCACCAGCAGTCCCCCACACGTATTCGCGTACGACATGTGCGCGTCCCACATGGAGATCACCACTATGAGCCAGCGGAACAGCAAGGCGGCGAAGACGGCGGCACGGGAGCGGCTGCGCGAGGAGCGCGAGCGCCAGGCCAAGCGCGACAAGGTCAGGCGCCAGGCCATCGTGGCCGGCTCCCTCGTCGCGGTCCTCGCGATAGCCGGCGGCATCGGCTACGCCGTCGTGCAGAACAACAAGCCCAGCTACTGGGAGACCGCGAAGGACGACAAGGTCGTCGCGCCGGCCAACACCACGGGCACGAACGGAACGACCGTCGTGCTCGGCAAGAGCACCGCGAAGAAGACCCTGAAGCTGTACGAGGACCCGCGCTGCCCGGTCTGCGCGCAGTTCGAGCAGACCGTCGGCTCGACGGTGAAGAAGGACTTCGACGCCGGCCAGTTCAAGATCCAGTTCGTCGGCGGCACGTTCCTCGACGGCGACTCCGACAAGAGCGGCAAGATCCAGATCGGCTCGCGCGGCGAGGGCTCGAAGAACGCGATGAGCGCCCTGGGCGCCGCGCTGAACGTGAGCCCGGAAGCCTTCCTGGAGTACAAGACCGCGCTCTACTCGGCGAAGTACCACCCCGACGAGACGGACGACAAGTTCAAGAGCGACGACTACCTGATCGAGGTGGCGAACACGGTCGGCGCGCTCAAGAACAACACCGCGTTCCAGAACGCCGTCAAGGACGGCAAGTACGACGCCTGGGCGCTGGCCATGTCCGAGACGTTCAACACGAACAAGGACGGCGTCAGCGGCACGCCGAGCCTGGTGATGGACGGCAAGAAGCTCACCGGCTCCGACGGCAAGAGCGCGCCCATGACCGTCGACGAGTTCACCACGGCGATCGACGCGGCACTCAAGGCCTGAGCCACCGGCACGGGGGCCGAGACCCGGCCTGAGCGACCGGCGCCGCGGCCAGGACCCGGACTTGGCCCTCGCCATCGCGGCCACGGCCCTCGGCCTCCGCCACCGCGGTTCACGATCCGGCCTCGGCCACCGGCACCGCGGCCAAGACCCGGCCTTGGGGCCCTCGGCACCGGGGGCCGAGACCCGGCCCGAGCCACCCCGGCCCGGCCGGATTCGGGATACCGGCCCGCGCTGACGCGCGCGTTGGGCGACCAGCTCTCGAAGAGCGGGCGAACTTTTGCCAGTTCGCCCGCTCTTGGCTTGTACCGATCGGTAACCTGATCGCTCGTGACCAGTCGCTTCAGATCATCCGACTCCTCGGGCGCCGTCAACTCCCGCGCCCCGCGCCGCCGTACGGTCGTCAAGGCCGCGGCCGCCACCGCCGTCCTCGCCGCCCCGCTCGCGGCCGCGCTGCCCGCCCGTGCCGCCACCGGGACACCGGCCTTCCTGCACGGCGTCGCCTCCGGCGATCCGCTGCCCGACGGCATTCTGCTGTGGACCCGTGTGACGCCCACCTCCGAGGCGATACCCGGCTCCGGGCTCGGCCCGGACACCGAGGTGAGCTGGACCGTCGCCAAGGACAAGTCGTTCGGCACGGTCGTCGCCAAGGGGTCCACCACCGCGTCGGCCGCCACCGACCACACCGTCAAGGCGGACATCCGCGGCCTGGAACCGGCCACCGACTACTGGTTCCGCTTCTCCGCCGGGGGCACCGACTCACCCGTCGCCCGCACCCGCACCGCCCCGGCCGCCGACGCCGCCGTCAGCGGTCTGCGCTTCGGCGTGGTCTCCTGCGCCAACTGGGAGGCGGGCTACTTCTCGTCGTACCGCCACCTTGCCGCGCGCGGCGACCTGGACGCCTGGCTGCACCTGGGCGACTACATCTACGAGTACAAGTCCGGCGAGTACGCGGCGCGTGGCACGGTCGTACGGCCGCACGCCCCTGCCAACGAGATCCTCACCCTCGCCGACTACCGCACCCGGCACGGCCGTTACAAGACCGACCCGGATCTGCAGGCCCTGCACCACAAAGCCCCTGTCGTCGCGATCTGGGACGACCACGAGTTCGCCGACAACGCCTGGTCGGGCGGCGCGGTCAACCACACCGAGGGCGCCGAGGGCACCTGGACGGCCCGCCAGACCGCCGCGAAGCAGGCCTACTTCGAGTGGATGCCGGTCCGCCCGGCGATCGCGGGCACCACCTACCGCCGGCTGCGCTTCGGCAAGCTCGCCGACCTCTCCCTGCTCGACCTGCGGTCCTTCCGCTCGCAGCAGACGTCCACCGGCAGCGGCTCCGTCGACGACCCGGACCGTACGATCACCGGCCGCGCCCAGCTGGACTGGCTGAAGGCCGGGCTCAAGTCCTCCGACACCCGCTGGCGGCTGGTCGGCAACTCGGTGATGATCTCGCCGTTCTCGGTGGGCTCGCTCCCCGCCGATCTGCTCAAGCCCCTCGCCAAGCTGCTCGGACTGCCGCAGGAGGGCATCGCCCTCAACACCGACCAGTGGGACGGCTACACGGACGACCGCCGCGAACTGCTCGCGCACCTGCGCTCCAACGCCATCCGCGACACGGTCTTCCTGACCGGCGACATCCACATGGCCTGGGCCAACGACGTGCCCGTCGACGCCGGTACGTACCCGCTGTCGGCCTCCGCCGCCACCGAGTTCGTGGTCACCTCGGTGACCTCCGACAACCTCGACGACATCGTCAAGGTCGCGGAGGGCAGCGTCTCCGCCGTGGCCGCGCCGATCATCCGCACGGCCAACCGGCACGTCCACTGGGTCGACACCGACCGCCACGGCTACGGCGTCCTGGACATCACCGCCGACCGCGCGCAGATGGACTACTACGTGCTCTCCGACCGTACGAACCCGAACGCGACCTCGACCTGGGTCCGTTCGTACCGCACGCGCAGCGGCACGCAGAAGGTGGAGCGGACGTACGACCCGGTGTAGACCTCGTAGGTCCCCGCCGACACAGACCGTCGGAGACCTCTGCTCCGTGTCATAGGCCTCTAGAGACTGTCGAGGAAGCCGAGCGCCACCTTCCAGGTGGCCTCGGCCGCCTCACCGTCGTAGTCGGGGAGGTCGGGGTCGGTGTAGAGATGCCCGGCACCCGCGTACCGGTAGATCTCCACGTCGGCTCCGGCTCTCTGCATCTGCAGATACCAGGCGCTCAGCCAGTCGTCCGTCTCGAACGCGTCGGGCTCGGCGACATGCAGCTGGACCGGCAGCTCGTCCACCGAGGCGCTCTCCGCGATGTCCGACGTGCCGTGCAGGAGCAGCAGCCCACGGGCCTTCTCGTCGCCGAGCGCCAGGGTCTGCGCGATGGAGGCGCCGAGCGAGAATCCGGCGTACACCAGACCGCGCTCGGAGTAGGGCGCGGCGGCCAGCACAGCACGTCTGAGGAGCTCCTCCTTGCCGATCCCGTCGTTGAAGGCCATGCCCTCCTCCACCGTCTCGAAGGTGCGCCCCTCGAAGAGATCCGGTGTCCACACCTCGTGTCCCGCGGCGCGCAGCCGGTCCGCCGCGGCCCGCACCGCAGGACGCAGCCCGTAGGTCGAGTGAAAGAGCATGATGTTCATGAGCCCCATGGTGCCAGCCGGGACTGACAACACCGGGCGGCGGCCGTACCCACTTCCGCCCAGAGATCACATGTTCATCATCGCCCCCGGGCGGTTACGGTCTCTGGCATGGAGAACGTACTGCGCCCGCTGATCGTCGTCGGTGGCTCGGTCGTGCTCACGCTCCTCATCGGGTGGGCCGTCGACCAATTGATGCGACGAGCCGACGACAAACACCACGAGACCACCCCGCTGTGGGGCATGCTCCGCCGCGCCCGCGTCCCCTTCCAGCTCGTGCTCTTCGCGGCCCTGCTCAGAGGCTCGTACGACCAGGCGAAACTCCTGGTGGAACACCGGGTCGGCATCGGCAGGACCCTGACGCTGATCCTCATCGGGTCCGCCGCGTGGCTGGTGGTGCGCATCGCGACGGCGATCGTCGAGACCTCGTACACCCGTTACGCGACCTCCCGTCGCGATCCGGCGCGGGTCCGCCGGGTGCGCACGCAGGTGACGCTGATCCAGCGGGTGGTGTCCGCGATCGTCGCCGTGGTGGCGGTCGCGTCGATGCTGCTCACCTTCCCCGCGATGCGTGCCGCCGGTGCCTCGCTGCTGGCCTCGGCCGGCATCCTCGGCATCGTCGCCGGTGTCGCCGCCCAGTCCACGCTCGCCAATCTCTTCGCCGGGCTGCAGATCGCCTTCGGCGACATGGTGCGTCTCGGCGACACCGTCGTGGTGGACGGCGAGTGGGGCACGGTCGAGGAGATCACCCTGACGTTCCTGACGGTACGGACGTGGGACGAACGGCGGATCACGATGCCTGTGTCGTATTTCACGTCCAAGCCCTTCGAGAACTGGTCGCGCGGCACACCCCAGATGACCGGCATCGTCTTCTTCCACGTCGACCACTCCGCCCCCGTGGAGGCGATACGCGAGAAGCTGCGGGACATCCTGCGCGAGTGCCCGGCCTGGGACGGCCGCGACTACGGACTGGCGGTCACGGATTCGACGCCCAACACCATGCAGGTACGCGCCCTGGTCACCGCGAAGGACGCGGACGACATCTGGACGGTACGGGTCACGGTCCGCGAGCAGCTGATCCGCTGGCTGACCGAGGCGCACCCCTACGCGCTCCCCCGCGTGAACACGGCGGACGCGGCCCTGCCACCGGGCCAGGCACGGCGCGCCGCATGGGACGGGGCGGACGGAGCGGCGGCCCGCCCTGACTACGGCAGCCCCGCTCCGGAGCCACCTCGGACGGGCCCGGGCCGCGGCTGATCACCCGTGAACGGGTGTCGTCCCCGGGCTCCTGTCCGGCGCCCGGGGGCGCCGGAGGGGGGTGCGATCCCACGGACGGGCAACCGTCAGCAGGCGCCGACCGCGCCCCCGGATACGGTCAGCAGCCGCCGTACGGCCAGGTGCCGACGGCGGGAACCCCCCACCGGGAGGGCCGGACTTGTCCGCCCACCAGAAGCACGCCGCGCGCGGGTGGGAGAGAAGTCGGTCGGGGAGGGAAGTCGGTCGGGAGAGACTCGTCAGCGGAGGCTGCGCACGTCGAGATGGCGCAGCACCCGGTCCACGATCTCCGGATCCGCCCCCGGTTCACTCCGCGCGGACAGCACCTCGTGCCGTGCCGCGCTCATCATCTCCCCCTGGATCCGCCGCATCCGCTTCATCCGGCGAGCCCGCTGCTCGTACGCCTCGCGCCGCTCCTCGTCCCCCAGGTCGGGACTGATCCGCACCCCGATGTCGAAGGCCCGCCGCAGCAGTTGCTCGGACGCCTCCTCCGACAGCTCCTCCACTTCCTCGATCTCCCGCAGCCGCCGCTTCGCGGCCTTCGCGGCCCGCACCGCGAGCTCCTTCTCGAAGGCCTTCTCGCTGTCGATGTCGGCCCGCACCCCGAGCTTCCTGACCAGCCATGGCAGGGTGAGTCCCTGCAGCACGAGCGTCGCCATGATCACCCCGAAGGCGATGAACACGATCTCGTCCCGGTCCGGGAACGGCGACCCGTCGTCCATCTTCAGCGGGATCGCCAGCGCCAGCGCCACCGAGGCCACGCCCCGCATCCCGGCCCACCACATCACGACGGTCTCCCGCCACGAGGTCGGGATCTCCTCGTCGTAGTCCCGCTTGGCGTGCAGCCGTTTCGTCAGCCAGGTCGCCGGCATCAGCCACATCAGCCGTACCAGTACGACGACGGCGACGATCGCGGCGGCCCAGCCCAGCATCTCGCCCCAGCGCCCGGACGCCGTCCGGATGGCGTTGTGCAGTTCGAGCCCGATGAGCCCGAAGGCGACTCCGGTGACGAGCGTGTCCACCACGTCCCAGACGGTCGACCCGGCGAGCCGGGTCAGGACGTCGTCGGCGTCGGTGGCGTACTCCGCCAGGAACAGCGCGGTGGTCAGCACGGCGAGTACACCGGAGCCGTGCAACTCCTCGGCCAGCACGTACGAGGCGTACGGCGCGAGCAGCGTCAGCCCGATCTGCAGCGTGGCATCGCCGAGGAGGTCCATCAGCTTGTTCGCGGCCCAGCCGAGCCCCAGCCCGACGGCGACCGCGACGACGGCCGACAGCACGAGGTCGAGTCCCGCGCGCCAGGGTGAGAAGGTCCCGCTCACGGCGGCGGCGATCGCCACGTGGTACAGCACGATGGCCGTCACGTCGTTGAAGAGGCCCTCCCCCTCCAGGATCGACACCAGCCGCCGCGGCAGTCCGAGCTGCCCGGCGACGGCGGTCGCGGCGACCGGGTCGGGCGGCGCGACGAGCGCGCCCAGCGCGACGGCGGCGGCGACCGGCAGCCCCGGCACGATGGTGTTGGCGACGACGGCCACGGCGGCGGTGGTGACGAAGACGAGCGCCACGGCCAGCAGGAAGATCGGCCGCTTGTTGGCGGCGAACTGTCTCCACGACGTGCGCCGCACCGAGGCGTACAGCAGCGGCGGCAGCAGCGCGGGCAGGATGAAGTCCGGCGGGATGTCCACGTTCGGGACGAAGTCCAGCACCGCCAGCACGATCCCCAGGAGGGTCATCAGCACGGGCGCGGGCAACCCCAAGCGGTTCCCCACCGGGACGCTCACCACGGCCCCGAGCAACAGCATGAACAACAGGGCCAACTGATCCACGGTCAGCGCTCCGGCGAGGTCTAGGCGATCAAGGACGAGCCAGACCTCAAGCGTGCCACGCGGCTACGACAAAGCCGGGCTACAGGGCTTTGCGCATCGCCCGGTGCGGAATGCCCGCGTCGGGGAACTCCGCGCCGTACGCCACGTACCCCAGCCGCTCGTAGAACCCCAGCGCCCGCGTCTGCGCGTGCAGGTCCACGGCGGCCAGTCCACGCGCGCGTGCCGCGTCCTCGATGGCGCCTACGAGCGCGGCGCCGACGCCGAGCCCACGCGCCTCCCGCGTCACGGCGAGCCGGCCGAGCGAGCCGGCCGTCAGGTCGCCTGCCGTCTTCGCGGCCGCCGCCTCGCCGTGCAGGAGTCGCCCGGTGCCGAGGGGCACCCCGTCCGCACGGACGGCCAGCACATGGAGGGCGTCGGCGTCGTAAGCGTCGTACTCGATGTCCTCGGGGACGCCCTGTTCGGCCACGAAGACGTCCTTGCGCACCGCGAAGCACGCCTCACGGTCGGCGGTGTCCTCGGCGACCCGCACCACGTACGCGGCACTCACGCGTAGCTCTCCTCACGCACCTTGTCGAGCGCCTTCTGCAGGTCCTCGGGGTAGCCGCTCTCGAACTCCACCCACTGCCCGTCGCCGGGGTGCTCGAAGCCGAGCCGCACCGCGTGCAGCCACTGCCGGGTGAGACCGAGCCGCTTGGCCAGCGTCGGGTCGGCGCCGTACGTCAGGTCGCCGACGCACGGGTGGCGGTGGGCCGCCATGTGGACGCGGATCTGGTGGGTGCGCCCGGTCTCCAGCTTGACGTCGAGCAGGGAGGCGGCGCGGAACGCCTCGACCAGGTCGTAGTGCGTGACCGAGGGCTTGCCCTCGGCCGTGACCGCCCACTTGTAGTCGTGGTTCGGGTGGCGTCCGATGGGGGCGTCGATGGTGCCGCTGGTCGGGTCCGGGTGGCCCTGCACGAGGGTGTGGTAGCGCTTGTCGACCGTGCGCTCCTTGAACTGGCGCTTCAGCGACGTGTACGCGTACTCCGACTTGGCGACCACCATCAGGCCCGACGTGCCGACGTCGAGGCGGTGCACGATGCCCTGGCGCTCGGAGGCGCCGGAGGTCGAGATCCGGTACCCGGCGGCGGCGAGACCGCCGATCACGGTCGGGCCCGACCAGCCGGGGCTGGGGTGGGCGGCGACGCCGACCGGTTTGACGATCACCACCACGTCATCGTCGTCGTGCACGATCTCCATGCCCTCGACGGGCTCGGCGACGATCTGCACGGGCGCGGGGGCCTGCGGCATCTCGACCTCGAGCCAGGCACCGCCGTGCACCCGCTCGGACTTGCCGACCACCGAGCCGTCGACCGTGACCTTCCCCGCCGCGGCGAGCTCGGCGGCCTTCGTGCGGGAGAAGCCGAACATCCGGGAGATGGCGGCGTCGACGCGCTCGCCCTCCAGGCCGTCGGGCACGGGCAGGGTACGGATCTCGGGAATCGTGCTCACCCGTCGAGTATGCCGGACCGGTCCGACACCACCTGACCACGTCCCGAACATCCGTGCCCGTGGGAGCCCTCCGGAAGCCCTGTACGTCGCCCGGTACGTCAGTCCTTGTGGACCGTGCCGAAAACGCTCGGGGCCAGTCCTTGTGGACCGTGCCATACGCTCGCGGCCAGTCCATGTGGACCGTGCCGAACGCTCGGGATCAGTCCTTGTGGACCGTGCCGTCCGGGTCGAGGCCGCGGAAGGACAGCAGCACGATCAGGATGCCGCCGCAGACGATCGCCGAGTCGGCCAGGTTGAAGACCGCGAAGTGCTTGGGCGCGATGAAGTCCACGACCGCGCCCTCGAAGACGCCCGGCGAGCGGAAGATCCGGTCGGTGAGGTTGCCGAGCGCGCCGCCGAGGAGCAGACCGAGCGCGATCGCCCAGGGCAGACTGTAGAGCTTGCGCGCGAGCCGGGCGATGACGACGATCACGGCCGCCGCGATCACCGTGAAGATGACGGTGAAGGCGTCGCCGAAGCCGAAGGCCGCGCCCGCGTTGCGGATCGCCTCGAACTTCAGCCAGGTGCCGATGACCTCGATCGAGTCATGGTGCTCCAGCTTCGCGACCACGATCATCTTGCTGACGAGGTCGAGGGCGTACGCCAGCACGGCGACCGCGAACAGGACGGCGATCCGGCGCCTGCGGCTGCCCGTCGGCCGCTCGTCCGCGACCCGCGTCCCGTCCGCGCCGGAGTCCACGGCGGAATCGACGCCGGAGTCCACGCCGGACCGCTCGGCCGGGGCCGACGCGTCGGAGCCGGACCGGCCGCCCGGCGCCACGTTCCCGGCGGACTGCTCCGGCTCGGCGCCCGCCGCCCCTGGGATGTCCGGCGTACCGATGATGCGCTCCGCCTCTGCCACGTGAGTGAGTCCCTCGACCTAGGTTCCTGACTGAGGACGAGGGTACGGCACACCCCCCGGGGCCCACGTGTTCAGGAGCCCTTCCACGACGTCAGGTCACGGCGTTCGCGCTACTGATCAGTAACGGCGCTCCTGCTTCTGCTTGCACTCGACGCACAGGGTGGCGCGCGGAAAGGCCTGCATCCGCGCCTTGCCGATGGGGTTGCCGCAGTTCTCGCAGAGTCCGTACGTGCCCGCGTCGAGGCGCTCCAGCGCGCGCTCGGTCTGCTCCAGCATCTCGAGCGCGTTGGCGGTGAGCGCCATCTCGTGCTCGCGCGTGATGTTCTTCGTGCCGGTGTCCGCCTGGTCGTCGCCCGCGCCGTCGCCGGAGTCGCGCATCAGGCCCGCGAGCGCCTCCTCGGACGACGAGATCTCGGTCCGCAGCCGCAGCGCCTCCGACTGCAGCTCCGCCCGTGCCTCAGCGACCTCTTCCGGGGTCCAGGGGTCCTCACCGGGCCGCACCGCGAGCTCGCCGGGCTCCACCGCCGCGACCCGCGCCTTGGGAACCGGGGTGGGCTTCTTCGCCGCCGTGGCCGTGCCCGGAGTCTTCTTCGCAACCACTGTCGTGGCTCCCGTCGTCTTCGCGGCCTGGGCCGCACCCTCGGCCGCGGAAGCGACCGCCTTCTTGGCCGTACTGGTGCTCTCCTTGGCCGCGGCCGCCTTCCCTGCCGCCTTCTTCCCGGCGGCCCCGGCGGGCTTCTCGGCCGCCGCCTGCTTCGCCGCCGCCGCGACCGTCTTCTTGGCCGCGGCCTTCTTGCCGCCCGCCTTCGTGGACGCCGTCACCGAGACCGCCGCCCTCGTGGACGTCGATTTCGCGATCGCCGCCTCCGTGGACCCCGACTTCGAAGCCGCTCCCTTCGCAGACCCCGCGCGCGTGGACGCCGGCTTCGTGGACGACGGCTTCGTGGACGACGTTCTGGTGGCCGCCGCCTTCGAATTGACCGTCCTGGTCGTCGCGGTCTTTGCGGGGGCCGCTCTCTTGGCGGCCGTCTTCGTAGCGGCCGCCTTCTCGCCGTTCGCCTTCGTAGGAGCCTCTTTCCCGTCGGCAGCCTTCGTGGCGGCCGTTCTCTTGGCAGCGGCCTTGGCAGCCGTCGCCGTCTTGGAAGACACCTTTGTCGCCGCCTTCGAAGCCGTCTTCACGGGCCGGGCCGCGCCCGTCGCGGATTCCCGCTGTGTGCTCTTCTTGCCGCTCACGTCCTTGGCCGCCGGACCCGTGGATCTGCCGGACGCCGACTGCTGTACGGCGGTCTTCTTCGCCACCATGGCCGCGGCCCCTTCACATATTGTGATCTGCGCGCGAATCGTGCTGGGACGATAAATCGACTTCTGGCCCGCGGCAACGGGGCACGCTCTCTCTTCGCCCGCCCCGCGGGTCCCTCGTGACAGACCTGCATGCGTTGTGCCCAGCTCCCCGCCCGGTAATCCGCCGTGCCTGGCGTCCCAGGATCCGGACGCCCGCGCCTCGCCATTCGGGTCACCGCGCAGGCCGCCGGGGTACCCCGGAAAACCGGTCGGCCACTGTCCGCGCGGCGCCGTACACTGGGCGGAGCGAGAAGCGTGGATGGGGACGAGTAGCGGCGTACGCAGCCAGGAGCGACCCGGGGACGGTGGAAGCCCGGGGGCGAGCGCGACGCGAAGATCACCCCGGAGCCGCCGGCAGAACACCCCGCAGGGGGCCAGTAGACCCGGCATCGCGACCCCAATGAGGGGGCTCACCGGTGCACACGGGCGCCGGGGAGCCAAGGAGGGTGGTACCGCGGGAGCGCGCCGCACACGGCGTCCGCAGCAGCTACGAGGTAGCAGCGCAGGCTCTCGTCCCTCCGGACGGAAGGCAGAAAGTCCGCCGGAGGAAGCTCGCCGATGAAACCGACGCAGTACCGCCAGGTGCCCGCCCAGGTCGACCTGCCCGCCCTCGAGCACGCCGTGCTCGACTTCTGGCGCGAGCAGAAGATCTTCGCCAAGAGCCTTGAGCAGTCCGAGGGCCGCCCCGAGTGGGTGTTCTACGAGGGCCCGCCCACCGCCAACGGCATGCCGGGCGCACACCACATCGAGGCACGCGTCTTCAAGGACGTCTTCCCGCGCTTCCGCACCATGCGCGGCTACCACGTCGCCCGCAAGGCCGGCTGGGACTGCCACGGCCTCCCGGTGGAGCTCGCCGTGGAGAAGGAGCTCGGCTTCACCGGAAAGCAGGACATCGAGGCGTACGGCATCGCCGAGTTCAACGCCAAGTGCCGCGAGTCGGTGACCCGCCACACCGATGCCTTCACCGACCTGACGAACCGCATGGGCTACTGGGTCGACCTCGACGACGCCTACCGCACGATGGACCCCGAGTACGTGGAGTCCGTGTGGTGGTCGCTCAAGGAGATCTTCAACAAGGGTCTGCTGGTCCAGGACTACCGCGTCGCCCCGTGGTGCCCGCAGGACGAGACGGGCCTGTCGGACCACGAGCTGGCGCAGGGCTACGAGACGATCGTCGACCCCTCCGTGTACGTCCGTTTCCCGCTCACCTCCGGTCCGCTGGCCGGCCAGGCCGCGCTGCTGGTGTGGACGACGACCCCGTGGACGCTGGTGTCCAACACCGCCGTCGCCGCGCACCCCGAGGTCACCTACGTCGTCGCGACGAACGGCGAGGAGAAGCTCGTCGTCGCCGAGCCGCTCGTCGAGAAGGCCCTCGGCGAGGGCTGGGAAACCACCGGCGAGACCTTCAGCGGCGCCGAAATGGAGCGCTGGACGTATCAACGTCCGTTCGAGCTGGTGGAGTTCCCGGCGGACGCGGAAGCCCACTACGTGGTGAACGCGGAGTACGTGACGACCGAGGACGGCACCGGTCTGGTCCACCAGTCCCCCGCCTTCGGTGAGGACGACCTCAAGGTCTGCCGCGAGTACGGCCTGCCGGTGGTGAACCCCGTCCGCACGAACGGGACCTTCGAGAAGGACGTCCCCCTCGTGGGCGGTGTCTTCTTCAAGAAGGCGGACGAAAAGCTCACCGAGGACCTCCAGAACCGCGGTCTGCTCTTCAAGCACGTGCCGTACGAGCACAGCTACCCGCACTGCTGGCGCTGCCACACCGCGCTGCTCTACTACGCGCAGCCGTCCTGGTACATCCGCACCACGGCCATCAAGGACCGCCTCCTCCAGGAGAACGAGAAGACCAACTGGTTCCCGGACTCGGTCAAGCACGGCCGCTTCGGCGACTGGCTGAACAACAACGTCGACTGGGCGCTGTCCCGCAGCCGCTACTGGGGCACCCCGCTCCCGCTGTGGACCTGCGAGGAGGGCCACCTCACCTGCGTCGGCTCCCGCGCCGAGCTCACCGAGCTGACCGGCACCGACCAGTCGAACCTGGACCCGCACCGCCCGTACATCGACGAGGTCACGTTCGCCTGCCCCCAGTGTCAGCAGACGGCGACCCGCGTCCCGGAGGTCATCGACGCCTGGTACGACTCGGGCTCGATGCCGTTCGCGCAGTGGGGCTACCCGTACAAGAACAAGGAGCTCTTCGAGAGCCGCTACCCGGCGCAGTTCATCAGCGAGGCCATCGACCAGACGCGTGGGTGGTTCTACACGCTCATGGCCGTCGGCACGCTGGTCTTCGACAAGTCCTCGTACGAGAACGTCGTGTGCCTGGGCCACATCCTCGCCGAGGACGGCCGCAAGATGTCCAAGCACCTGGGCAACATCCTGCAGCCGATCCCGCTGATGGACCAGCACGGAGCGGACGCGGTCCGCTGGTTCATGGCCGCCGGCGGCTCCCCGTGGGCGGCGCGCCGCGTGGGCCACGGCACCATCCAGGAGGTGGTGAGGAAGACCCTCCTCACCTACTGGAACACGGTCGCCTTCCAGGCCCTCTATGCCCGCACCTCCGGCTGGGCGCCCAGCGAGGCCGACCCGGCCCCGGCGGACCGCCCGGTCCTCGACCGCTGGCTGCTCTCCGAACTGCACGCGCTCACCGACCAGGTGACGCAGGCGCTGGAGGCGTACGACACCCAGCGCGCCGGAAAGCTGCTCTCGGCGTTCGTCGACGACCTGTCCAACTGGTACGTCCGCCGCTCGCGCCGCCGCTTCTGGCAGGGCGACAAGGCCGCGCTGCGCACGCTGCACGAGGTCGTCGAGACGGTCACTCGCCTGATGGCCCCGCTGACCCCGTTCATCACCGAGCGGGTCTGGCAGGACCTGGTGGTCCCGGTCACACCGGACGCCCCGGAGTCCGTCCACCTGTCCTCCTGGCCGGAGGCGGACCTGTCCGTCATCGACCCGGAGCTGTCGAAGCAGATGGTGCTCGTACGCCGTCTCGTGGAGCTCGGCCGCGCCACGCGCGCGGAGTCGGGCGTCAAGACGCGCCAGCCGCTGTCCCGCGCGCTGGTCGGCGCGGTGGGCTTCGAGACGCTCGACCGTGAGCTGCACGCGCAGATCACGGAGGAGCTGAACGTGAGCGGGCTCGCGTCGCTCTCCGAGGTCGGCGGCTCACTGGTCGACACCACGGCCAAGGCGAACTTCCGCGCGCTGGGCAAGCGCTTCGGCAAGGGCGTCCAGGCGGTCGCGAAGGCCATCGCGGAGACGGACGCGGCGGCACTGTCGCTGGCCCTGCGCGAGGGCACGGCGTCGGTCGAGGTCGACGGTGAGACGGTGTCGCTGGCCTCGGACGAGGTGATCATCACGGAGACCCCGCGCGAGGGCTGGTCGGTGGCGTCCGACTCCGGCGCGACGGTCGCCCTCGACCTGGAGATCACGGAGGAGCTGCGTCAGGCGGGCCTCGCCCGTGACGCGATCCGCCTGATCCAGGAGGCCCGCAAGAACAGCGGGCTCGATGTGGCCGACCGCATCGCGCTGCGCTGGACGTCCACGGACCCGGCCGTCATCGCGGCCCTCTCCGAGCACTCCTCCCTCATCGCCGACGAGGTCCTCGCCACGGACTTCGCCCAGGGCGAGGCCGACGGCACCTACGGGGCTCCGTTCACGGACGAGTCCCTCGCCCTGACGTTCCGCCTCCGCAAGGCGTAGCACCGGGGGCGGCGCAAGGGTTCTACGCCCCCGCCGCCCCTGTCCCGCCCCGTGCCCCGTGCCCCCCACCGGGCACCGGGCATCGGGCACCGGGCAACAAAAAGACCACACAAAAGGGCGGGGCCCCCGGAATCCGGGGGCCCCGCCCTGAACGCTGCCGACGCCTAAGGCGTACTACAGGCCGTCAGTTGTCGTCCTCGTCGATGAGGAACCCGCGCATCGGCGAGGGCGCCTGCTGCATCGGCGACGGCCCCTGCGGCCGCACCGGAGCCATCGGCTGGGTCATGGCCGGCGACATCTGCTGCTGGCCGCCGTAGGAGGGCGCGGCCTGAGATGGCCCGCCACCCATGCCCTGGTTGCCGCCGTACGACGGCGCACTCGCACCGGCCGGGGCCATCGAGGGCGCGGACGGCGACGGCAGGGAGGCCGTGGCCGGGGTCCGCGGCGGAGCGAGCGAGTCGTCCGCCTGCGTCTCCAGCTGGCGCAGCTGCGACTCCAGGTAGGACTTCAGCCGCGTGCGGTACTCGCGCTCGAAGCCGCGCAGGTCCTCGACCTTGCGCTCCAGCGTGGCGCGAGCGGACTCCAGGGAGCCCATCGCGACGCGGTGCTTCTCCTGCGCGTCCCGCTCCAGCGCGTCGGCCTTGGCACGGGCGTCGCGCTCCAGACCCTCGGCGCGGCTGCGAGCCTCACCGACGATCTTGTTGGCCTCGGAACGGGCCTCGGCGATCGCCTGGTCGGCGGTCTGCTGGGCCAGCGAGAGCACACGCGCGGCGCTGTCGCCGCCGGGGCCCTGACCGGGCTGCGGCATCTGCGGGCCGTGACCGCCCATGGGACCACCCATGGGGCCGCCCATCGGGCCACCCATCTGCTGCTGCATCTGGCCGGGCATCTGCTGCTGCATCTGCTGGCCGGGGCCCTGCCCCATCGGACCGTGACCCATCGGGCCCTGCCCCATCGGGCCCTGGCCCATGGGGCCCTGACCCTGCGGACCGCCCTGACCGCTGGGGCCGGCGGGCAGCTGCGGCGCACCGCTCGGCAGCTGGGGCGGCCCACCCATGGGGCCACCCATCTGCTGCTGCGGCGGGCCCGATATGCCGGCGGGTACCGGAGCGCCCGGACCCCGCATGCCCTGCGGCGGACCCTGCTGCCCGTCCTGCTGCTCGGGCGGCTTGCGCATGCCCTGCTGCTGGTTCTGCGCGGCCGCGCGCGTGGCGGCGGCCAGCTTGGCGCGCAGGTCCTCGTTCTCGCGGAGCAGGCGGGTCAGTTCGGCTTCGACCTCGTCGAGGAAGGCATCGACCTCGTCCTCGTCATAGCCTTCTCGGAGGCGGACGGTCGTGAACTGCTTGTTCCGCACGTCCTCGGGGGTCAACGGCATCTCTTCACCTCAACGTAGTCGTCGGCATTCGGCAAGACCGTATCGTTCACACCAACACCGACCTCACAATGGTGATCAGGATGTAGACGATGATCATCAATACGAAGAAGGACAGGTCGAGCGCCACGCCCCCGAGACGCAGCGGCGGAATGAACCGCCGCAGAAGCTTGAGCGGTGGATCGGTGACAGTGTAGGTGGCCTCGAGAACGACCACCATCGCCTTGCCGGGCTGCCATGAGCGGGCGAACTGGAAGACGTAGTCCATGACCAACCGGAAGATCAGCACGATGAGGAAACACATCAGCGCGATGTAGAGAACCTGCCCAACCACGCTCATGATCCGTGCTTCCCTCTCCCCTGTTTCCGTGCCTGGTTTCCGGTCGTGCGTCTCAGCTCTGGTTGAAGAACCCGCCCTCTGCGATGCGGGCCTTGTCCTCCGCCGTGACATCGACGTTAGCAGGCGACAACAGGAACACCTTCTGCGTCACCCGCTCGATGCTGCCGTGGAGACCAAACACCAAACCGGCCGCAAAGTCGACAAGTCGCTTCGCATCTGTGTCATCCATCTCAGTCAGATTCATGATCACCGGGGTGCCCTCACGGAAGTGTTCCCCGATGGTACGGGCCTCGTTGTAGGTCCGGGGGTGCAGCGTGGTGATCCGGTACGGCTCTCGCTCAGACACGACCTTGGGCATGATCACCGGGGCGTTCTTCTCCAGGCTTTGACGTTCTTGTGTGATGGATGCCACGGGGGCGATTCGCGCCGGACGCCCGGATTCCGCGGCGAGCGAAGCGGAATGCGGCAGCGGATCGCGTGGCACCGGAGGCTGCACCACTCGTGCCGATTCGTCCCGTTGGGAATGGTGCGCCTGATGTGACTGGTGCGGCGGCTCGTGCCGCCGGCGGTCCCGCTCGGGCTCCGGATCAAGCTCGGGCTCGAAGTCGTCGTCGGGGTCGAATCCCCTGCCGTCGTACCCATCGTCCTCCACGAGGCCGAGGTAGACCGCCATCTTGCGCATCGCGCCGGCCATGCTCTGAGTCCTCCGCTCTGTGGTGGATCGGCTGACGAATTGCCAAGTGCCCGCGATCCACGAGGTCGTTATGCCCGCCTATCAGCGGTAATGACCATATTTTCTGCTGTGGTCCGACTTCTTGGCGACGTTACCCGAGCCTGGGTCGGACTCCGAGTACCGCAGTACCGACGCGTACATGTGTCGCTCCGGCTGCCACGGCCTGTTCGAGGTCCGTACTCATCCCTGCCGAGACCATGTTCGCAGCCGGATGAGCGCGGCGCAGGTCAGTCGACAAATCCATCAGCCGCTCGAACGCCGCCTGTTGGCGCCCCGCGTACGCTCCGGTGAGCGGGGCGACGGTCATCAGCCCGTCGAGCCGGAGCCCCGGCGCCCGGGCGACGAGGTCGCCCAACTCTTCGATTCCGCCGACCCCTACGCCCCCTCGCTCACCCCGGCCGCTCTCCTCCGCGTCCAGCGCGACCTGAATGAGACAGCCCAGTTCGCGCTCCGCCCGTACCGCCTCCTTCGACAGAGCCGTGACGAGCCGGGAACGATCGACGGACTGCACGACATCCGCGTAACCGACCACGGAACGCACCTTGTTGGTCTGCAACTGACCGACAAAATGCCACGAGAGGGGCAGATCCGAACATTCCGCGGCCTTCGGTGCCGCGTCCTGGTCCCGGTTCTCGGCGACGTGGCGCACACCGAGTTCCGACAGGATCCGCACATCGCTCGCGGGGTAGGTCTTGGTGACCACGATCAGGGTCACCTCTTCGCGCTTGCGCCCGGCGTCGATGCACGCCGCCGTGATGCGCTCTTCCACTTTCGCCAGATTTCCGGCGAGTTGAGCCTTACGGTCCGTCATGCCCCATCAGTCCAGCCAGACATAGCCCGCGAGCCGCCCGGTGGTGCGGTCTCTTCGGTACGAGAAGTGGTCCTGCGACTCGAGCGTGCACACCGGCGACTGCTCCCGGTCGCGCACCCCGAGCCGTTCCAACTGCGCGTGCACTCCGGCGGTCACATCGACCGCGGGCGTGCCCCAGCTGGTCTCGGCGTGCGCCGTGGGCTCGATGGCGGCGACATCGGCGCGCATCCGCTCCGGCACTTCGTAGCACCGCCCGCAGACGGCGGGTCCGGTGCGGGCGACGATCCGGGCGGGCTCGGCGCCGAGTTCCACCATGGCCCGTACGGCGGCGGGGACGACCCCGGCGATCATGCCGGGCCGTCCGGCGTGGGCGGCGGCCACGATCCCCGCGACCGGGTCCGCCAGCAGGACGGGCGTGCAGTCCGCGGTGAGGACGGCGAGGGCGAGCCCCCGCCGCGCCGTGACGATCGCGTCCACCTCGGCCACGGGGCGATCCCCCCATGGCCCGTCGACCACTGCCACCTCCGGCCCGTGCACCTGGTTCATCCAGACGACCCGGGCCGGATCGAGACCGAGCGACTTGGCGGCCAGTTCACGATTGGTCCGTACGGCGTCGGGGTCGTCGCCGACCGCTCCGCCGAGGTTGAGCTCCTCGTACGGAACGGCGCTCACCCCGCCCCACCGGTCGGTGAAGGCGAAGTGCGCGCCGCTCACTGTGCTCGTTCCGGAGCGCTGTCCTATCACTTCAGGAAGTCCGGCACGTCCAGCTCCTCGGCCGCGCTGTCCGAGTAGGAGCGGGACGGCGGGACCGGCGGGGAGACCGGGAGTTCGTTCACCGGCTCCGGGGTGGGCTCCGGGGCCTCCTTCGGCGTGACGCTGCCGAGCGAACCGAAGGACGGGCGGCTGTCGGAGGAGGACCGTACCGGCGTGGGCTCGTCGCGCTTGGCGGACGAGGCGCCGAGGACGTTGTCCCGCTTGGCGGGCGGCTGGCCTCCGTCGAAGCCGGCGGCGATCACGGTGACCCGCACCTCGTCGCCGAGGGCGTCGTCGATGACCGCGCCGAAGATGATGTTGGCCTCGGGGTGCGCCGCCTCGCTCACCAGCTGGGCGGCCTCGTTGATCTCGAACAGACCGAGGTCGGAGCCGCCGGAGATGGAGAGCAGCACGCCGCGGGCGCCGTCGATGGAGGCTTCCAGGAGCGGCGAGGAGATCGCCATCTCGGCCGCCGCCACCGCGCGGTCGTCGCCGCGGGCCGAGCCGATCCCCATGAGGGCCGAACCGGCTTCGGACATCACGGACTTGACGTCGGCGAAGTCGAGGTTGATCAGACCGGGCGTGGTGATGAGGTCGGTGATGCCCTGAACACCGGAGAGCAGGACCTGGTCCGCCGACTTGAAGGCGTCGAGGACCGAGACCTGGCGGTCCGAGATGGACAGCAGCCGGTCGTTCGGGATGACGATGAGGGTGTCGACCTCTTCGCGGAGTTCCGCGATGCCGTCCTCGGCCTGGTTGGCCCGGCGCCGCCCCTCGAAGGTGAACGGGCGGGTGACCACGCCGATGGTGAGGGCGCCGAGCGAGCGGGCGATGTTGGCCACGACGGGCGCGCCGCCGGTGCCGGTGCCACCGCCCTCGCCGGCCGTCACGAAGACCATGTCGGCCCCCTTGAGGACCTCCTCGATCTCCTCGCGGTGGTCCTCTGCCGCCTTGCGGCCGACGGCCGGGTTGGCTCCGGCGCCGAGTCCGCGGGTGAGTTCGCGGCCGACGTCGAGCTTGACGTCGGCGTCGCTCATCAACAGCGCCTGCGCGTCGGTGTTGATGGCGATGAACTCGACGCCCTTGAGACCGACCTCGATCATCCGGTTGATGGCATTGACACCACCGCCGCCGACACCGATGACTTTGATGACTGCGAGGTAGTTCTGCGGTGCTGCCACGTCGAAGGCCTCTCGCCTCGAGTTACGTGTCGTCGCCTCGCACGCTCGCGATCCGACGACTGATGCCGAATGGGACGGTCCGAACGCCGACCCGAACCCTAACGCTGAAGTTTAGGGTTACCAGTGTGTCTGTTCCTTGGACTCTTCCGAACAGGACACTAAGTCGACAAGTGGCGCACGTTCAACGAACACGCCGAACCTCCCGTTTTTCTTTTCACCCTATGTGATCAGCCGTAGCAGTGCCCAACCAGGGTGCTGGCCTGCGCTGATGTGCGTCAACTCCCCGATGACGCAGGGGCGGTGGGAGCACTCACGTCGAAGTGCCGGGCCTGGGGAGCGGCTTTCATGAGAGCGGTGAGTGTCCTGGCCTTCGTGCCGCCCTTCTCGTCACTGCCCCACTCGACGCTCCGGCCGCCCTTCAGCTCCAGCGAGATGGAGTCGTAGGAACGGACCTTGACGGTACGCGTGTCCTGCGCGACGGCGGCCGGAATGTCACCGGCGACCCGCACCGCCTCGCGCACCAGCCGGTCGGTGCCGAAGCGGCGCAGGCCCACCGATCGGGACACCGTCAATTCCAGTACGGGCACGCCCTGAGGGGCGTCGGAAACCGTGGCGAATCGCACGCCCTTGGCGTCCACTTCGTCGAACTTCGCACCCTTTTTGACCATCAGGACCGGAGTGCGTTCGGTCACTTTCAGACCGATTCCGTGCGGCCAGGAACGGACGACGTCAACCGAGTCAATTCGGGGCAATTTCCGGCGCAGTCGTTCCTCAATGGCGTCGGTGTCAACGGAAATCAGCGGAGAACCGACCGGCACAGCGGCCGCTTCTCGCACCCGCTCGGCCGTCAGCACCCGCATCCCGGACGCCGATACGCGCTCCACGCGCAGCCACCGCGAGCCGTACAGCACCCAGACCACGGCGGCCCCGGTCAACACCACAGCGATCATAAGGATGATGAGCGTACGAGGGCGACGCAGCCGCCCGAGACGGGGCGGCCGGGGCGGGCCGGACTTCAGCTTCTGCCGTTCGCCGCGTTGCGCGGTGCTCGGTCCGGCCACGCTCCCTGCCTTCCCTCATACGGTGCTAGTGACGGCGAGAGGCGATCGCCTCGTACACCATGCCGACGAGCAGGTCGTCGGCGTCCCGGCGGCCGAACTCGCTGGCGGCGCGGGACATCTCGTACAGCCGGTGCGGGTCGGCGAGCACGGGCAGTACGTTCTGCTGCACCCACTGGGGCGTCAGTTCCGCGTCGTCGACGAGCAGTCCGCCGCCGGCCTTGACCACCGGCTGGGCGTTCAGCCGCTGTTCGCCGTTACCGATGGGCAGCGGGACATAGGCGGCCGGGAGCCCGACGGCGGAGAGTTCGGCGACGGTCATCGCGCCCGCGCGGCAGAGCATCATGTCGGCCGCGGCGTACGCGAGGTCCATCCGGTCCACGTACGGTACCGGGATGTACGGGGGCATTCCCGGCATCTGGTGCACCTGCGGCAGTTCGTTCTTCGGGCCGACCGCGTGCAGGATCTGGATGCCCGCCTGCTGGAGGTACGGAGCCGCCTGCTGGACCACCTCGTTGAGGCGGCGGGCGCCCTGTGAGCCGCCGGAGACCAGCAGCGTGGGCAGGTTGGGGTCGAGCCCGAACGCGGCGCGCGCCTCGGGGCGTACGGCGGCCCGGTCGAGGGTGGCGATGGAGCGGCGCAGCGGGATGCCGATGTAGCGGGCGTCGCGCAACTTGCTGTCCGGCGTGGAGACGGCGACCCGGGCGGCGTACCGCGAACCGATCTTGTTGGCGAGGCCGGGGCGGGCGTTGGCCTCGTGGATGACGATCGGCACCCCGAGGCGCTTGGCCGCGAGGTAGGCGGGCAGGGCGACGTAGCCGCCGAAGCCGACGACCGCGTCCGCCTTGGTGCGCTCCAGGATCTGCTCGGCCGCCTTGATCGTGCCGCGCAGCCGTCCGGGGACGGTGATCAGCTCGGGCGTGGGCTTGCGCGGCAGCGGAACGGCGGGGATCAGCGCGAGTTCGTAACCCCGCTCGGGTACCAGTCGGGTCTCGAGTCCGCGTTCCGTGCCCAGGGCCGTGATCCCCACGGTCGGGTCCTGCCTGCGCAGGGCGTCCGCGAGGGCGAGCGCGGGCTCGATGTGGCCGGCGGTCCCCCCGCCGGCGAGTACGACATGCACCGAAATTCACCGCTCTCCGGACGAGCGCGCCGCGGCGCGCCGTCGCATCGTGTTCCATCTCCGAGGCCCCGCGGCCCCCGCGGAGCCTCTCACCGCTGCACGCTTTCTACCAAAGCGGGGTTGCCGCATCGCAAGCGCCGCCCGCGCAGCGGGCTCGTCGCGTGCGAAGGCGATCAGCAGCCCGATGGCGAACATGGTCGGCAACAGGGCGGAACCCCCGTAGGAGAACAGCGGGAGCGGGACACCGGCGATCGGCAGCAGACCGAGCACCGCACCGATGTTGATCACGGCCTGGGCCGTGATCCAGGTGGTCACGCCTCCCGCGGCATACCTCACGAAGGGGTCCTCCGTGCGTCCGGCCACGCGGATACCCGCATAGCCTAGAGCCGCGAAGAGGGCGAGTACCGACAGCGTCCCCGCGAGGCCCAGTTCCTCACCGGTGACGGCGAAGATGAAGTCGGTGTGGGCTTCCGGCAGTTGGCCCCATTTCTCCACACTCGCCCCGAGTCCGGAACCGAAGAGTCCGCCGGAGGCGAGCGCGTAGATGCCGTGCACGGCCTGCCAGCACGAGGTGGCGCCGGTGCCGGGCTCGGTGGCACCGATGCACGCGAACCGGGCCATACGGTTCGGACTGGTCTTGATCAAGATCACACCGAGCGTGGCCGCGACGGACAGCACGCCCACGAACAGCCGGGTCGGGGCGCCCGCCAGCCACAGCAGTCCGAACAGGATCGCGGTGAGGATGATCGCCGTCCCCATGTCACCGCCGAGCATGATCAGCCCGAGCAGCATGAACGCCACCGGGACGAGCGGCACCAGCATGTGCTTCCACTGCGCCAGCAGCCGCTTGTCCTCCTTGCGGGCGATCAGGTCGGCGCCCCACAGCACCAGGGCGAGCTTGCCGAACTCGCTGGGCTGGATCTGGAAGGAGCCGCCGAGGGAGATCCAGTTCTGGTTGCCGTTGATCGCGACTCCTATCCCGGGCACCTGCACCAGGACCATCATGAAGACCGATCCGGCCAGCATCGGGTACGCCAGGGCCCGGTGCAGCTTCACCGGCATCCGCGAGGCGGCGAGCAGCAGCACCCCGCCGATCGCGGCCGCCAGGAACTGCTTGCGGAAGAAGTAGGACCCCGGCAGGGACAGCTGGAGCGCCGTGATCTGCGACGCCGAGTACACCATCACCAGCCCGAGCACGGTGATCAGCAGACTGCCGCCGAGGATCAGGTAGTACGCGGTCAGCGGCCGGTCCCAGGCCTTCTGGGCACGGCTGTAGAGCCGCCGCAGGGGATGCTCACGCGCCGACCGGGCGACAACGGGCCGCCGGGTGGCCCGCTGCACGGGAGGGCGGCCGGTCCGGCTACTGGGCATCGGCGTCTCCGGGCCACAACGATGTCACGCGTCCGTCCCTCCCAAGGTCGCCCGGCAAGGCGGCCGGGTCAGGCGCCGAGTTCGCGGACCGCCTCCGCGAAAGCGTCCCCGCGCTTGTTGTAGTTGGCGAACATGTCCATGGACGCACAGGCCGGCGCCAGCAGAACGGTGTCCCCTGGCTCGGAGAGCCGTGCGGCCTCCTGAACCGCCGCGAGCATCGCCCCAGTGTCGGTCCGGTCGAGGTCGACGACGGGTACTTCCGGCGCGTGTCGCGCGAGCGCTTCGCCGATCAGCGCGCGATCCGCGCCGATCAGGACGACGCCCCGAAGTCGCTTCGCCGACTTGGCGACCAGTTCGTCGAAGGTCGCGCCCTTGGCGAGCCCGCCCGCGATCCACACGATCGACTCGTACGCCGCCAAAGAGGCTTCCGCGGCATGCGTGTTGGTGGCCTTGGAGTCGTCGACGTACGCGACCGCGTCCACGTCGGCGACGTGCGCGATGCGGTGGGCGTCGGGGCGGAAGGCCCGCAGCCCGTCCCGTACGGCCGAGGCGGGCACCCCGAAGGCGCGCGCCAGGGCCGCCGCGGCAAGGGCGTTGGCGATGTTGTGCGGGGCGGCCGGATGGACGTCCGACACCTCCGCCAGTTCCTGCGCGTTCTTCTGCCGGTCCTCGGCGAAGGCGCGGTCGACCAGGATGCCTTCGACGACGCCGAGTTGGGACGGTCCGGGCGTGCCGAGCGTGAAGCCGATCGCCCGGCAGCCCTCCTCGACGTCCGCCTCGCGCACCAGGTCCTCGGTGGCCTTGTCGGCCATGTTGTAGACGCAGGCGACCCGATTGCCTTCGTAGATACGGCCCTTGTCGGCGGCGTACGCCTCCATCGAGCCGTGCCAGTCGAGATGGTCGGGCGCCAGGTTCAGTACGGCCGCCGAATGGGCGCGCAGCGAGGGCGCCCAGTGCAGCTGGTAGCTGGAGAGTTCGACGGCGAGGACGTCGTATCGCTCTTCGCCGAGGACCGCGTCGAGGAGCGAGACGCCGATGTTGCCGACGGCCGCCGTGCGCAGTCCTGCCGCCTTCAGGATCGAGGCGAGCATCTGGACGGTCGTGGTCTTGCCGTTGGTGCCGGTGACCGCGAGCCAGGGCGCCGCGTCGGGGCCGCGCAGCCGCCAGGCGAGTTCGACGTCGCCCCAGATGGGCACGTCCGCCTGGGCGGCCGCGGCGAACAGCGGCTTGTCCGGCTTCCAGCCGGGCGCGGTGACGATGAGCTCGGTGCCCTCGGGCAGGGTCGCGCCGTCACCGAGGCGCACGGTGATGCCGAGCGCCGCCAGCTCCGCGGCCTGCTCACGGGAGCGTTCGTCGTCGCCGTCGTTGACGACCGTGACGACCGCGCCGAGGCCGTGCAGCACCTTGGCCGCCGGGATGCCGGAGACGCCGAGCCCGGCGACGGTGACGTTCTTGCCCTGCCAGTCGGTCACTTCTTGGCTGCCCATCCTGCGTAGAAGAGGCCCAGTCCCACGATGACGCACATGCCCTGAATGATCCAGAAGCGGACCACCACAAGGACTTCGGACCACCCCTTGAGTTCGAAGTGGTGCTGGAGTGGCGCCATGCGGAAGACGCGCTTGCCGGTCAGCCGGAAGGAGCCGACCTGGATGACCACCGACATGGTGATCAGGACGAAGAGGCCGCCGAGGAGCGCGAGCAGGAACTCGGTACGGGAGCAGATCGCGAGGCCCGCCAGCGCGCCGCCGAGCGCGAGGGAACCGGTGTCACCCATGAAGATCTTGGCGGGCGAGGTGTTCCACCACAGGAAGCCGAAGCAGGCGCCCATCAGGGCGGCGGCCACGACCGCGAGATCGAGTGGATCGCGTACTTCGTAGCAGGCGGCCGGGTTGGTGAGGGTCTGCGCGTTGGCGCAGGACTCCTGGAACTGCCAGACGCCGATGAACGTGTACGCGCCGAAGACCATCACGGAAGCGCCGGTGGCGAGACCGTCCAGACCGTCCGTCAGGTTCACGCCGTTCGACATCGCGAGGATCATGAACAGGGCCCAGACCACGAACAGCACCGGCCCGATGGACCAGCCGAAGTCCTGGACGAAGGAGAGCTTGGTGGAGGCCGGGGTGTTGTTGCGGTTGTCCGCGAACTGCAGCGAGAGCACCGCGAAGGAGATACCGACGATCAGCTGTCCGGCCATCTTCGCCTTGGCCCGCAGACCGAGCGAACGCCGCTTGACGATCTTGATGTAGTCGTCCAGGAAGCCGACCAGGCCCATGCCCGCCATCAGGCCGAGCACCAGCAGGCCCGAGAACGTCGGCGCGTAGCCCGTGATCACCTTCGACAGGAAGTACGCGATGATCGTCGCGAGGATGAAGGCGATACCACCCATGGTCGGCGTACCGCGCTTGCTGTGGTGCTCGCGCGGGCCGTCGTCGCGGATGTACTGGCCGTAGCCCTTGCGGGCCAGCAGCTTGATCAGCAGCGGAGTGCCGACCAAGGTCAGGAACAGGCCAATGACTCCCGCGAACAGGATCTGCTTCATCATCGGGCGACAACCTCACCCTCGGCACCGCTGTCGAGCAGCGCCTGCGCCACCCGTTCGAGCCCGACCGACCTGGACGCCTTCACGAGTACGACGTCCCCCGGGCGCAGTTCACTGCGCAACAGGTCGACAGCCGCCTGTGCGTCGGACACGTGCACCGACTCCTCACCCCACGAACCCTCGTTATATGCGCCCAGTTGCAGCCAGGACGCTTCCCTGCCCCCGACCGCGACGAGCTTGCTGACGTTGAGCCGGACGGCGAGCCGTCCGACCGCGTCGTGCTCGGCGAGCGCCTCGTCCCCGAGCTCGGCCATCTGACCGAGCACCGCCCAGGTCCGCCTCCCCCTGCCCATCGCCGCGAGCGCGCGCAGGGCGGCTCGCATGGACTCGGGGTTCGCGTTGTAGGCGTCGTTGACGACCGTCACGCCGTCCGGGCGCTCGGTGACCTCCATCCGCCAGCGGGAGAGGGAGCCCGCCTCGGAGAGCGCACGGGCGATCTCGTCTGCGGACATGCCCAGCTCATGGGCGACGGCGGCCGCGGCGAGCGCGTTCGACACGTGGTGCTCACCGTACAGGCGCATGGTCACGTCACTGCACCCGGAGGGTGTGCGAAGGCTGAAGGCGGGCTGTCCGCTCTCCATGAGACGGACGTTCTCGGCGCGTACGTCCGCTTCGTCGGACTCTCCGAAGAGGATCACGCGCGCCTTCGTACGGGACGCCATGGCGCGTACGAGGGGATCGTCGGCGTTGAGGATCGCCGCGCCGTCCTCCGGGAGGCTCTCGACGAGCTCGCCCTTCGCCTGCGCGATCTGCTCGCGGCCGCCGAACTCGCCGATGTGGGCGGTCCCGACGTTGAGGACGAGGCCGATCTTCGGTGGGGTGAGGTCCGCGAGGTAGCGGATGTGGCCGATTCCGCGCGCCCCCATCTCCAGCACGAGGAACCTGGTCCCCTCGGTGGCGCTGAGCGCGGTGAGCGGCAGCCCGATCTCGTTGTTGAGCGAGCCGGGCGTGAAGACGGTCGGCGCCTTGCTCCGCAGCACCTGGGCGATCAGGTCCTTGGTGCTGGTCTTGCCCGCGGAGCCGGTGAGGGCCACGAGGGTCGCGCCGAGCCGTTCGACGACGTGGCGCGCGAGAGCGCCGAGAGCCGCCTGGACGTCCGTGACGACGATCGCGGGCACGCCGACGGGGCGGGACGCCAGTACGGCGACCGCGCCCGCCTCGATCACCGCCTCGGCGAAGTCGTGGCCGTCCACGCGCTCGCCGACGAAGGCGACGAAGAGGCTGCCGGACTCCACCTCACGGGAGTCCCTGACGACCGGTCCGGTGACCTGTACCGCCGGATCCGGTATGTCGTACGTCTGCCCGCCGACGACTGCTGCGATCTCGGCGAGAGAGAGGGCGATCACAAGTTCATCCCTGGGTCTTCTGGATAGCTTCGCGAAGCACCTGGCGGTCGTCGAAGGGACGCACCACCCCGGCGATGTCCTGGCCCTGCTCGTGGCCCTTGCCCGCGACCAGCACGGTGTCGCCCGGCTCCGCGCGGGCGACGGCGGCGGCGATGGCGGCGGCCCGGTCCTCGAAGACCTGGACCTCACCGCGCTCGTGCGCCGGCACCTCCGCGGCGCCCGCGAGCATCGTGGCGAGGATCGCGAGAGGGTCCTCGGAGCGGGGGTTGTCGGAGGTCAGTACGGCGGTGTCGGCGAGCCGGGCCACCGCGGCGCCCATCGGCATCCGCTTGGTCTTGTCCCGGTCACCGCCGCAGCCCAGCACGACGTGCAGACGGCCGGCCGTCACCTTGCGCAGGGCGCGCAGGACCGACTCGACGGCGTCCGTCTTGTGGGCGTAGTCGACGACGGCGAGGTAGGGCTGGCCCGCGTCCACCCGCTCCAGTCGGCCAGGCACGCCCGGCACCGCGGCGATGCCGTCGGCAGCGGTCTGCGGGTCGATCCCCGCGACGGCGAGGGCGACGATCGCGGCGAGCGTGTTCGCCACGTTGAAGGGGCCCGCGAGCGGTGACCTGGCGGTGATCCGCTCGCCCTGGGGGCCGACCGCGGTGAACGTCGAGTCCATGGGGCCGACCTCGACGTCCACGGCGCGCCAGTCGGCGTCGGGGTGGCCCTCGGCGGAGAAGGTGACCACCGGGACGGAGGCTTCCTTGGTGAGCCTGCGGCCGTACTCGTCGTCGAGGTTGATGACGCCGAGTCTGCTGCGTTTCGGTGTGAACAGCTGCGCCTTGGCCCGGAAGTAGTCCTCCATGTCGGAGTGGAACTCCATGTGTTCCGGGCTGAGGTTGTTGAAGACGGCGATGTCGAAGACGCAGCCGTCGACGCGGCCGAGGACCAGCGCGTGGCTGGAAACCTCCATCGCGACGGCCTCCACCCCGCGCTCGCGCATCACCGCGAACAGCGCCTGGAGGTCGGTGGCTTCGGGGGTCGTGCGCTCCGACTTGATGCGCTCGTCGCCGATGCGCATCTCGACCGTGCCGATCAGACCGGTGCTGCGCACCGTCTTCAGGCCGCCCTCCACGAGGTACGCGGTGGTGGTCTTGCCGGAGGTGCCGGTGATGCCGATCTGGAGCAGCTCGCGGCCGGGGTGGCCGTAGATCGTGGCCGCCAGCTCGCCCATCCCCCCGCGCGGGTCGTCGACGACCAGGACCGGCAGGCCCGTGGCCGTGGAGCGTTCGGCGCCGGTCGGGTCGGTGAGCACGGCGACGGCACCGAGGCCGGCCGCCTGGGTCACGAAGTCGGCGCCGTGCAGGCGGGCACCGGGCAGCGCGGCGTACAGATCGCCGGGGCGCACGGCGCGGGAGTCATGGGTGATGCCCGTGACCTCCGCGGTCGACGCCGGGGCGGTGGCACCCAGCTGATCGGCCAGTTCCGCGAGGGGTGTGGCGGAGACGTGAACCGGTCGCGGCGGCCCCGGATATGTCACAGGAACGCCCTTCTGGGTGGTTTGGGACTGATCAGCGTGTGGCACGGCGGTGAGCGTACCGGGCGCACCCCCGCCGGAGCGAAGTGAGGGGTTGGGCGGGGGCTGGTTCCCGGGAGCCGGGGTGATCGTTGTCACGAGCTGTTCCTGGTCCGTTGTGCGTGGGGGCTGATCAGGGCGTGCGGTCGGAGTGGATCACGGCGATCGCGGCGATCACGGCGAGAAGGCGATCACGGCGAGAAGCTGACGGGCAGTCGGGCGGGCTGGGCGCCGGTGGGCGGGACCTGGAGGGTCTTCAGGGCGAACTCCATGACCTGCTTGTAGATGGGGCCGCAGATCTGGCCGCCGAAATAGCTCCCCTCGGTGGCGTTCTGGATCGCGCAGTACACGGTGATCCGCGGGTTGTCCGCGGGTGCGAATCCGGCGAACGACGAGGTGTAGCCCTTGTACTTGCCGGTGGCCGGATCCACGCGGTTGGCCGTACCCGTCTTGCCCGCCACCCGGTAGCCGGGGATGCGCGCCTTGGCGCCGGTGCCCTGCTCGTCGTCCACGACGGACTCCAGCATCTGGGCGAGCGTCTTCGCGGTCTTCTCGCTCACGACCCTTGACTTCTTGGGCTGGGCGGCCGGAGTGAAGCGGCCGTCGGGTCCCTTCGTGCCGCGCACCAGCGTCGGCTGGATGCGTACCCCGCCGTTGGCGATCGTGGAGTAGACGGAGGCCGCCTGCATCGCGTTGATGGACACGCCCTGGCCGAAAGGAATCGTGTACTGCTGCGACGTCGACCACTTGCCGGCGGGCGCGAGGATGCCCGGCGTCTCGCCGGGGAAGCCGAGCCCGGTGGGGCTGCCGATGCCGAACTTGCGCAAGTACGAGTAGAGGACCTGGTTGGCCTCCTTCTGCGTCTTGCCGAGCTGGCCGGTCGCCAGGATGGTGCCGATGTTGCTGGACTTGGCGAGCACGCCGTTGAGCGTGAGGTACCAGGTCGCGTGGTCGATGTCGTCCTGGAAGAGCCGGTCGCCGCGGTGCAGCCGGTTGGGCACCACCACGTGCGTCTCGGGCGTGGCCACGTTCTCCTGGAGGACGGCGGCCATCGACATCAGCTTGGCGGTGGAGCCGGGCTCGTACGCGTCCTGGAGGGCCGCGTTGCCCATCGCCGCCGAGTCGGCCTGGGCGAGGTCGTTCGGATCGAAGCCGGGAGAGTTGGCCATGGCGAGGATCTCGCCGGTCCGGGTGTCCTGCACTATCACGTACCCGCGGTCCGCCTTGGACTTCTTCACCTGCTCGGTGATGGCGTTCTGCGCGGCCCACTGGATGTCCCGGTCGATGGTCAGCTCGACGTCGGAGCCGGCCACGGCGGGCGTCTCGGTGGACCCCACCGTCGGCACCTGGCGGCCGCCGGACTGGGCGTAGCGGATCTTGCCGTCCTTGCCGGCGAGCTCCTTGTTCAGCTGCTGCTCGACACCGCCGCCGCCCTTGCCGTCGGCGTTGACCCAGCCCAGTATCCCGGCGGCGAGATCGCCGTTCGGATACACGCGCTTGCCGACCGGCTCGGCGAGCACCCCCGCCAGGACGTTGACCGTGCTCTTGTCGGTCTCGGCCTTCGTCCCGAGCGTGCTCTTCAGATCCTTGATCTGCTTCCACACCTGGGGTGTCTGGCGCTGCGCGAGCACGGTGTAGCGGGTGTTCTTCGTCTTCAGCTTCTTGGCGAGGGTGTCGGCGTCCTCGCCGAGGATCGGTGAGAGCAGCGCCGCGGCCTGTTCGGGCGCGTCCGGCACGTTCGTCGACTGCCGCGTGAACATCGTCGGATCGGCCGTGATGTTGTACGCGTCCACGCTCGTCGCCAGCTCGACGCCGTTGCGGTCGGTGATCCCGCCGCGCTCGGCGGCCAGCGTGCGTCCGACGTACCGGTTCTGCTCGGCCTTCGCGGCGTAGGTGCTCGCGTCCACGGCCTGTACCTGGAGCAGCCGGACGACGAAGGCGATCATCACCAGGGTCAGCGTGAGGCTGACCATGCGCAGACGGGGTCGTGGGCTGCCGAGCCGGATCACGCGCGGGCCGTTCGGCCGGGGGGCGCCCGGGCGGCGCGCGGGGCGGGCGCCGGGGCCCGGACGCCGCTGGCCTCCGGGACGTACGGGCCGGGCGGGTGCGGGCACTCGACGGCGCGGCGGTTCCCTGTCGGACACTTCCGTCACCTGCCGGGGGTTGTGGAGGGCTGCGTGTACGCGGTGGGGGGCTGGGGCGGCACGGAGGCGGCCGGGTACGGCTGCACGGAGGGTGCCGTCGCGGGGGCGCTGCCGGTCAGGGCCGCGCCGCTGGTCGGGGCCGCGCTGCCGCTCGGCGGCGGGGCGGAGGCGAGGACCTCGGGTGCGAGGACCATCGGGTTCCATACGGAGGACTGCTGGGCGGCGGGTCCCGGGACGCCCTTGACGCTGCCGTCGGGGTTGAGGAAGGCCGGGTCGCCGCCGGGGACCATGCCCAGCTCGCGGGCGCGGCGCTGGAGGGCGTCGGGGGCGGAGTAGGCGTCCACGTCCCGCTGGAGAGCCTGTTCCTCGTCGGTGAGGCTCTTGGTGTCCTTCTGGAGGTCGTCGAGGCGGAACGAGCCTTCGCTGAGCGCGGAGTTCAGCACGAGGAGGCCGATGAGACCGCCGCCGAGCAGGAGGACGACCAACAGGACGAAGGGGGTACGGGCGGCGTTTCCGGCACCGGCCGGCAGCAGCCGCGCGAGCCGGGCGGCCCGCCCCCTGAGCTCGGGTTTACCGCTCACAGACCCTCCCTACGGGTTTGCTTTCCCGACTCACGGCCCTGCGGCGAGTTTGGATATCCAACCCGCGGCGTCGGCGCGTTCGGTTCGCCGGCCCGTTTTCGGCTCACGCGCCCTCCCTCTGCTCGCGCATCACTCGGCTTCCTCGCGGATGCGCTGCGCTCCCCGCAGCCGGGCGGGAGCCGCTCGCCGGTTCGCGGCGACCTCTTCCTCGGTGGGAAGTTCGGCACCGCGGGTGAGCAGCTTGAGCCGCGGCTGGTACCGCTCGGGGACGACCGGCAGGCCGGGCGGCGCGGTGGTGGCGGCGCCGGCCGCGAACACCTGCTTGACCAGTCGGTCCTCCAGCGAGTGGTACGACAGCACGGCGATCCGGCCGCCCACGGCGAGCGCCTTCACCGCCGCGGGAATCGCCCCCTCCAGGACGCTGAGCTCGCCGTTGACCTCGATGCGCAGCGCCTGGAAGGTGCGCTTGGCGGGGTTGCCGCCGGTGCGCTTGGCTGCCTGCGGCAGCGAGTCGCGGATCAGCTCGACGAGCCGCGCGCTGTTGCTGAAGGGCTCCTTCTCGCGCTCGCGGACGATCGCGGAGACGATCCGCTTGGCCTGCTTCTCCTCGCCGTAGGCCCGCAGGATCCGCACCAGTTCGCCCGGCGGGTAGGTGTTGAGCACCTCGGCCGCACTGATGCCGGTCGTCTGGTCCATGCGCATGTCGAGCGGGGCGTCCTGCGCGTAGGCGAACCCGCGGTCGGCCTCGTCGAGTTGCATGGAGGAGACGCCGAGGTCGAACAGGATGCCCTGGACCCGCGGGATGCCCAGGCGGTCGAGTACGTCGGGGAGTTCGTCGTACACCGCGTGCACGAGGGTGGCGCGGTCACCGAAGGGGGCGAGCCGCTCCCCGGAGAGGCGCAGCGCCTCCTTGTCGCGGTCCAGGGCGACGAGGCGGGCTTCGGGGAACCGGGTGAGCAGCGCCTCGCTGTGGCCGCCGAGCCCCAGGGTGCAGTCGACGACGACGGCGCCCGGCTCGATGAGGGCCGGGGCCAGCATGTCCAGGCACCGCTGGAGCATCACCGGGACGTGTCGACTCTGGCTCAAGGGGCCCTCTCAGGTCCGGCGCGGCGTACGCACCGCCGGGTCCCCACCCGCTCGAGAAGGGGAGGCCCGCTGGCGCCGGGTGAGTGGCGTCAGCCGACCGGGAGCGGGAGGAGGCCGAGCCGTACGTACGCACCGCGCACGCGGGGAGACGCCGGAAAATCGCCGGGACTCCAGGGGATAACAGTCCAGCAGGGAGAGCCTCGCCTCCCGCTTCGCGTCACTTTAGTCCACGGTGTCTCGCGGTCAATCAACCGGCATGCGCGTCGCGGACCCCGCTCCGGATGAAGTCGTAAATCTGCATGAATCACTCTTACGGGTGCGCCGACACCGCCTGTGTGGGTTACCTCACAACAAGCCACGATGACGTTCTTTGTCCCCTCTCACAGCAGGACTCCTTCGCAGGTGACCAGTACCGTCATAGGTATGACGACTTCTGCATCCGTTCCCACCGAACCCGAAGACGCCATAGCCACCGGCGGCAGCACGGCCGACGGCACTGTGACCGACCGTCTCGTCGACGCGAACCAGCGGTACGCCGCCGCGTTCACCGACCCGGGGATGGACGCACGTCCCGTGCTGCACGTGGCCGTGGTGGCGTGCATGGACGCCCGGCTCGACCTGCACGCGGCGCTCGGCCTGGAGCTGGGCGACTGCCACACCATCCGCAACGCGGGCGGCGTCGTCACCGACGACGTGATCCGCTCCCTCACCATCAGCCAGCGGGCGCTCGGCACCCGCAGCGTGGTCCTCATCCACCACACCGGCTGCGGCCTGGAGTCCCTCACCGAGGACTTCCGGCACGACCTGGAGATGGAGGTCGGCCAGCGCCCCGCCTGGGCGGTCGAGGCCTTCCGGGACGTGGAACAGGACGTACGGCAGTCGATGCAGCGCGTGCGCACCTCCCCGTTCCTGCTGCACACCGACGACGTACGCGGGTTCGTCTTCGACGTCACGACCGGTCTGCTGCGCGAGATCGACCCCGGCTGACCGGGGCCGGCGCGAAGGCCCTTCGGCCCCCCGGTCGTCGGGCCTCAGCGCCTCGTGGGACTCTCTCTTCACGAAAAACCCCTGCCTTCCGGCGCCCAAAGAGCCGTAAGACCTGACATATCGCGGCCAGTTATCCACAGGCGAGTGACACGAACCGGTAACGGCAACAAGAATGCGGGTGTGGCGTCACGCGGAACTGTTCGCGCGTGGTGTCCGTGTTTCGGGGTGGGCCGGTCCGCACAGGGCGTCGGCCCGAGAACGGGCCGAGGAGGGCCGGGTGACGACCTATGACGATCGAGCGAGCCTTACGGATCTGACCGCCACTGTGGAGCGTGTCCGCAGTTCGGTGGAAGGAGTGATCGAAGGCAAGCCTGAGGTCGTACGGCTTTCGCTGACCGTGCTGCTCGCCGAGGGGCATCTTCTGATCGAGGATGTCCCGGGCGTCGGCAAGACCATGCTCGCCAAGGCACTGGCGCGGTCCATCGACTGCTCGGTGCGGCGTATCCAGTTCACGCCCGACCTGCTGCCCTCGGACATCACGGGTGTGTCCATCTGGGACCAGCAGCGCCGCGACTTCGAGTTCAAGCCCGGCGCGATCTTCGCGCAGATCGTGATCGGCGACGAGATCAACCGCGCCTCGCCCAAGACGCAGTCCGCGCTCCTGGAGTCGATGGAGGAGCGCCAGGTCACCATCGACGGGCAGACCTACGAACTGCCCAGCCCCTTCATGGTGGTGGCCACGCAGAACCCGGTCGAGATGGAGGGCACCTACCCGCTGCCGGAGGCCCAGCGCGACCGCTTCATGGCGCGCGTCTCGATCGGTTACCCCAGCGCCGACGCCGAGTTGCAGATGCTCGACATCCACGGCGGGGTGAACCCGCTGGACGACCTCCAGCCGGTGGCGCACGCGCACGAGATCGTGAAGCTGATCGACGCGGTCCGCACGGTCCACGTCGCCGACGCCGTGCGACGCTACGCGGTGGATCTGGTCGCGGCCACGCGCACGCACCCCGACCTCAGACTCGGCGCCTCGCCGCGTGCCACCCTGCACCTGCTGCGCGCGGCGAAGGCGTCCGCCGCCCTCAGCGGCCGGGAGTACGCGCTGCCGGACGACATCCAGGCGCTCGCCGTAGCGGTCCTGGCCCACCGTCTGCTGCCCACGGCGCAGGCACAGTTGAACCGCCGCACGGCCGAGCAGGTGGTCCAGGAGATCCTGCAGCGCATCCCGGTTCCCGCGGCTCCCCAGCAGCAGCCCGGCTTCACGATGGGCCGCGGCGCTCCCGCGTACGGCCAGCAGCCGCCCCGGAGGCTGTGATGACGCAAGGGGGGACGGGGCACACCGCCGAAGAGGACCAGGGCGGGCTGCGCACCGCGCTCGCCGGGCTCACCACGCGCGGGCGCTCCTTCCTGGCCGCCGGAGTCGCCGCCGCGATCTGCGCGTACGTCCTCGGGCAGAGCGATCTGCTCCGGGTCGGACTGCTCCTCGCGGTCCTGCCGCTGGTCTGCGCGACGGTGCTGTACCGCACCCGTTACCGGGTCGCGGGCAGCCGCAGGCTGTCTCCCGCGCGCGTGCCCGCCGGTTCCGAGGCCCGCGTCCATCTGCGCATGGACAATGTCTCGCGGCTGCCCACCGGACTGCTGATGCTCCAGGACCGGGTGCCGTACGTGCTCGGGCCGCGGCCCCGCTTCGTCCTGGACCGGGTGGAGGCGGGCGGCCGCCGCGAGGTGTCCTATCGTGTGCGCTCGGACCTGCGCGGCCGCTATCCGCTGGGTCCGCTGCAACTGCGCCTCACCGACCCCTTCGGGATGTGCGAGCTGACCCGCTCCTTCTCGACGTACGACACCCTGACGGTCATCCCGCGCGTGGAGCCGCTACCGCCGGTGCGGCTGACCGGCGAGGCGAAGGGGTACGGCGACGGGCGGCAGCGCTCGCTGGCCCTGGCCGGCGAGGACGACATCATCCCGCGCGGCTATCGCTACGGCGACGACCTGCGCCGGGTGCACTGGCGCCTGACCGCGCGCTACGGCGAGTTGATGGTCCGCCGTGAGGAGCAGCCGCAGCGCTCCCGCTGCACGGTGCTGCTCGACACCCGGGGCATCGCCTTCCAGGGGGCCGGTCCGGATTCGGCCTTCGAGTGGGCCGTCTCGGGCACGGCGTCGACGCTGGTGCACATGCTCGAACGGGGCTTCTCGGTAAGGCTGTTGACCGACACCGGCAATTCCGTACCGGGCGAGGGCGCCGACGGGTTCGCGGGCGCCAACCAGGAATCGGCGGACGCGGCCGGGCTGATGATGGACACCCTCGCCGTCATCGACCACTCGGACGGCGCGGGCCTGTCCCGGGCGTACGACGTACTGCGCGGGGGGAACGAGGGGCTGCTGATCGCGTTCCTCGGCGATCTGGACGAGGAGCAGGCGACGGTGCTCGGCAAGATGCGCCAGCGCAGCGGCGGGGCCGTCGCCTTCCTGCTGGACAGCGAGACATGGGTGCGGGAACCGACCGATGCCCCCGGCCCGTTGAACCGGAGCGAGGATCGACTGCGCATGCTGCGTGAGGCGGGCTGGACCGCCGTGACGGTGCCGCGCGGGGCGGGGATCGCCGACCTGTGGCGGGAGGCGGACCGACAGCGCACACAGGTCGCGTCGACGGGGAGTACGGCGGGGGGCGGTGGCTCATGAGCGGGCGGGCGCGACTGACACTGTGCGCGGCGGCGGCCACCGTGCTGGCCGCCGGCACCATGCTGCCGCTGGTCGACCCGGCGACCTGGATCTTCCAGGCGGTGTTCCTGCTGGCGGTGCAGTCGGGTGTGGGCGCGCTGACCCGGCGGGTTCCGCTGGCCCGGCCGCTGACCGTGGCGGCTCAGGCGCTGGTGACGCTTTTGCTGCTGACGCTGCTCTTCGCCCGCGAGCAGGCGATCATCGGGTTCGTTCCGGGGCCCGATGTCTTCCAGCGCTTCGGGGACCTGCTCCAGGCGGGCACCGACGACGTGGGGCGGTACTCGATTCCGGCTCCGCTGTCCGACGGCATCCGCCTGATGCTGATCGGCGGCGTCCTGGTGATCGGGCTCGCCGTGGATGCGCTCGCGGTGACGTACCGCAGCGCGGCGCCCGCCGGCCTGCCGCTGCTCGCGCTGTACTCCGTCGCCGCGGGGCTCTCCGGAGGCAGCGCCGCATGGCTGTGGTTCCTGCTCGCGGCGGGCGGCTATCTCATGCTGCTGCTGGCCGAGGGCCGCGACCGGCTCTCGCAGTGGGGCCGTGTCTTCGGCGGGGCACCCCGCACGGCGGGCGGTCTCGACTCGGCCGTCGGCGCCGTCGCGCCCGTCCGCACCGGGCGGCGCATCGGCGCGGTCGCGTTGGGCATCGCCCTGGTGGTCCCGCTCGGCCTGCCTTCGCTCGGCAGCGGCCTGCTGGGCGCCGCGGGGACGGGCGTCGGCACGGGCACCGGGGGCGGCGGCACGATCTCCGCGGTGAACCCACTGGTCTCGCTCCGCGACAGTCTGAACGTGGATCAGGACCGCCAGGTCATGTCGTACCGCACCAACACGGACGACACCCAGGACATGTATCTGCGGATCGTCTCCCTGGACGACTTCGACGGCACGGCCTGGAAGCCCGCCCAGCGGCACATCCAGGACGTGCCGGACACCTTCCCGACGCCGATCGGCCTGGGGAACGACGTACAGCGCGCCTCGATCCAGACCCGTATCTCGGCGGCCGACTGGTACGCACAGGACTGGCTCCCGATGCCGTACCCGGCCAGCAAGGTGAACATCAAGGGCAGCTGGCGCTACGAGCCCGTGGGGCGCACCCTCGTCGGGGACCACGGCCAGAACACGCGCGGCCTCCAGTACGAGGTCACGAGCCTGATCGTGCAGCCGACCGCGCAGCAGCTGGCGAGCGCACCGGAGCCGTCCGGGGCGATGAAGCGCGAGTTCACCAAGGTGCCCGAGTCGTTGCCCCCGGTGGTGGCGGCGACGGCCCGCAAGGTCACCGAGGGCTCGGCCAACCACTACGAGCAGGCGGTCAAGCTCCAGGACTACTTCGCCGTCAGCGGCGACTTCCGGTACGACACCCAGGTGCAGGTCGGCAGCGGCTCCGCCGCCATCGCGCGGTTCCTGAAGGAGAAGGAGGGCTTCTGCGTCCACTTCTCCTTCGCCATGGCCGCGATGGCCCGGACGCTCGGGATACCGGCCCGGGTCGCGGTGGGCTTCACGCCCGGCACCCCACAGGCCGACGGTTCGATGTCGGTGGGGCTGCGGGACGCGCACGCCTGGCCCGAGCTGTACTTCGAGGGGGTGGGCTGGATCCGCTTCGAGCCGACTCCGAACCGCGGCACGGTGCCCGACTACACCCAGACGGAAACGCCGGGCGGTGATGTGGTCCCCCTGCCCAAGCCGACCGTGTCCTCGTCCACGGGACCCTCCACGGCCCCGTCGGCGAGCGAGAGCTGCACGGCTCAGCAGCGGAAGCTGGAGGCGTGCCCGAGCGAGTCCTCGCCGGCCACGGTGGCCTCCCACGACGACAGCTGGCCGTGGTTCAAGATCCTCGGACTGACCCTGGCCGGGCTCCTGGTGCTGGGCGTGCCGCTGCTGCCGATGCTCTGGCGTATGCGGATCCGGGCCGTCCGGCTCGGCGGGCACGGCCGGACCGACGCGGACGCGGCGGCGTACACACTGGGCGCCTGGCTGGACGTGACCGATACGGCCTGGGACTACGGGATCGCGCCGGACGAGTCGCAGACGCCGCGCAAGGCCGCCGCGCGGATCGTCCGTCTCGGGGAGCTGGATGCGACGGCTTCGGAGGCGGTGCACCGCCTGGCGGCGGCCGTGGAGCAGGTTCTCTACGCTCCGCATCCGCGACCGGTGGCGGGGCTTGCGGAGGACGCGCGCCGCGTCGCGGACGCCCTGCGCACCTCCGCGACGCGCCCGGGCCGCCTGCGCGCCCTTCTCCTCCCCCGGTCGGCCATCCGCGTGGCCTGGGCGGCCTCGGCCCACTGGAGCGGCGTCACATCTCGTCTCGCGTCCCGCAGAGAGGCCTTGCTCCGCCGCCCGTCGAACCAGAACAGCTGACGCCGACCAGCGCTACGGCCCCTGTCCCGAACCGGGACGAGGGCGCGCGCTGCGGGCTGCCACCGCTGTGCCCCGTCCCGCTGGGTGGGACGGGGCACAGCCACCAGGGCCGGGTGCCGGTGCCACCAAGGTTCCCGGCGCCGGGGCTGAGCTCGGGCGTGGGTAACGCAGCCCTCGGCGCATACGGGGTGCCGCTGTGCCCACCCGTGCCGCCCCTGGCGGCACGCATGCCCACAGCTACGACGGCTGGGTCCGGTCAGGGCAGGGCGTGCGTGAGGGGGTGCCCACCGTGTCGGTGGACACCCCCTCATGCGAGAGCTGTTGGGCGCGGCGCCCGGAGGACTAGTGGCCCTGTTCGTCTCGGCGGCGCTGCCAGCGTTGCTCGATGCGGTCCATCATGGAGCGCCGCGGCCGGCCCTGCCGGCGAGCGGCGGGAGCGCCGGGCGTGGCCGCCGGCTGCTCACCCGGCTTGGGGGCCTTGCGCCAACCGGTGACGGCAAGCACGGCACAGCCCAGCATGACGAGGAAGCCCACCACGCTGAGCCAGATCTGTACTGCGACCATTCCGGCCATGAGGAGCGCGATACCCACCAGGAAGCCCGCGACCGCCTGGTAGACCCGTCGCCGGGTGTACGTACGCAGCCCGCTTCCCTCAAGCACTGTCGCGAACTTGGGATCTTCGGCGTACAGCGCTCGCTCCATCTGCTCGAGCATTCGCTGCTCGTGCTCCGAGAGCGGCACGGAGTCCTCCTCATCGTGCAGTCGCCGGGGCGACCGGGGGTCCCCTTCAGGATAGGCAGGGAATCGCCCCCGTGAAACCCGCCCCTCTACGCCAATTCGCCAACCGGAACCCGCCATGGCACCCCGATCCACTGAGGCGTTCATGCCCCGGCGAACGGTCCGTCATGCCGGACGGTCTCCCTCGATCATACGGCGCCGAGCACCCGATCGGGGTGTCTGTGGCGTACTCCATCTGCCGCCAAGCCCCTGATCAGCGGCGCACCACGGGAGGGGCTCAGCCCCCGGCCGCCCCCCGTGCCTCACCGAGCACATGAAGCTGCGTCGCCACGGAGTGGAACGCGGCGAGCTCGGCCGCCGCCGCCTCCAGCTTCAGCAGCGCCTCCAGGGCCCCCGGTTCGGTGTCCACGAGGACCCCGGGAACCAGGTCGGCGAAGACCCGCACGCCGTGCACGGCACCGACGCGCAGGCCCGCTCCCTCGACCAGGGCGGTGAGCTGGTCGGCGGTGAAGCGGTGCGGCACGGGATCACCCTCGCCCCAGCGTCCGTCCGGGTCATCGAGCGCCTGCCTGGCCTCCTTGAAGTGCCCGGCGAGGGCACGCGCCAGCACGGCTCCGCCCAGTCCGGCCGCGAGCAGGCTGAGGACTCCCTCGGGGCGCAGCGCGTCGACCACGTTGCGCACGCCCTCGGCCGGGTCGTCCACGTACTCCAGGACGCCGTGGCACAGCACCGCGTCGTAGCCGCCGCGCTCGACCACGTCGAAGAGGCCGTGGGCGTCGCCCTGGACGCCCTGCACGCGGTCGGCGACGCCGGCCTCGGCGGCCCGGCGCTCCAGCGCGAACAGCGCGTTCGGGCTGGGGTCGACGACGGTGACGCGGTGGCCGAGGCGGGCCACGGGAACCGCGAAGTTGCCGCTGCCGCCCCCGGTGTCGAGTACGTCGAGGGACTCCCGCCCCGTGGACTTGACCCGGCGGTCCAGGGCGTCCTTGAGGACCTCCCAGACCACAGCGGTACGGAGAGAAGCGCGGGGGCGCATCGGTTCCGACACGGCAGTTGACTCCTCGGCGCGGCACCGCCTCTTGCACGGCGGAGCGATCTTCGGGGCCTCCCGGTGGGGAGGCCGCAGGCGACTCCACCCTATTGCCTCCGCCGCCGTGACCGATCCTCCGCCTTGCACGGCGGATCGCGTGGTCAGCCCGTGCCGACCGAGAGGGCCGTGTTCGGCCGCGGTGCCGGTCAGCCCGCGTCCGGAATATCGCGGTCTCCTTCCTGTCGGGGCTGGGGAAGCACGGGCTGGAGGACGAGCATGCGCTCGACGAGGCGCAGGAACATCGCCGCGTCGCGCAGCAGGTCGTCGGCGTCGCGGCTGCCGGCCGCGCCCTGTATGCCCGCCTCGGCGCGGGCGCGGCGGGTCGCCCCGGAGGCGAACAGCGCGCTCCACTCGGTGAGTTCGGGAGCGATTTCGGGGAGCACTTCCCAGGCGCTGCGGATGCGCGCCCTGCGTCGGGGGGTGGTCTCCGGTCGGCCCCGCGCGGCGAGGACGGCGGCGGCGGTGCGCAGGGCGGCCAAGTGGGCCGTCGCATACCGCTCGTTGGGCGTTTCCAGAGCCGTCGCCTCGTCGAGTCCGGCGCGGGCCTGGGCGAGCAGATCGAGGGCGGCGGGTGGGGCCGTGGCCCGGCGGATCACGGGGTGCACGTCGCTCGCCGGGCCGGTCAGTGAGGGGGCAGGGCCGGAGGCGCGGCGCCGGTGGGCGGCGGCTGCGGAAGAGCTGGCCATGACGAACCTCCTGTCGTCTGTGTGACGGCACTGTGGCCGTATGTGCCCATCGTGAGGTATGCCACTGACAATCCGTTCTGACCTGGGCTTTTGCATCGATCGAAGGTTCGAGATAGTTTTTGCACTGACCAGTCAGTTCAAAAATGGGTCCGGCACGAGTGGTTCCGGCACCAGTAGTTCCAGGGGATGGGGAAGCTGTGGACAGTCCGCAGGGACTGGGCGTCATGGGACTGGGCGTCACGGCCGAGGACTTCGGGCTCGAGGGGCCCCGCGGCTGGGCGTTCCGCGGGGTCCGTCTCGACGCGGAGCCCGGCTCGCTGATCGCGATCGAGGGGCCTTCCGGATCGGGCCGTACGTGCCTGCTGCTCGCGCTCACGGGCCGGATGAGGCCCACCGAGGGGTCGGCCGTCGTGGGCGCGTCGCGGCTGCCGAAGCAGATGGCCGCGGTGCGTCAGGAGAGCGCGCTCGCGCACGTGCCCGGCGTCACCGATCTCGACCCGGCGCTGACCGTCGGGGAGCACCTGAGCGAACGGGCGCTGTTGCAGCGGCGGTTCGGGGGTTCGCTGCGGGGGCTGCTGCGGCCGCGCGCGGAGCGTACGGCCGAGGCGAAGCTGCGGATCGACAGGGCGCTGGCCGCCGCCGGGCTCGACCAGGAGGCCCTGCCCAAGGGCTCGCGGACCGCCGTACGCGATCTGGAGCGGCTCGAAGCCCTGCGGCTGTCCATAGCGCTGGCGCTCCTCGGCCGCCCGCGTCTGCTCGGCGTCGACGACACCGACCTCAAGCTCTCGGACGCCGAACGGGCCGAAGTCTGGGCCCTGTTGAGGTCGCTCGCCGAGGCCGGCAGCACGGTCCTGGCCGTGTGCAGCGAGGCCCCCGAGGGCGCCGTCGTCGTGTCCACCGCGCCCGGGAGCATCCCGCAAGCCACTGACGGGCAGGACGCCCACGACGACAAGGAGACGGCCGATGCGCTCGCCGAAACTGGCCGCTCTTGAGCTCAGGCGCTTCGGCCGCGGCAGGCTCCCGCGTGCCGCGCTGGCCGCGCTCCTGCTACTGCCCCTGCTCTACGGCGCCCTCTACCTGTGGTCGTTCTGGGACCCGTACGGCCGTCTCGACCGCATCCCCGTGGCGCTGGTGAACGACGACAAGGGGGCGACGGCCGCGGGCAAGAAGGTCACCGCGGGCGACGACATCACCCGGGGGCTGCGCGACAGCGACACCTTCGAGTGGCACGAGGTGAGCGCCACCGAGGCCCGCCGGGGCGTCGAGGACGGCACGTACTACCTGTCGCTGACCATGCCGAGCGACTTCAGCCGGAGGATCGCCTCCAGCTCCGGCGGCACGCCGGAGACGGGCGCGCTCCAGGTGCGGACGAACGACGCGAACAACTACATCGTCGGGCAGATCTCCAGGACGGTGTTCAGCGAGGTGCGCACGGCCGCGTCCACGAAGGCCTCGCGGTCGTTCCTCGACAAGATCTTCATCTCGTTCTCGGACATCCACGGAGCCACCGAGAAGGCCGCCGAGGGCGCCGACACGCTCAAGGGCGGGATCGGGAAGGCGAAGAAGGGCTCCAAGGACCTCGCGGACGGCCTGAAGGAGGCCAAGAAGGGCAGCGGGAAGCTCACCGGGGGCCTGAAGAAGCTCAACAAGGGTGCGGGCGACCTGGAGGACGGTTCACGGAAGGTCGCGGACGGCACGCAGTCGCTGGCCGACAAGGTCAACGGGGTCGCGGACGAGGTGGGCCCGTTCCTGAAGGACAACGAGAAGTCGATCGGCGACACGGCCCAGCTCGTCGCCGACTCCGCCGCCGGGATCCGCCACAACCTCGACACCCTGGTGAAGACGGCCCCGGCCGCGGCCAAGGGCGCCCACACCGCCTCCACCGCGCTGAACGCCGTCTACAAGGCGCGCTGCGAGACCCTGCCGGTCCCCGACCCCGCCTGCCCCGACCTGAAGAAGGCCAAGGAGGCGGCCGCGGACGTGGCCAAGGTCGCCGACGACGTGAACTCGCTGATCGAGGACCAGGGCGGCGATCTCGACAAGCTGGACAAGAACCTGGCCACGCTCCAGAAGAAGGCCCAGGCGCTCGCCGACCGCTCGCCGCACCTCTCCGAGGACCTCGACGACGCCGTCTCCAAGGTCAACGAGCTGAACACGGGTGCGGGAAAGGTCGCCAAGGGGGCCAAGCGGCTGCACACCGGGCTCGGCACGGCCAAGACCGGAGCGGCGGACCTCGACACGGGCATCGGCGCGCTGAAGACGGGCGCCGGCGACCTCGATTCGGGGATGTACAAGCTCGTCGGCGGCTCAGGCAAGCTCGCCGGCGGACTGCACGACGGCGCAGGCCGGATCCCCGACTACGACAAGCAGGACCGTGACCAGCGCACCCAGGTCATGGCCGACCCCGTACAACTCGCCTCCAAGGACCTGCACAAGGCGCCGAACTACGGCACCGGATTCGCCCCGTACTTCATCCCGCTGTCCCTGTGGGTGGGCGCGATGGTGGCGTACATGCTGATCCAGCCGCTCAACCGGCGCGCGCTCGCGGCGGGCGCCTCGGCATGGCGCATCGCGCTGGCGGGCTGGCTGCCGGTGGCCGCCGTGGGCGTGCTCCAGACGGCGGCCCTGATGGCCGTGCTGCACTGGGCGATCGGCCTGGAGATGGCCCGGGCGGCCGGGACGGTGGGCTTCCTCTTCCTGGTGACGGCGTGCTTCGCGGCGATCGTGCAGTGGCTGAACGCGCGCTTCGGAGCGGCCGGCCGGATCCTCGTCCTCGCCCTCCTGATGCTCCAGCTGACCTCTGCGGGCGGCACCTACCCCGTCCAGACCAGCCCGCGGTTCTTCAACGCGATCCACCCCTTCTTGCCGATGAGTTACGTCGTCGAGGCCCTGAGAAGGCTCATCACGGGAGGCGGTCTGGGGCCCGTCTGGCAGGCCTGTGCCGTCCTGACGGCCTTCACCGCGGGCGCCCTCGCGCTCACCGCCCTGTCGGCGCGCCGCAAGCAGGTCTGGACCCTCGACCGGCTGCACCCGGAGCTGAGCCTGTGACCATTCGTGAGCCTGTGACCGCGCGCGTGACCGCTCCTGTGACAATCAGGGCCATGGACAGCAGCAGCACCACGGTGGGCGGCGGCAGCCGTCGCGAGGCGACCCGGCAGAAGCTCTACGAGGCGGCCGTCACTCTGATCGCCGAACAGGGCTTCTCCGCCACCACGGTGGACGAGATCGCCGAGCGCGCCGGGGTCGCGAAGGGCACGGTGTACTACAACTTCGCGAGCAAATCGGTCCTCTTCGAAGAGCTGCTGCGGCACGGCGTGGGACTCCTCACCGCCTCCCTCCGGGAGGCCGCGGAGAAGACCGCGCGGGACGGCGGCAGCAAGGTCGACGCGCTGGACGCGATGATCCGGGCCGGGCTCGTCTTCATCGACCGCTATCCGGCCTTCACCCAGCTGTACGTGGCGGAACTGTGGCGCACCAACCGGACCTGGCAGTCCACGCTGATGGTGGTCCGGCAGCAGGCGGTCGCCGTCGTCGAGGACGTGCTGCGCGACGGTGTGGCGAACGGTGAGCTCAGCGACGAGATCGACATCCCGCTGACGGCGTCCGCGCTCGTCGGCATGGTTCTGGTGGCCGCTCTGGACTGGCAGGCGTTCCAGCCGGAGCGTTCCCTGGACGACGTCCACGCGGCGCTCTCCCGGCTGCTCCAGGGGCGCGTGAGCGGCAGCCGCTGATCCCCTCCGCCGTCTCTCCCAGGGCCCCGGCACACACGAAAGCGCCGGTCCGCTGTGGCCGCGTCCCCCGCGGGCCACCTCGAACCGGCGCTTCGCCGTGCTCCCCCGTACTCCCCCGTTGGGCCCCCGTTCGGTCGTTCCCCCGGGTTCCCCCGTGCCTCACTCCCGCCGAGCGAGTCGGCGGAAGGAGCGGCCAAGGGCGCGAGGACCGTTCCGCCGCCCCGTGTCGGCGGTACCGGAGCCGCGCCCCTCTCCGTGTCTCCACTCTGTCGTTCGCGCAGGTAGGAGCCCATCCGCGCGCGTACTCATCTCACTCCCTAGGTACGGATACTCAGTCGTACGCACTCATGCCCAGGACGCGCCGTTGCCGACTGGTTACGATCGCGTCCGTGTCCGTACTCCCCCTGGTCTTCACCAGCGGCTGGGCCAGCGGCATCAACGCGTACGCGGTGGTGTTGCTCCTCGGCGTCTTCGGCGCGACCGGCCTGAGCGACGACGTCCCGGAGTCACTTCAGCGCCCTGAGATCCTCGTCACAGCGGGCGTTCTCTTCCTGTGCGAGGCGGTCGCCGACAAGATCCCGTACGTGGATTCGGTGTGGGACTCGGTGCACACCGTGATCCGGCCGGTGGCGGGCGCGTGGGTGGGGGCGCTGCTCGCCGGGCAGAGCGGTTCGCTGTCGGATCTGGCGGCGGGCGCGATCGGCGGTTCGACGGCGCTGGCGAGCCATACCGTCAAGGCCGGGACCCGGATGGCGATCAACACCTCGCCGGAGCCGTTCAGCAACTTCGTGATGAGCACCGCCGAGGATCTCGGCGTCGCCGGGATCCTCACCTTCGCGATGTTCCATCCCGAGGCCGCCGCGATCATCGCGGCCGTCCTGCTGTTCGCCGGCCTCGTGGTGCTGGTCTTCCTCGTCTCGCGGATCAGGCGGTTCCTGCGCCGCCGGGCACAGCGCCGGGAGGAGAGAAGGATGGCGGAGCGGGTGGAGCAGCCGCCCGACTGACCTCCGGGGCGGGACTGTCAGTGGCGGCCGATAAAGTCCCTGGCATGGCACGAATTGCGGTGATCGGCGCCGGGATGGGCGCGATGGCGGCCGCCGCCCGGCTGGCCGTCGCGGGCCACCGGGTGGTGGTGTACGAGCGCGCGGCGACGTACGGCGGTGCGGTGCGCCGCTTCGAGCGCGACGGCTTCGCCTTCGACACGGGCCCGGGGCTGCTCCCGCTGCCCGCGGTCTACCGCGACCTGTTCGTCAAGACCGGCAAGCAGCCGCTGGAGGAGTGCGTCGAGCTGGTCCAGGTGGACCCCTCCTCGCACCATGTCTTCGCCGACGGCACGCAGGTCTCCCTGCCGAACGCCTCGCGCGCGGGCGTCGTCAGCGCCCTGGACGAGGCGCTCGGGGCGGGCGCGGGCGGGCGGTGGGGCGACTTCCTGGTGCGGGCCCGCGAGGCATGGGACCGCACGCGCCGGCCGCTCCTGGAGGAGCCGCTGTGGCCCAACTGGTCGGTGCTCGCCGAGCGCGAGCCCTATCCCTGCGTGCCGCACAAGAAGCTCCTGCGCACCCGCCGGGCCGGCACCCTCGCCGAGGTCGCCGCCTGGGAGCTGCGCGACGCGCGCCTGGCGGCACTCCTGGAGAGCCACGCCCTCGCGTACGGGCTCGACCCGCGCGTCACCCCGGCGAGCGCCGCCGTGCTGCCCTACATGGAGCATGCCTTCGGCACCTGGTATGTGCGCGGCGGCATAAGGGAGTTGGCGCGCGCGGTGTACGAGCGGTGTGTCGCCCGCAGGGTCGAGTTCGTCTTCGGTGCCGAGGTCACGGGGCTCGTGGAGAAGGACGGCCGGGTGGCCGGCGTGGAGCTGACCGGCGGGACGGTCGCGGACGCGGACTTCGTGGTCGCGGGCGTGGCGCCCGGTGTGCTGGACGGACTGGTCCCCGGGGCGGCGGTCCGCGCGGACGGCGAGGTCTCCCCGCGGCGCGGGGCGCCGAGCCGGCTGACCGTGCTGCTGGCGTTGCGCGGCGGGCGGCCCGAGGGGGTGGCGCATCGGACGGTGGTGCATGCGGCCGACCGCGAGGCGGAGTTGGACGGGCTCTTCGGTGAGCGCCCGGGGCTCCCGGCCTCGCCCACCGTGACGGTGTCCCGTCCGGCCGACCCCGCGCTGGTGCCGGACGCCGAGCACGAGGCGGTCACCCTGACCGTCACGGTCCCCTCGGGCCTGCCGGTGTCCGACTCGGATGTCGAGTCCCTCCTCGGTGCCGCCGAGCGCGCCCTGCCCGGCCTCCGCGACCGCCTCCTGTGGCACGAGGTCCGCACTCCGACCGACGTGGCGGAGGCCACGGGCGCGGTCGGCGGCGCTATCCCCGCCCCCGCGCTCGCCGCGGCGGACGGCCGGCTGCTGCACCCGTCGAACGCCACGCGGATACCGGGGCTCTTCGCGGCGGGCGGCTGGGCGCACCCCGGCGGCGGTCTCCCGCACGCGGGCATGTCGGGCGCCCTGGTGGCCGGACTGATCGTGGAGGGGCCGGAGTTCCGGGGCTCGCAGTGAGCGTGCCCGTGCGCTGAGCCGGTGCCCTGGAGAGAGGGCACCCGGCGGGTGCCGTCGGGTCAGTACCGGTACTGCTGCTCGTCGTACCCGGCGGCCCCGTCGCCGTTCCCCTGATACGGATACTGCTGCTCGGGCGGGAGCTCGCCGCCGTACGCATCGGTGGTGCGCTGCTGCGGCACCCAGACACCGCCGGCCGGGGTCTCGCCGCCGTAACCGCTGCCGGTGGCGTACTGGTCCTGGCCGTAGCCCTGCTGCTGCATGTACTGCTGCTGGTCGCCACCGCCGTACGTGGTGTCGTACGAGCCACCGGTGTATGTCTGCGTGCCGATGTAGGGGTCGGAGTAGGCGGCGTACTGCTGCTGACCGTCGCCGTAGCCGTACTGCTGCTGGTCGTACCCGGAGTAGCCGTCGTACGCGTAGGCCTGCTGGTCCTGCCCTGCCGTCGCGTAGGCCTGCTGGTCCTGGGTCTGTCCGGCGGTCGCGTACGCCTGCTGGTCCTGGGCGGCGCCGGCGTAGGTCTGGTCGCCGGCCCCCGCGTACGCGGGGTCGCTGTAGATGCCGTACGAGCCGGTGTCGTCGGGCAGCGGCTGCGGCTCGTACACGGCGGTGGTCTCGGCGGCCGCCGCCTCGGATCCGGGAGGCATGAACCGGTCCGACTGCGCGGGCGTGAAGACGTCGTCCTCGCCTGCGTACTCGTCGTCCTGTGCATAGGCCGCGCCGTCGGTCGCTTCGAGGTCGGAGACCTCCAGCGTCGGGTCCTGGTGGTCCGGCTCGCCGCGGCGGCGCTTGCTGGGCTTGCCCGGCTTGCCGGACGCGGAGCGGCCGTTGAGGGCCCAGCCCTCGGCGAAGCCGCGGCGGAACGACAGGGTGACGTACGTCTGACCGACCGCGAAGGCGGCCGCGCCCAGGCCGATGACCACCACCGACGGCATCAGCACACCGAGGACCACGCCGAGGAAGCCGACGAAGGCGAGCAGCCGGTAGCGCAGCCGCGCCTTGTACTGCAACAGCACCTCGCCGAGCAGCCACAGCGCGACGATGCCGAAAGCGATATAGAGGACCGTCCAGCCCATGTACGCCCCTCTCCCAGTGGCCGCTACGCAGTGTGTCGTACGCGGGTGCGACCGGTCTAGGCCTGCTGCGGGTGGTGCAGGCCCAGATTCTCGTAGATTTCCAGCGTGGCCGTGGAGTTGTTGAGCGTGATGAAGTGCAGTCCGGGGACTCCCTCGGCCAGCAGCCTCGCGCAGAACTCCGTCGCGAACTCGATCCCAATGGAGCGTACAGCCGACGGATCGTCTTTGGCTGTGAGGATCCGCTCTTTCAGGACGTCCGGGAACGAAGCGTTACTGAGCTTCGGCAGCCGTTCCAGCATCTTCACACTCGTCACCGGCATGACCTCCGGGATGACAGGTGTCGTACAGCCCGCCGCCACCACCCGGTCGCGCAGGCGCAGATACGACTCCGGGTGGAAGAACATCTGCGTGATGGCGTAGTCGGCGCCGGCGCGGCACTTGTCGACGAAGTGCGCGACGTCCAGCTCCCAGTCGGCGGAGCGCGGATGCATCTCGGGGAAGGCCGCGACGCCCACGCAGAAGTCGCCGGACTCCTTGATGAGCCGGACGAGTTCGGCCGCGTAGGTCAGGCCCCGCGGATGCGGCACCCACTCGCCCATGGGGTCGCCGGGCGGGTCGCCGCGGACCGCGAGCATGTTGCGGATACCGGCGTCGGCGTACTGGCCGATGATGTTGCGCAGTTCGGCGATGGAGTGGTTGACCGCGGTGAGGTGGGCGACCGGGGTGAGCGTCGTGTCGGCGACGATCTGCTCGGTCTCCCTGACCGTGCCCGCGCGCGTCGAGCCGCCCGCTCCGTAGGTGACGGAGACGAAGTCGGGGGCGACGGCCTCGACCCGCCGGAGGGCGTTCCACAGGTTGCGCTCGCCCTTGGGGGTCTTCGGCGCGGAGAACTCGAACGAGTAGGTCTTTTTGCCGGTCGCGAGCATGTCGCGCACGGTGCGTGCGCGATCAGTCCTGGTGGAAGCAGATCCGAGGGCCATACCCGCAGGTTAGCCAGGGGGCGCCGGTCCCCCAACCGAAGCGATGGAATTTGTCCGATTTGCCGACTTCTTGTCCACCCCTCGGACAATTGTCGGCGGCGCGGCCGTGCGAGACCGCCACGCCGGACGGCTACGCCTGACGCAGCCGCTTCGCGAACTCTTCCGCCGCCGCTCCGGGATCGTCCGCCTCGGTGATCGCCCGGACGACGACGACACGGCGGGCGCCCGCGTCCAGCACCTCGTCGAGGTTGCCGAGGTCGATGCCGCCGATGGCGAACCAGGGGCGGTCGGTGCCGAGGGATGCCGTGTAGCGCACCAGGTCCAGGCCGGGTGCGTGGCGGCCGGGCTTGGTCGGGGTGGGCCAGCAGGGGCCCGTGCAGAAGTAGTCCACGCCCTCTTGGACGGCGGCGGCCGCGGCCTCGGACTCGGCGTGCGTGGAGCGGCCGATGAGTACCTCGTCGCCGAGGACGGCTCGGGCCGCGGGGACCGGGAGGTCGCCCTGGCCCAGATGCAGGACGTCGGCGCCGATGGCGTGGGCGACGTCCGCCCGGTCATTGACCGCGAGGAGCTTGCCGTGGCGTGCGCAGGCGTCCGCGAAGACCTGGAGGTGCTCCAGCTCCTCGGCCGCCTCCATGCCCTTGTCGCGCAGCTGCACGATGTCGACGCCGCCCGCCAGGACCGCGTCCAGGAATGCGGCGAGGTCGCCCTGGCGCTTGCGGGCGTCCGTGCACAGATAGACGCGGGCGTCGGTGAGCTGGGCGCGGGCGGTGGCCGCGGCGTTCTCGGGCATGCGTGGGTCCCCCGTTGTCGCGTGGTCCGTGCGTACGGACGTCGTCGGTGTGCGCACGGACGGTGTCGGTGCGCACGGACCACGGCGGCCGGGGTGGTCCTGGCCGGCCGCGGTCCGTACGCCGGACGGTTGTCGGATCAGACGGCGAGCGCCTGGGCGCGGCGCTTCACCTCCGTGCCGCGATTCTCGCTCAGAGCCTGCGCGGGGGTGCCGGGCAGGGTCGGGTCGGGGGTGAAGAGCCACTCAAGCATCTCTTCGTCGGTGAAGCCGTCGTCCCGCAGGAGCGTCAGGGTGCCGGACAGGCCCTTGACGACCTTGTCCCCGTCGATGAAGGCGGCGGGGACGTGCAGCGCGCGGTTCTCACCACGGCGTACGGCGATCAGCTGGCCCTCTTTGACCAGCTGCCGGACGCGGGTCACCTCGACGCCGAACTGTTCGGCGATGTCGGGGAGGGTGAGCCAGGCAGGGACGAGAGCATCGATCTTTGCGTCAATCTCGGTCACGGGACAAGCCTGCCATCCCGGACTGACAGTCGGAAGCCAGGCCGTCCGACCTGGGGTGACGGATTACGCCGTGGCGGTCTTCAGAGGCCTCTTGCACGGTGGCGTCCGCCGGGGGCCCCTTGCACGGTGGCGGCCGCCAGAGGCCCCTTACACGGTGGCGGCCGCCAGGAGCCTCTTGCACGGTGGCGGCCGCCAGAGGCCCCTTAGACCGTGGCGGTCTTCAGCGGCCTCGCCGGGTCCGCCAGCAGCTCCGGATTCATCGGCGTGCCCGACTCGATGAGCCGGCGCCCCTGGGCCAGATCCCTCGGGCGGCCCACGGCCAGAAGGGCGACCAGGCGGTTCTCGCGGAGCCAGCAGACCGTCCAGGCGGCGCCGGCCGGGTCACCGCGCCAGAGGGTGGTGTCGGCGGTGGCGTGGTGGCCGACGTACTGGACGAAGCGGCCGAACTGCTCGGACCAGAAGTACGGCACCGGATCATAGGCGGCGGGGGCCTCGCCGATGATGTTCGCGGCGACCGTGCGCGGGCCCTGGAGGGCGTTGTCCCAGTGGTGGACCAGCAGGCGGCCCTCGTACCTCCCGGAAGGGAAGGAGGCGCAGTCGCCGACCGCGTAGACGTCGGGTGCGGAGGTACGCAGGTGGTCGTCGGCCACGATCTCGCGCTCGGCGCCGAGGGCGATCCCGGAGCCGGCCAGCCAGGCGGTGGCGGGGCGTGCCCCGATGCCGACGACGACCGCGCCCGCGGGCACCCGGGTGCCGTCGTCGAGCACCACGGCACCCGGTTCGACGCGCTCCACGCGCGCGTGCGTACGCAGCGTGGCCCCGCTGTCCGCGTACCAGGCCGCCATCGGCGCGGCCACCTCGGCGGGCAGCGCCCCGGCGAGCGGGCGGTCGGCGGCCTCGACGACGGTCACCACGCACCCCGCCTCGCGCGCCGCCGTGGCGAACTCCGCGCCGATCCACCCCGCCCCGACGACCACGATGTCGTGCTGCTGGGCGAGGACGGGACGCAGCCGCTCGGCGTCGTCCAGGGTGCGCAGCAGATGGACCCCGGGCACACCCTCAGCGCCCGGCAGCTGGATCGGTTCCGCGCCGGTCGCGATGACCAGGACGTCGTACCGAACGGGCCCGGTGGCGGTATCCAGCTCATGGTCCCCGGGGCGCACGCCGGTGGCCTCGCGACCGAGCTGCAGCTCGATGTCCAGCGCCTCGAAGTCGACGTCGAAGGCGGAGCCCTCGGCCTTGCCGAGCAGCACGGCCTTGGACAGCGGTGGTCGGTCGTACGGCTGGTGGGGTTCCGCGCCGATCAGCGTCACACTGCCGGTAAAGCCCTGTTCGCGCAGGGCGACGGCGGTCTGCACACCAGCCATGCCCGCACCCACCACGACGACCCGCCGTGCCGTACGCCCCTGCGACTGCGCCTGCGTCTGCTCGCTCACCTGATCACCATAGACAACTGACAATTCGTCAGTCAGCGGACGTGCTCAGTGACCTGTTCCACACTGCCCGTCCGCGCTTCCGCCTCCGCGACTCCCACTTCCTCGACCACGCTCGTCCCGCTGCCCGTCCGCGACTCCCACTCCCAGGTCTCCTCCAGGCGTACGCGCCCGTCGGGCAGCTCCACGACGAGGGACGCGCAGTGCCCCGACGACGTGCTGCCGTCGTGCTTGAGCTGTACGTAGCGGAAGTCGAGGCGGTCACCCTCACGGCTACCCACGAGGTACCCGCGTACGACATCGCCGCCCGCGTACTCGGCCCAGATCTCGCCGTTCTTCTCGTGGTAGGTGAACCTGGTGCGCGTGCCCACCTGACCTGGCGCCTGGTCGGCGATCGGGGCGAGGACGAGGCCGTCGAGCGAGCGGGGCATGGCGGGAGGCTCCCTTACTGAGACGGGTCGCGGCGGGCTAGGGTGGCCAACGTAAAGCACTCGCGGGAGCCCGGACGCACCGGGCTGAGAGGGAGGCTGGGACGGCCTCCGACCGTACGAACCTGATCCGGGTCATGCCGGCGAAGGGAGGGGCTGGACGCCCATGTCGCCTACGCGTACATCAGACACACGCACATCGGACACACGTACATCAGACGTCCTCGTCGTCGGGGGCGGAATCATCGGTCTCGTGACGGCCTGGCGGGCCGCGCAGCGCGGGTTCACGATCGCCCTCGTGGATCCCGGACCCGGCGGCGGAGCGGCCCAGGTCGCGGCCGGCATGCTCGCCGCCGTCACCGAACTGCACTACGGCGAGCAGACCCTGCTGGGCCTCAACCTCGCCTCCGCGCGCCGCTATCCGGACTTCGCCGCCGAGCTCACCGGGGCGACGGGGCAGGACCTCGGCTACCGCCAGTGCGGCACCCTGGCCGTGGCGCTGGACTCCGACGACCGCGCCCATCTGCGTGAACTGCACACCCTGCAACGCGAGTCGGGGCTCGACTCGGAGTGGCTGAGCGGTCGCGAGTGCCGCCGCCTGGAGCCGATGCTGGCGCCCGGCGTACGCGGCGGGCTGCGGGTCGACGGCGACCACCAGATCGATCCGCGCCGGCTCGCCAGGGCCCTGGTCACGGCGTGCGAGCGGGCCGGAGTGGTGTTCCACCGGACGTGGGCGGAGCGCCTCGCCGTCGTACGGGACCGGGCCGCCGGAGTGGTCACCACGGACGGCACCGAACTGACCGCCGGCCAGGTGGTACTCGCCGGGGGCAGCCTCAGCGGGCGTCTCCAGGGCGTCCCCGACGACGTCCTGCCGCCGGTGCGTCCGGTGAAGGGGCAGGTACTGCGGCTGACCGTGCCGCAGCGGTACGCGCCCTTCCTGAGCCGCACCGTCCGTGCCGTGGTGCGCGGCAGCCAGGTCTATCTGGTGCCGCGCGAGAACGGCGAACTCGTCGTCGGCGCGACCAGCGAGGAACTGGGCTGGGACACCACGGTGACCGCGGGCGGCGTGTACGAGCTGCTGCGCGACGCCCACGAGCTGGTTCCCGGGATCACCGAGCTGCCGCTCACCGAGACCCGCGCCGGACTGCGCCCGGGGTCCCCCGACAACGCGCCGCTGCTGGGCCCGACCTCACTGGACGGCCTTCTGCTGGCCACCGGGCACTATCGCAACGGCGTCCTGCTCACACCCGTCACCGGTGATGTCATGGCGCACGTCCTGACCACGGGTGAACTCCCCGACGAGGCCCGCCCCTTCACCCCCCGGCGTTTCCGCGCCGCCGCCCTCACGGAGCAGCCCGCATGAACATCTTCGTCAACGGAGAGCGGCAGCTGATCGCCGCGGGGACCGCTCTCGACACGCTCGTCGCGACCCTCACCGCCGCGCCGTCCGGTGTGGCCGCCGCGCTGAACGAAACCGTCGTCCCGCGCACGCGGTGGTCGTCCACCTCCCTCTCCGAGGGAGACCGCGTCGAAGTCCTCACCGCCGTCCAAGGAGGCTGAACCCATGGCCGACGATCCCTTTGTCCTCGGTGGTACGTCCTTCTCGTCCCGGCTGATCATGGGTACGGGCGGTGCGCCCAGCCTCGACGTCCTGGAACGCTCGCTCGTCGCCTCCGGTACGGAACTGACGACGGTCGCGATGCGGCGCGTGAACGCCTCCGTGCACGGGTCGGTCCTTTCCGTGCTCGACCGGCTCGGTATCCGGGTGCTGCCGAACACGGCGGGGTGCTTCACGGCGGGCGAGGCCGTGCTGACCGCCCGTCTCGCGCGCGAAGCGCTGGGCACCGAGATGGTGAAACTGGAGGTCATCGCCGACGAGCGGACGCTGCTGCCCGATCCGATCGAGCTGCTCGACGCCGCGGAGACGCTGGTCGACGAGGGGTTCACCGTGCTGCCGTACACGAACGACGACCCCGTTCTCGCGCGAAAGCTCGAAGACGTGGGCTGCGCCGCGATCATGCCGCTGGGGTCGCCGATCGGGTCCGGGCTCGGGATCCGCAACCCGCACAACTTCCAGTTGATCGTGGAGCACGCGCGCGTGCCGGTGATTCTGGACGCCGGGGCCGGTACCGCGTCCGACGCGGCGCTCGCGATGGAGTTGGGGTGTGCGGGTGTGATGCTCGCCTCAGCGGTGACGCGGGCGCAGGAGCCGGTGCTGATGGCGGAGGCCATGAGGCACGCGGTGGACGCAGGGCGGCTCGCCCGGCGGGCGGGGCGGATCCCTCGGCGGCACTTCGCCGAGGCGTCGTCTCCTGCGGAGGGTCTGGCGCGGCTGGATCCCGAGCGGCCCGCCTTCTAGGCGCCCGGCGTCTTCTGGACACCCGGCGTCCCGGGGAGTTCTCCCGCCCGCGCACCGCCCGTTTCCAGTGGGATGGGAAGTGCGGGTCTCCCGTGGGCGGGACTCGCCGTCGGCGGCTGCGGGATGCTTCACGGATTCCCGGGACCGAGAGTTCGGCGATTCCCGCGTTCCAGGGCTCGGGATCCCCGCGTTTCGGGGACTCAGGACCCCCGGGCTCCGGCGCTCGGTGGCCCCCGGGTTCCGGGGTCGGGAGGACGTGCGTGCGAAGTCTGGGTTCCGGGCGGGCGGGATGCGTCACAGGTCGGCTGCAGTCGCGCCCCGGTATCGGCCGAATGGGGCGCGTGACAGTGGCGGCTCGTACACTCACCTGCGTGGATACGACCCTTCAGGACCCGCTCGTCGGGCACGTGCTCGACGGCCGCTATCGCGTCGACGCACGGATCGCGGTCGGCGGGATGGCCACGGTCTACAGGGCCCTGGACACCCGCCTGGACCGCGTACTCGCCCTCAAGGTGATGCACCCGGCGCTGGCCGCCGACGGCTCGTTCGTCGAGCGCTTCATCCGCGAGGCCAAGTCGGTGGCCCGGCTCGCCCACCCCAATGTGGTGCAGGTCTTCGACCAGGGGACGGACGGGTCGTACGTCTATCTGGCCATGGAGTACATCGCCGGGTGCACCCTGCGCGACGTGCTGCGCGACCGCGGCGCCCTGCAGCCGCGGGCCGCGCTCGACATCCTGGAGCCGGTGCTCGCCGCGCTCGGCGCCGCGCACCGCGCCGGGTTCGTGCACCGCGACATGAAGCCGGAGAACGTCCTCATAGGGGACGACGGCCGGGTCAAGGTCGCCGACTTCGGTCTCGTACGGGCCGTGGACACGGTCACGAACACCACCGGCGCCGTCCTCGGCACCGTCTCGTATCTCGCCCCCGAGCAGATCGAGCACGGCACGGCCGACACCCGCGTCGACGTCTACGCGTGCGGGGTCGTCCTCTACGAGATGCTCACCGGAGCCAAGCCGCACTCCGGGGACTCCCCCGCTCAGGTGCTGTACCAGCACCTCAACGCCGACGTACCGGCGCCGTCCGCCGCCGTACCGGGGCTGCCGTACGCGCTCGACGAGCTGGTAGCCACCGCGACCGCCCGCAACCCCGAGGTGCGCCCGCACGACGCGGTGGCGCTGCTCGGCCTGGTGCTGGAGGCGCGCGCCGGGCTCACCACGGAACAGCTCGACGCCGTACCGCCGGGGGCCCTCGCCACGGGCCACGACAACGGCGAGGACCGTACGAGCGTGATCCCCCGCTCGCTGTCCATGCAGCGCCCGCTGCCGGTGAACGATGACTACGAGGACGGCAACGCCGGGCTCGACCGGACCAGCCGGTTCGAGCGGACCAGCCAGTTCGCGTCCGGGCCGGCCGCTCCTTCCCGGCGCGCCGCGCGGCCCCGGCGCGGAATGCTGCTGGTCATCGCCGCCGTCGTGCTGGTGCTCGGCCTCGGCGCCGGCGTCTGGTACATCAACTCCGGCCAGTTCACCACGGTCCCGCCGATCCTTACGAAGACCAAGACCGAGGCCAAGGACCGGCTGGCGTCGGCCGGGCTCGAGGTCGGTCAGATCAAGCACGCGTACAGCGACACCGTGAAGCGCGGCACCGTCATCAGCACCGACCCGAAGATCGGCGCCCGGATCCGTGACCACGATTCCGTGACGCTGACCATCTCCGACGGCCCGGAGACGGTGAAGGTGCCCGACCTGAAGGGCTTCGCGCTGTTCAAGGCGAGGGACGTGCTGAAGGGCGACGGACTCGCCGCGGGCATGGTCACCCGGCAGTTCAGCGAGGACGTCCCCAAGGACTTTGTGATCAGCACGGATCCGGTCGCGGGCACGGAGCGGCACGCCGGTTCGGCCATCGCGCTGGTCGTCAGCAAGGGCAGCCCGGTGGAGGTGCCGGACGTCACCGGCGCGTCCGTGGACGACGCAAAGGCGGAGCTCCAGGACTCGGGTCTGAAGGTGAAGATCTCCTCGGAGCAGGTCACTTCGGAGTTCGACAAGGGCGAGGTCGCCAAGCAGTCGCCGGGGGGCGGGCGCGAGGTCGCCGCGGGTGACACAGTGACACTGACGATCTCCAAGGGCCCCGAGATGGTCCAGGTCCCGGACGTCGTGGGCGACACCGTGGACGACGCGAAGCAGAAGCTGGAGGCCGCCGGGTTCAAGGTCAACGAGGACCGCGGTCTGCTCGGGCTCTTCGGGGACCACGTCAAGAGCCAGTCCGTGGACGGCGGCCAGACGGCACCCAAGGGATCGATGATCACCGTCGAGATCCGCTGAGCCGTCCTGAGGTCCGCCGACGGAACCCCCGGAAGCACATGACACCCTGAAGAGCGTGACCAGCAAGCAGCTCCGCAACCCCGTCGGCGGCCATGTCCCGGTGGCCGGCGGCCTCAACTCCGTCGGCCTGACCTACGCCCGCGACCTGAAGGCCGAGACCGTCCAGGTCTTCGTGGCCAACCCGCGCGGCTGGGCGACGCCCGCCGGAAACCCGAAACAGGACGAGGAGTTCCGCGCGGCCTGCGCCGCGGAGTCGATCCCCGCGTACGTCCATGCCCCGTACCTGATCAACTTCGGCTCGCACACCGAGGCGACGGTCGAGAAGTCGGTGGAGTCGCTGCGGCACTCACTGCGGCGAGGTCGGGAGATCGGCGCCCTGGGGGTGGTCGTGCACACCGGGAGCGCCACCGGTGGCCGGGAGCGGGCGGTTGCCCTGAAGCAGGTCCGCGCGCACCTGCTTCCGCTGCTGGACGAGCTCACCCACGACGACGACCCGTTCCTGCTGCTGGAGTCGACGGCGGGCCAGGGCGCCTCCCTCTGCTCCCGCACCTGGGACTTCGGGCCGTACTTCGAGGCACTCGACGCCCACCCCAAGCTGGGCGTCTGTCTCGACACCTGCCACATCTTCGCGGCCGGCCACGACCTGACCGGACCGAGCGGGATGCACCAGACCCTCGATCTGCTGGTCGACACCGTCGGCGAGGGCCGGCTCAAGCTGATCCACGCCAATGACTCCAAGGATGTGGTGGGCGCCCACAAGGACCGCCACGAGAACATCGGCTCCGGCCACATCGGCGAGGACCCGTTCCGCGCCCTGATGACGCACCCCGCCACCGAGGGCGTCCCCCTGATCATCGAGACGCCCGGGGGCAAGGAAGGGCACGCTGCGGACGTGGAGCGGCTGAAGAAGCTCCGCGACGACTGAGTCTCCCCTCCTTTCTCCCACCCCGTTCCGGAATACCCCCAGGGGGTATACGGTTCCTGTCTCGTACAGGAACCGTTGTTCGGCGTTGGGGGCCCTCATGCAGCACGACACGCACGCACATCACGAGGTACACGCACACACCCATGACCTGGGCGGCGGCAAGGCCACCTGGTCGATGGCCGCCCAGGCGACCCTGCACTGCCTGACCGGCTGCGCCATCGGCGAGGTGCTCGGCATGGTGATCGGCACCGCGTTCGGCTGGGGCAATGTGCCGACGATGGTCCTGGCGATCGCCCTCGCCTTCGTCTTCGGCTACTCGCTCACGCTGCGCGGAGTGCTCAGGGCCGGCGTCGACTTCAGGACGGCGTTCCGGGTCGCGCTCGCCGCCGACACCCTGTCCATCGCGGTGATGGAGCTGATCGACAACGGCGTGATCGCGCTGTGGCCGGACGCCATGGACGCGCACCTGGACGACCTGCTGTTCTGGGGCACCCTGGCCCTCTCACTGGCGATCGCCTTCGTGGTCACGACGCCCGTCAACAAGTGGATGATCGGCCGCGGGAAGGGGCATGCGGTGGTGCACCGGTACCACCACTGACGTCCGGACCTGAGCCGGCCGGAAAGACACAGCAGGGTTCAGAGCTCGGGGCCGTCCCCGGGCTCCTCCTGGTACGAGTAGCGCTGCTCGCGCCAGGGGTCGCCGACATTGTGGTAGCCGCGCTCCTCCCAGAAGCCGCGGCGGTCGGCCGTCATGTACTCGACGCCGCGGACCCACTTGGGGCCCTTCCAGGCGTACAGGTGGGGGACGACCAGGCGGAGCGGGAAGCCGTGTTCCGCAGTGAGGAGTTCGCCGTCCTTGTGCGTGGCGAAGATCGTGCGATCGGAGGCGAAGTCCGACAGGCGGAGGTTCGAGCTGAATCCGTACTCGGCCCAGACCATGACATGAGTGACGGTGGACGCGGGCGGGGCGATCTCCAGGATCGTACGCGCGGGGATGCCGCCCCATTCGGCCCCGAGCATGCTGAACTTCGTGACGCAGTGCAGATCGGCCACGACGGAGGCGTACGGCAGGGCCGTGAACTCCTCATGGGTCCAGCAGTGCTTCTCACCGTCGGCGGTGGCGCCGAAGACCCTGAACTCCCAGCGTTCGGGGCGGAACTTGGGTACGGGCCCGTAGTGGGTGACCGGCCAGCCGCGCTGAAGTCGCTGCCCCGGCGGAAGCTCCGACTGTGCCGCTTCTCCAGATTCACGCTCCACCGGCTGACCCATGACTCCATCCTGACAGACCCGGGACGGTGCACATGACCAGCCCAGGTCGGATTCGGGCAACTCCTACTAAGCATGCACTTACTGGACGACCTAGTGTGCCGGTGCAAAGATGCGGCGCAATCTGCCCAGTCCCCCGCTTGGAAGGAGTCTCTGCAATGCAGGGCGACCCCGAGGTCATCGAATTCCTCAACGAACAGCTGACCGGCGAGCTGACGGCGATCAACCAGTACTTCCTGCACGCGAAGATGCAGGAGAACTTCGGCTGGACGAAGCTCGCGAAGTACACGCGGCTCGAGTCGTTCGACGAGATGAAGCACGCCGAGGTGCTCACCGACCGGATCCTCTTCCTGGACGGCCTGCCGAACTACCAGCGGCTCTTCCACGTCCGGGTGGGGCAGACCGTCACGGAGATGTTCCAGGCCGACCGGCAGGTGGAGGTCGAGGCGATCGACCGCCTCAAGCGCGGGATCGAGGTGATGCGCGGCAAGGGCGACATCACGTCCGCGAACATCTTCGAGTCGATCCTCGAGGACGAGGAGCACCACATCGACTATCTGGACACCCAGCTGGAACTGGTCGAGAAGCTCGGTGAGGCGCTCTACATCGCGCAGCTGATCGAGCAGCCGGAGAGCTGACAGGCCGCGCGGGCCGACGGGCCGAGAGAGCTAGGCGGCCTCGTCCAGGGACACCGGCACCGGGACCTCGGAGAGCACCGGCCGGCCCTCGTCCGCGAACTCGCGGCGCGGACACGCGCCCCGGCCCAGCAGGGCCTGGATCCGGCGGACGCACGAACCGCAGTCCGTGCCCGCCTTGCACGCCGACGCTATCTGGCGGGGGGTGCAGGCACCGTCCTCCGCGTGCTTCTTCACCTGCGCCTCGGTGACACCGAAGCAGTTGCAGACGTACACGCGGTTCACCTCCCGAGGGATTCGTCGGTCACGCCTCCCCCGTGATCGGTGAGGCTAACCTAACCTTACCCGGCGCGCCGGAGCCGTGAAAGTGGGGTGGGGGGGGGGGGGGGTTTGTTGTGGGGGCGGGCCGCGCGCCGGCCCCCCCCCCGCGACTCCACGGTCCGCTCGATCAGGTCCTCACGGGCCTGGGTCAGGACGGAGATCGTGAC